>NZ_JBIXJN010000003.1:0-345871 GCF_052871115.1 Rhizobium sp. LARHSG275 | reverse complement strand
CAAGCTCGGCGGCTGGAACGGCTACGCCTCGGCCAAGCCGCCGGGCCCAATCACCTTCTTCAACGGCCTCAAATACTTTCGAGCCGTCGCCGATGGATGGGCTTTGCGAGATATGTATATGCCCTAGCCGGCGCCGGGCCGGCACGGCACGTCTTTCACAATTGCGGAATTGTACGGCAATGACCATCCAGACGAATGGGATTTCGGCATTCGAAAACGTCGGTACCTACGAGCCAAAGATACAAATATGTATAACGCTTGTTCATCGATCGCGAATTTGGCACCCGCAATGTTCATGCTAGGAAATCCCGCATCAGGTCGCCGGCAGCGCTGCGACAATTGTCATGAAGGAACAGAACCGATGAACCAGGCAGCGAACATCATTTCTCCTTCGGCAGGATCGGTGACCGGCGGCGTGCGTGAGGTACTGCGGCTCGAGGCTTTCGCGATCATGGCGGCCGCGACAACGGCCTATTTCGTCTCCGGCGGCAACCCCTGGTTCTATGCCATTCTGTTCTTCGCGCCGGATCTCAGCTTCGCGGCCTATGCTCTCAATGCCCGGCTGGGAGCGATCGTCTACAATATGGTTCACAGCTACATCTCGGCCATACTGCTCGCCGGCGCGAGCTGGCTGCTGGGCATCGACCTGCTCTGGCAGATCGCCCTCATTCTGGCGGCTCATGCCGGCTTTGACCGAAGCCTGGGGTATGGATTGAAATACGCATCCGCCTTCACCCACACCCATCTGGGCGTTATAGGCAAGCGAACCTGACGAGGACCAAAGCCCGTCGGGCCTGCCCCTCACCGCTCGGCCTTCTTCTCCCGCCAGGCAACCGGCGTCATATCCGTGACGCGGCGGAATTCGCGGTTGAAGTTGGACTTGGTCTGGAAGCCGACCTCGAACATCACTTCGGTCACCGATTTCTGGGTCACTGCAAGCAGCCGGCAGGCCTCGCCGATCCTGTAGTCATTGACATATTGCGAGACGTTCTTGTCCATCGCCCGGTTGATCGCCGCCGAGATCTGGCGGGCGGGAATGCCGGCCTTGCGGGCCAGGCGGTCGAGATTGAGATTGGCGTCGCGATAGAGTTTCCTCGCTTCCATCAGCGCATCAACCGTCGCGATCGTCTCTTTATCCTCGGCCGTTTCGGGCTTGAGCGCCGCCTCCGCCGTCTCGGCGGGCGCCCGGCTTCGGCTGGCGGCGGCTGCCGCGCTGCCGAGGATGACGAGGACGGCTAGATTGCTGAGGCTGATCAGCGTCAGCGCATGCTCGCCATGTGCCCATGTGAAGTCGAAAAAGACGAAGATATCGACCGAGGCCGACAGGCACAGCGCCGCCGCCGCGAAGATGATTGCCCGATAGGCCGGCACCGCTCCCTCGAAGGGCGCAAGCCGAAGCGCGTCCGCGCCCGGCCGCATCAGAAGCAGGATCGCCAGGGCATAGCCGACGAAAACAAGCACCAGCGCGAGATCGATCACATCCCGCCAGACCACCATCAACAAGAGGATGACGGCAGCGGGCACGGCATGCAGCGCAATCCGCGCCGGCAGCGACCGCCGGCTCGTCCTCACCAGACTGAAAACCCCGGCATAGGCAAGCGGCGGCACCATCGCCGCGGTGACCGGCTCGATCACGCTCACCGCCTGCACCCCGTAGCCCCAGCGCAGTCCGGAGAGGACCGATTGCAGCATGGCAAGCAGGATCAGTGCCAGAAACGGCCGATTGGGCTGCGCCTCCTCGTCGCGCCTGAGAACGGTGACGAAGAGGATGAGCAGCAGAAGAGCAACGACGAAGGGAAGCGGAATGAACAGCATGGCCTGATAGGATCGAAGTGGAAAACAGTTGGCCATCTTTGCCGAGATCCTCACCCGGCGCGACCTCCATCATGTTTTAGGACGCTTTTCAGGCAGGGATTTTTTGTGAACGGCATACCGTGCCACCCTCACCCGGTCCTCGGGTCGCCAGCCACAAGTCTCAATCCGCCGTTGAAGGTCGGTATGATTGTCTTCCAGCCAACCCGACAGGCTGTCGAGATCGGCGACATCGCAAGTCCGGGTAATCAGCGCGGGCACGACCGTCTGCGCCGTGTCTTTCGGAAAGTTGCTCTACGAGGAGCTGCCTAGCCAAGAGCGCTTTGCGCAACGCAAATCCGGTCGATCAAAGCATCGAGATCGCCCCTTGGCGGGCGGTTGTTCGCCAGGCGCTGCTTGAGATGCATGATCGGCTCCGCCAGAATTTCATCAAGGCTCTCGGCGCAGCTGAAGTCGCCTGCCACGCTTTTGACCTTTGAATTGTCAAAGATCGCCGACCATGCCTTGTCACCGAGCAACGGACCAACCCATTCCGGATTGTACTTGATCAAGGTGTCCGTCGGTACGTGGACGAGCTTGGCCTCGACGCCTAACAATCTGGCGATCGTCTTTTGAATATCATTCCAGATGTGGGCGCGGTCGGAGGTGATGTGGAAGATCTCGTTCAACGCCGCCGGCTTGCCGAAAAGCCCGACAAACGGCACCGCGAAATCAACCGAGCGTGTCAGCGTCCAGGGTGTATGGCCATCGCCCGCTACGATAGTGGGCTCGCCATCCAGCATGCGTCTCGCCATGACATCGCTGTCGCCCATCATGATGGGCAGACCCGTGCGAACGGTGTGACTGGGACGGACGATGGTCCAGGCGAGCTTCTCGGAATTCTTGAGCAGCGTCTCGCAGGCAATCTTGTCCTGGCTATAGCGCCAGTAGGGGTTGATCGCCGGTGTCTGCTCGGTAATCACATAGTGGCGCGGGGGCTTTTCATAGACCGAGGCCGAAGAGATGAAGATGTACTGGCCGCAGTGCCCGGCAAACACATCGACGTCACGCGCGATCTGATCGGGTGTAAAGGCAATGAACTGGCACACGACGTCGTAATTGGCCTTGGCCAAGTCGGCATAGGCCGGTGCCGCCAGGTCGCCGACAATCGCGGTAACCCCCGCAGGCAATGGGTCGCCTCTCAAGCTGCGGTTATAGACGCTGACATGGTGGCCCTGAGCCACAGCGCGCTCGACGCATGGATATGAAATCTGGCCGGTACCGCCAACGAAAAGAATTTTCAAAGCCATATGAAGGACCTCGGTGTCGGATGTGACGGGATATGCGGTCAGTCTTCATAGCGCGAAAGAAATTGGTCGTCTCCCGCAAAAGCACGCGCACCGCGTCACGTCGATTGGCCGACCTGTCCCCACCAACGTTGAGATACGCCGCCGATCGGACGACGTGAGGTTCGGCCGCAACCAGCCATTGCCGATACCGCAAAGATCTCTATCTCAAGCCAATAATGCCCCTTCTGTTTGAGATCAGCACAAGACGGAGGCTTTCTTGAAGGATTATCTGCCCTATGCAGCCGGGGTGCTGGCAGGATTATTGGTCGCCTTCCTCATGTCTAGCCTGTTGGCGCTGACGGAGACACCGCAGCTCATGCTTTTCGCATTGCTGCCGGCCATCGGTGGCGCTCTCGTTGAACGCGTTTGCCGTCGCCGGCCCAACAATTCTTGAAGGGTCCATGGCAAGGCTGAAAGAAATCGTCATTGATTGCGACATTCCCTCGCGCGTCGCCCGGTTCTGGGCGGAGGCGCTCGATGGCTACGACGTGATGCCATATGACGACGAAGAACTGGCCCGCCTGGCCGCTCTCGGATTGACACCCGAGACTGACCCTACCGTGATGGTCGAAGGTCCCGGAACCCGCCTTTGCTTCCACCTTCGTCAGGGGGAGCGTCCGGCCCGCAACCGACTTCATCTCGATATTGCCACCCCCGATCGGGCCAGGGAGGTAGAACGGCTTTTATCCCTCGGAGCGAGCTTCGTCCGGGAAGCAGATGGCTACACGGTCTTGAATGATCCCGAAGGCAACAATTTCTGCGTGGCGTCCGAATAGTCCTATCCGGGCCGGAATGTCTGTATCAGACACGATTTAGGAATTCGAGCACGCGGAGGGTGAGCAGCGCGGTCGCATCCGCATCATAGGACGGCAGCGAACTGTCGGCGAAGTAATGCTGATCACCGGGGTACAGGAAAAGCTCCGCGTCCTCGACTTTCTCCACGATCTCGCGGGCGGCATCGATGTCGCCCTCGCCGACGAAAATCGGGTCGTTGTCCATGCCGTGAATCTGCACCGCGACGCCGTCCGGCCAGGGTCCGAAGGCCCACTCGCCGCTGATCGGCAGACAGGAGTAAAAGAGAAGAGCCCCGCGGGCACCCGGCCGTGTCTGCGCCAGCTTCTGCGCCGACAGCACACCGAAGGAGAACCCGGCATAGACGAGCCCGGCAGGCAATTCGTCGGCGAGGCGCACGCCGCGCTCCCGGAGGGCGTCGAATCCGATCTCACCGATATAGGCGATCCCCGCTTCGATGCTTGGGAAGGTGCGCCCGTCAAATAGATCGGGCGTGTGCACGATGTGACCGGCTGCCCTGATATCGTCGGCAAACGAGCGCACACCCGGAGTCAGCCCCTGTGCGTGATGGAACAACAGGATCTCAGCCATAGGGAGCCTCTGGGCGGGACGGTCGGGCGCATCGCCACTCTACAGCGTCGCCGCCTTGCCGGGAAGAGTGCGGATACGTTGCGAAGCAACGTCTGCAAACCCGCCGAAAACCGATAGCGGGAAATCTCCGTGACGCTCTACCGGACTGATAAGGCTGAAGAAGCTTTCCGAGACCTGTACATCGATTGCCCCATTCATAGTTTCAGGCTTTGCCGAACCACCGCGATGCGGCCCGCGCGGCTTCCTCATTGTCAGGCACAGCCTCATCAGCCCACGCCACGAAGCCGTCGGGGCGCACGAGCAGCGCGCTCAGCCCCATCCGATCCCTCGCATCGCCTGCGACATAGGTGATCCCATTCCAGCGGCCTGCCAGTGCTTGCAGCGGTGCGCCGGCGTCAAAGTCCAAAAGCAGGCCTTTGCCCTCCCTGAGATGATCGCCGAGCTTCGTTCCGTCGGCCAGCTCGAAGTCGGGAGCGCTGCGGCCGACCAGCGGGTGACTGCCGCCGAGATCGTAGCGGAGAGACACACCCCAGACGCGCTCGGCGAAGTATGTCGCGCCGTCGCGCGTGTCGATCAGATCGCGGATGATGGCTTCGAGCGCGCGCGAACTCCGGCTTGGCCGCATCAGCGCGACCTGGGCGCGCGACCAGTCGAGAACCTGGGCTCCAACTGGATGCCGTTCGCAGAAGTAGCTGTCGAGCAGGCCCTCCGGCGCATCGCCTCGGATCGTCGCTGCAAGCTTCCATCCAAGATTCATCGCGTCGCCGAGCCCGAGGTTCAGACCCTGGCCGCCCAAGGGGGAATGGATGTGCGCGGCGTCGCCCGCAAGCAGCACCCTGCCCTTGCGGTAAGCCGTCGCCTGATAGGCGCGATCGGTCCAGGTGGTGGTAAGCTCAAGTCCCGTCACCGTGACATCGGTGCCGGAGATATGCCGCAACACCTGCTGCACATGCCCCGGCGTGATCGGCTGCGTTCGGTGAAACGCGCCGCCGTCGAAATCGACCATCGCGATCGTGCCGGGCTTTTGGTAGGTATACACGCCTGTTGGCGTGTAGTGGCGGCCCGGGGCGAGCTTCTCCGGATCGGCCATCTCGAGTTGAACGGAATAGCCGGTGAATTCGGGATCGGTGCCAACGAATTCAAAGCCGCTTGCCCTGCGCACCATGCTGCGCCCGCCGTCACAGCCGACGAGCCACCGTCCGCGAAAGCTCTCGCCACCGGCGCGAACGGTCACCTCTTCGTCCGACTGCTCAAAGCCATCGACTCCAAGCCCGCGCCGGATCTCCACACCCATCGCGCTTGCACGAGCAGCCAATACGGCTTCGACGTGCTCCATCTCGACCGCCATGCTGGTGCCGGCCGGACCTGGCAGACGATAGGGCCATTTCGAGGTGTCGATGGTGTCGTGGAAGAACTGAATGCCGGCGAAATGGCCGCCCGGACGGCGCAGCTGTTGCATCCAATGCGCTGAAGTCGATTGATCTTTTTCGCGTTGCGGCGCCAAGATGTCATCCAGTAATCCGCGACGGTAGAAGGCGTCGATGGTCGGTGCGGAAAGGCCGCGCATGCCGAACGGCAGCCGTTTCAACGGCGAATGCGGGTCCTCGGCCTGCTCCAGCACCAACACCGAGAGGCCGGCCAGTTGCAGTTCGCAGGCGAGAAACAGACCGACAGGGCCGGCACCAGCAATCACAACATCATGAATCATGAGAAAATCGGGCATGAACTACTCCTTTATGGTCGTTCGACCGGAGCAGTTCGTCGTTTCGAGAACCACACGGACGAACAGTGGGACGCTTGAGCAGCGTCCGTGTTCGTCGTGGAGAACTCATGCACGAGGCAAGGAACAGAGCTTTCGTTTCCGAAAGGACTTGGGCCAACCACACCAAATCATGCCTTTTCCGACATCGGCAACATAGCGGCCGGGCGATCGATCGGCAACAGAAGATATGCCATTCTGAGGAAGGTTGGGGTAGAGCGTCAGTGCACGCTCGCGTGGCACCTAAAAGCGGGGCTCCAAACGTTCGACAGGGTCCTTGGTGAAATCGGAATATCGTATCCAGCGAGGAACGACCTTAAACAACACGGCGCCCTTCTCGACAAACTCTCTCTCGACTGGAACGCTTTCAAGATGCGCCTTCTGGTATTCCCGCACGTCGGAGGCGGAAACCTTCATGGCATCGCCCTCATATTGCACCGTGATGTTCTTGTCCCAGCCGACGACAAGTGCGACGCTTCCCCTATCCGACAGGTTTTCGAACTTGCGCGTCTGTTCGAAGGTATCGAACACGATTTCGAGGTTGTCACGCACCGAAAAGTCAATGACCGCAGCTTCAGGCTTGCCGTCCGCATGCGATGTCGCGATCACCGCCAGGGTGTGCCGGCGCAAGAACTCCAAGATCACTTTCTTGCCCTGAGCGTTATCCATGGCTGAAATCCCCGAGGTGACGTAGAGGGGTATCGAGAGCATGCGAACTCGAAGCATGCTCATCTCTGAAGCCTGACACAGCGCCGGAGCGAGTCAAGATGTGACGTCGGCTTCCCCTTCAGCCTGGACAGTCGCGTATTCGCAGCCGCTCAGAGCGAAGGAGAACCCGGCATAGACTATGCCCGGCAGGTAGTTCGTCGCCGACAACGTCCACCTCGCCGCGGAAACGGTCACCTTCGGCTTGCCGGACGCAATTCATCGCGTCTACATAAGCAGGAAAAAGAGGAGGCCGAGCATGCATTCCATCGAACACCCCGGCAAGACGATCGGCGATTTCTGCCGGCCGGATCAAATGGCTCTCGTCGTCTATGACATGCAAATCGGCATCATGCGGCAAATGCCTGACGGCGCCGGCATCACCGCCCGCGTCCTGTCGATTCTGACCGCCGCGCGGGCATCGAACTTTCCCGTCATCTTCATGCGGCACATGTCGATGCCGCTCGCTCTGATGGGCGCCTTCCAGCGCCGTCAGGCCATGGCCTGGCAAAGGATCGACGATCCGGCCGCCATCAAGCCCTGGTTTCTCAGAGGAAGCGAAGGCTTCGAGATCGTGCCCGAACTTCAGCCGCGCTACGACGAGGCGGTGATCGACAAGATTACCTTTTCGGCTTTCGAAGGCACGCCTTTGTCGATCATTCTGCGCGATCTGGGTCTGACCAGCTTCGCCATTTGCGGCGTCGCCACCGAAATCGGCATCGAGCCGACGGTTCGCCACGGTGCCGACCTCGGGCTTGTGCCGCTCGTCATCAGCGACGCCTGCGGCGCCGGGCATGCCGAGGCCGCCGATCGATCATTCGCCAACATGGCCTTCATGGGAGATGCGCTGATCTGCCAGTCGGCCGATTTCATCGCAGCAGCCCGGCAGAGCTGACGCTCTCCCGACCTGCCGTGTGAGGCTTCGCGGCGAACGCGCGCGCACCCTTGGGTCAGCCCCTGTGTGTGATGAAACAACAAGACCCCAGCCATACGGAGCCTCCGGCGCCCTCGCCTCACCGGGAGGACGTCAATCGCGGGCCAGGCCGTCGATCGCCCTCGCCAACTTCACGAGATCTGCGGCGTAGAACCCGGCAGCGTTGAGACAATTCGTCTCGAGCAGCTTCAGCCCCTCCTCGGTCCGACAGATATCAATGACATAGGCTTGGGAGTAGCCGGGGTTGATATCAACCATGCGCTGCCCGAAATCCAGCGCATCACCATCGATCTGGTGGCGGTGGACGACACGCGATCCGTCTTTGTAGAGCGAATAGGTGACGATCTGGCCGTCGACCACCCAGAGACGCCATTCGCTGCTGATGCGGACAGGCTCGGTCAGCATCAGCAGCGTGTCGTGGCGAAGCGATCCGTTCGGGATTTCGTCTTCATCGAGCGCCAGTACCATTTCCGCCATACGGATGATCTCGCCGGTCGATTTGACATTTCCGGGCTCCTCCTTGCTGTCGTCGACCGGGCGCAGGAACCAGTCCCTTCCGTCATCCGCCAGACACTGAGGGACATCCCGGAGTGTCAGGAACAGCGCATCAGCGCCGTTGAGAAGGTAAGGATGCCACACCTGTTCGTGAACGAAAGGACGCAGCTTGAAGACACCCGGCCGGTAACTGTTCGCCTCGGCGTTCCTCCACAGCGTGTAGGAGCCAAACATGATCACCAAACCCGGATCAGCGACGACCGGCTCAGGGATGAGCTCGCCGACGAACGGTACGACCTTGTGCCATGTGTAGGAGATTCCGAGCTGGTCGAGCGCATCGGCCAGCTTGTTGGTATCTTCGAACTGCTGGAGAAGCCACTGCATTCTGTTCCCTGCCTTTCTTACAATCCGTCGGACTACCAGAAAGCTATTTAAAAGGGAACAGCCGTAGCATTGCAGCTATGCGTGGCAGCAGGAACCATTTCCGGTGTCATCGGCCGAACGTTGCAGGCGATTGTCGACACTCTGGCTATTTCCTTCCGGCGGCAGGTCCATGGCGATGTTGGATGCGAAGAAGCCGTTCGGTTTCAGCGTGAAGCCGGCATATTCCACGGGCATGATCGGAAAATCCTCGGGCTTGCAGACATGGGTATGGCCGAAGGAATGCCAGAGCACGATATCGGCATTCTCGATTTCGCGGTTCTGCTTGACGTAACTCGGCAGGCCGTCGCCGCCGGCATGCACGTTCGGATAATCGCCGCTCGCATATTTTTCCTTGGCATCGAAGGCCGTGACCCAGATGTGTTTCTTGGCGAAACCGCCGCGCTGGGCAACGGTCGAATCCGGCTGGGCAAGCATGACCGGCGACGGCATGACGACAATCTTGTAGCCCGGCGCCTTGCCGACGCTGTTCTCTATGTTGGTGTTGGAGACTTTCCAGTAACGGCCGGTCTCGCCATTGGCGAGTGCAGGCGAATCGAGTTCGCGCTTCAGTACACGGCTCCTGGTATCGAAGACATTGCCATAGGGATTGTCCTCACCCCAGGGACGCGGCGCGAACTCATGCTCGGTCACGCTATTGTCGCCGCCGTCGACATCCATGTGCAGGCGCGCATTGAAGAAATGCTGGTGCGTCGGACCGCCGAGATTGTCATCGACCATGCCGCCCCATGGATAGGTTTCTCCGGTCGCGACCGCCGCCGTCTGGATGATGCCGGTGAGCTTGGCTTCGAGCTGGATCGTGCCGTCCTGGTAAAGATACCAGTAAAAGCCGTAATCATAATTGCCGACGGTTGCGAAGAAGGAGATGACGAGGCGGCGCGAACGGCGCACTTCGAAAACACCGTTGCGAAATTCGTAATGCTTCCAGAGGATGCCGTAATCCTCCTCATGCATGCAGATGGCATTCTTCATGATGAAAGGCTGGCCGAAATCGTCCGCCGCCGGCACGTCGAAATAGTGAATATGGCCCAGGCAGTCGCAGCCGAGTTCGAGACAATTGGCCAAGCGTCCGAGACCATATTCGCCGGCATCGAAGGCGCTCTTCCAATAGTGGTTCGCTGTCGGATCGGCATAGGGCACGACCATTTCGGTGATACTGGCGCGAAAGACGACGGGCCGCAGCCTGCCCTGATCCCTGATGCCGAGTTCATGCAGAACGAGGCCCTCGCGCGGGGTGAAACCGACACGGAAACTCCAGTTCTGCCATTCGACTTTCCAGCCGTCGACAGTAAAGCTCGGCCCTTGCGGCTGAACGATATGCAGCGGCGTGAGATCGGGCCGCAGTTCCGGGAAGGTTTCGCGGCCATAATTGCGCTTCTTCCTCGGAACCGGAATGATCTTCTCATCGTCGACGAGATCGACCACTCGGTTGGTGATCAGATCAACCACCGCCACTACGCCCTCGATCGGATGCGCGTAGCCGTTGTCACGGACATCCTCGCGCCAATAGGACACGGCGCGGACGATGCGCTTTCCCTTCTCGAATTCGCGGCCAAAATAGCCCGAGGAAAAAGGATCGATCTGGATGAGCGGAATATCCTCGTCGGTAATGCCGCGCTTCTTGACGGCAGCGATCCAGCGCGGATCGGATTTGACGGTGCCTTCAACGGTTTCGAACTCGCACAGCATGACCGGCGGCTGGCCATAAGGCAATTCATCAAGAGGCAGCCGGATATAGGAGGACACCGTGCCGGCAGTCAGGTTGACGATGCCCTCGAAGGTTTCGCCATTGCTGATATCCATCGCCAGGATGAAGGCAAGGCGCGGCAGCCTGTCGCCCAAGCGACGGGCGGCAAGGTCCGCCTTGGTCGGCTCCTCCAGCCGGGTTATCGGAAAGCGGACGGTGGGTGCGAGTGTCTGCGTATCCTTGAGTATGGCAACGGCAGAAGCGATCTCGTCGAGGCTCAGAGGATCGAGCGGATGGGTGACTGCGACAATGGCGTCCATGGATATATCTCTTTGGTTTTGGGCCTCTTGGTTTCGGAAGAGACGACGCACCATGGCGCGCCGCTAGCTGCTGTGATCAGGATCGACCGGAGCAGATCTGCGTCTCGATCATCATCGTGCCTCGATGAATGCAGAACACTGAGCAGAAGGCGTGCGCCTCAACGGCAACCAGCAATGTTGGGCCGGCAAGGATCGCGACCGCGAGAACGAGAAGGCGATCGACGGGTGCAAGTTCGAAAACGGCACTCATTCGAAGACCTTTCCAAGGGAGGCGTAGAGAGCGGGCTTGGATCTCTTGATCTGGACCGCAAACAGCGCGCCAAGAATGCCCACCAGCACCATGGTATAGGGGAAAGCCTTGACGATCGGGCTTTCACTGCCGGAAAGGAGTGAAAGATTGGAACTGACCAGCACCAGCGAACCAACGAGGCCGAGCAGCGCCAGCGCCGGAGCGATCATCGTGGTCCAGGCGCTATATCCGTTCGGCGTCTTGCGGAAGAACATGACGATCGCGACAGAGACCAGCACCTGCACCAGCAAAATACCGATACCTGCAAGCGCTGCCATCCACGAGAACACGACAGTGTAGGGGTCGGCGCCGAAGATGACGAATAGGGCAAGGACGATGGCCGCGATCAGACTTTGCAGCAGACCCGCAGCATAGGGTGAGCCATGCTTGCCGTGAACCTTGCCGAGCACCTGTGCGGCCAGGCCTTCACGGCCCAGGGCGAAGAAGTAGCGGTTGAGCGTATTGTGGAAGGACAGAATGCAGGCAAACAGGCTGGTGATCAGCAACACGTTCATCACCTGGCTCGACCATGCGCCGAGCACGGAATTGGCGGCGGCGAAGTAGAAGCTGTCAAGGCCGGCAGCAGCGGTGGCCTGCACCTTGCTTGGACCGTAGAATTGCACGATTGCCCAGGTGGAGAAGGCATAGAAGAGTGTGATGAGCAGCACCGCGACATAGGTGGCACGGGGAATGGTCTTTTCCGGATTTTCGGCTTCTTCCCCAAAAATGGCCGTAGCTTCGAAGCCGATGAACGAACCGATGACGAAGACCAGCGCCGCACCAAGGCCGGGCGCGAAGACCGACGATGGCATGAAGGAGGAGAAGCTGATGCCTTCCGGTCCGCCGCCTGAAAAGACGATGGCAAGATCCAGAACCAGCAATATGGCGATTTCGGCAATCATGCAGACGCCGAGGATCGCGCCTGAGAAGGCGATGTTGCGCTGACCGCAGACCAGCACGACGACCAGTGCTGTGAAGGCCCAAGCCCACCAGGGCAGGACCAGCCCGAGCGGCGCTATGGCATTGGCCATGAAGAAACCGAACAGGCCATAGATGGCAATCTGAACCGCGCTGTAGGTGACCAGCGCCATGAAGGCGCCACCCACGCCAGCCGGCTTGCCGATGCCATGGGTGATATAGGTGTAGAAAGCGCCTGCCCCGCCCACATGCCGGCTCATGGCGGTGAAGCCGACCGAAAAGAGCAGGTAGAGCAAGCCGGCGAGCACGAAAGCGCCGGGGACACCGGCACCATTGCCAAAAGCAAAGGCAGCCGGCGAAGCGCCGACGACCGCCGTGAGCGGTGCGGCCGCGGCAACGACGAAGAACACGATGTGGGCGAGGCCGACCGAGTTCCTGGCCAGACGACGCTCCGGCGATAATGGTGCGGGCATGCTTGCTTCCAGTGTCATGGAGAACCCCTCTTCGCTTGTTTGTTGCCAAGAAGGTAAGCGCGGCGATCTGGCCCCGAAATTGCAGTTTATGCCAATGAATCGATAATTCGCGCCACGACGGTCACCGGAGACGCTGAAAATGGCAGTTGCATCGCATTTGATCAGCCGCATGCCCGCAGTTGCTTCAATTCGAGCCTCCGTCTTGATCCCGCTGGTGCAACAAATCGATAAAAGATCCGGGAAAACCGACCTTCTTCTCGCATCGCACGGCATTCTGCGCTCGCAATTGGAAGATCCCTACGCTGTCCTGCCCATGGCGCGTTATGTCGCGCTGTTCGAGGAGGCCGCGACGATAACCGGCGAACCGGCACTGGGAGCTCGCATGGGCACCGGGTTCAAGCCCGCCGACATCGGCCCCATCGGCATGCTCTTTGCGCTCTCGCCGACCATTCGCAGCGCCTTCGAACGGCTGTCGAAATATGTGAACGCGGTCCAGGGCGCGACCAGTTCCGGCGTGTTCGAGGAAAATGGCGATTTTGTCTGGAGCTACCGGATCGTCGATCCAGCGATGTGGCCGCGCCGGCAGGACAGCGAATTCACGATCGCCGCCTCCTGTCAGCTCGTCCGCTCGTGCTTCCGCCGTGGCTGGCGGCCGATCGAAATCCAGCTCGAGCATCACGCCCCGCGCGACGCCAGCGTGCTGGAACGCATCTGTGGCGCGCCCATCCTGTTTGCCCAATCCGGCAACCGGATCGTCATGAACAGGGCGGAGGCTGATCATGTGCACCGTGCGGAAGACAAAAGCCTGGTCGAAATCCTGGAGCGGCATATCGGCGATCTGGTCAACGAGCCAGCGGCCGGCGATATCGTCACGGAAAAGATCCAGGCTCTGATCAGCATCTATCTCGGCCGCAAGCCGGTGACGGTTGCAACCCTTGCCGCCGAACTGAAGATGTCGCCGCGAAGCCTGCAGCGCCGGCTGTCGGAGGAAGGTGTGTCGCTTCGCGATCTCGTTCGCCAGCACCGCCAGACACTCGCCGCCCACTATCTCGGCGACCGACATGCCGCACCGATGTCCGAAGTTGCGCGTGTGCTGGGTTATGCAGACAACACCGTGCTCTGGCGTGCACTGCGATCCTGGGAAAAGAAGGGGAACGACCCATCTTCGACAGGTTGATCGAAGAAGCACGGCAACGGAGATCGCCGATTGCTGCCCTACGGACGGAAGCAAAAGCCCGGCATTCTCCAACGCCCTATGGCGATGGTGCCTACTTCTCCTCCCTCATTCCTGTGCTCGTCACAGGAATCCAGGCACGGCGCGTCCGCGCCGTGAATGACTCTCATACGACGAGGTCGTTCTCCCGCGCCCAAGGACTTGGGCACACTGGATTCCTGTGACAAGCACAGGAATGAGGGAGGTTGGGTTGGCGTTCTCGTCGTCAGCCAAGCACGCTTTCAGCAACGCTCGACGCCCTTTGCCGCCAGGATGTCATCAACGGCGGTTGACGTCAGAAATTCCGACAGCTGCCTGGCGGCTTCTGCGTCCGTTGAATCGGCGCTGATGCCGATGGCGAAGTCGATGTAACTTTGGAGTTCTGCCGGAAATTGACCCACAAGCATGACCTCGGGAGCAGCGGCGAGAATCGACGTCACGGGAACGACGCCCAACTCGGCCTCGCCACGGCCGATGGCCGCCGCTGTCTGCCCTCCTGATATGGCCACCAGCTTGGGCTTCACCTCATCGGCAATTCCCAGGCTTTCCAGCAAACCGGAGAAATAGCCGCCGCTGCTTCCTTCACTGGCGTAGGCGATTGATCTGGCGCTCTTCAACGCATGTTTGAATGCTCCCACCGACCCAATGTCGAGCGGCCGATTGCCTGCCTTGGCCGCTACCCCCATTGCGATCCGGCCGAACGCGACCTCGCTCCCCGCCTTGACTTTTCCCAAGGCGGTCAGATCCTCAACCAGGTTCGGATTGGTGATGACGAGGTCAAAAGCTTCCCCGGCTTCAATCTGCTTCTTGACGACAGGATTGAGCTCCCACTTGACCGCAACCGTGAATCCTGTGGCAGTTTCGAACCGGGATATGAGAGCAAGGACGGCAGGTCGGACCGCAATGGCGCCAAAGAGTCGGATTTCCTGAGTCATGACCGAAATCTGCCCCTGATCTATCGATCTAGTCCAACCGACCCTACGGCCCCGTCCCAAAGAACGCCACCCGCGTGAAAATCGTATAGTCCGCCTCCGACACCATCAGCGCCACGAACACCAGCACCAGCAGCGGCGGCAGAAGTATGGCGTAGACAAGCGCCAGCCGTTCCCAGGCCATGTGCATGAAGACGGCGACGATGAGGCCGGCCTTCAGCATCATGAAGAGCAGGATCAGCGTCCATCTCAGGTAGCTTTGGATGCCGAGATAATCGACCATGTAGGACGCCGCGCTGAGCACGAAGAGCAGGCCCCAGACGAAGAAGTAGAGCCCGATCGGATGCTGCTGTCCGGTATGTGCCTGTGCATGCGCCGTTTGGACTTGTGCATGCGCCGTTGTTTCGCTCATGACGACCTCACCACAGATAGAAAAATGCGAAGATGAAGACCCAGACCAGGTCGACGAAATGCCAATAGAGGCCCATGATCTCGACGGCTTCGTAGCGGCCTTTCCGGCTGGTGAAGAAGCCGCGCCGTTCCACATCGAAATCGCCCCGCCAGACCTTGCGGGCGACGACGATGAGGAAGATGACGCCGATCGTGACATGGGTGCCGTGAAAGCCGGTGATCATGAAGAAAGTCGATCCGAACTGTGCAGCCCCCCACGGGTTTCCCCAGGGGCGCACCCCTTCGGTGATCAGCTTCGTCCATTCGAAGGCCTGCATGCTGACGAAGGTTGCGCCGAGAAGCGCTGTCAGCAGCATCAGGATCGCCGTCGTGCGGCGGTCGCGGCGATAGCCGAAATTCACCGCCATCGCCATGGTGCCGCTGCTCGAGATCAGCACGAAGGTCATGATCGCAATCAGGATCAGCGGCACGTCCTGGCCGCCGATATGGAGCGCAAAGACCTCGCTCGGATTGGGCCATGGAACGGGCGTCGACATGCGGGCGGTCATATAGGCGATCAGGAAACAGCCGAAGACGAAAGTGTCGCTCAGGAGAAAGATCCACATCATCGCCTTGCCCCAGGAGGCGGTCTTGAAGGCGCGCTGATCCGAGCTGAAATCGGCCGCGACTCCACGCAGGCCCGCTGGCCTGAGGTCCGCCCCACTGTGTGTCTCGATAGTCTGTGCCATCTGCACCCCCTAGCTGATCAACGTGCGGCAGAGATCGACGAAGTCATTGGCCCAGCCGGCAAACAGCGCGAAGAGCAGCAGCCAGACGGCGAGCATAAAATGCGAATAGATGGCGGAAAGATCGACGCTGAGGCGCAGCCTGTCCGGCGTGACGTCGGTTGAAAATGCCCTGACCGTCGTATGCGTGAGCACGGCGAGTCCGCCGAGGATATGCAGGCCGTGCAGGCCGGTCAGCATGTAGAAGAAGCTGTTGGCGGGGTTATCGGCCAGCACATAGCCGGCCGCCGTTAGCTCCCGCCATGCCTGGATCTGCCCGGCGAGAAAGAAGACGGCAAGGCCAAGTCCTGTCACGAGCGCCGGCCGCAGGCTTTCCATGCGGCCCTGCCCCGCCTCTCGTCTCGCCCATTGCAGCGCCGCACTGCTCAAGGCGAGTGCTGCGGTGTTCACCCAGAGCAGCCGGGGGATTGGCATGCCCCACCAATCGGCCGACGCCATGCGCATGAAATAGGCGCTGACGGCAAGGCTGAAGACGGCGCCGACGACGCCGAGAAACACGAAGAGGCCGATCTTCACCGCCGGCGGCTGTTGCCGCTCAGTGCCGATACGATCCGGCATCTGCACCGACCCGGTTTCGAGCCAGGGCTTCGAGGTCAACCGCTGCCCGGAAAGCCACCAGATCATGATAGCGGCGATGGCGGCCAGGAAGATCAGCACGACGCTCATGCCGGAACCTCCCGGGTGATGCCGTCGCTTGCCGGCACATTCTGCGGAATGAAATCCTCGGTCGCCCCGGGCACGCTGTAGTCATAGGCCCAGCGGTAGACGACCGGCAGATCCTTGCCCCAGTTGCCGTGGGCGGGCGGCGTCTGCGGCGTCTGCCATTCGAGCGTCGTTGCCCGCCATGGATTGCCGCCGGCCTCCCTGCCCCGGAAAAGGCTCCAGACCAGATTGAACAGCAACACCATCTGCCCAGCCCCGACAACAAGCGCCATGACGGTGATGAAGATATTCAGCGTATGGGCCGAAGGCGGAACGAAGGCCGTTTCTCCCATCTCGAAATAGCGGCGCGGCACGCCGAGCAGGCCGAGATAATGCATCGGGAAGAAGATTGCATAGGTGCCGAGGAAAGTGATCCAGAAGTGGATCTGGCCGAGCACCTCGTCGAGCATGCGTCCCGTCACCTTCGGATACCAGTGATAGATGGCCCCGAAGATGACGAGGATCGGCGCCACCCCCATGACCATGTGGAAATGCGCGACGACGAACATCGTATCCGACAGCGGCACGTCGACGACGACGTTGCCGAGGAAGAGGCCGGTCAGGCCGCCATTGACGAAGGTGACGATGAAGGCGAGTGCAAAGAGCATGGGCAGCGTCAGGTGGATGTCGCCGCGCCAGAGCGTCAGCACCCAGTTATAGACCTTGATGGCCGTCGGAACGGCGATGATCAGTGTCGTGGTGGCGAAGAAGAAGCCGAAGGCTGGGTTCATGCCGCTGACATACATGTGGTGCGCCCAGACGACGAAGCTCAGCGCACCGATGATGACGATCGCCCAGACCATCATGCGATAGCCAAAGATGTTCTTGCGCGCATGCGTGCTGATGAGATCCGAAACGATGCCGAAGGCCGGAAGAGCAACGATATAGACCTCCGGATGGCCGAAGAACCAGAACAGGTGCTGGAAGAGGATCGGGCTGCCGCCGCCATGCTGCAGCTGCGTGCCCATCTCGACGATGGCGGGCATAAAGAAGCTGGTGCCGAGCACGCGGTCGAACAGCATCATGACGCAGGCGACGAAGAGGGCGGGAAAGGCAAGCAGCGCCATGACGGTGGCGGTGAAAATGCCCCAGACGGTAAGCGGCATCCGCATCAGCGTCATGCCGCGCGCCCGCCCCTGCAGCACCGTCACCACATAGTTCAGCCCGCCCATGGTGAAGCCGATGATGAAGACGATCAGAGAGGAGAGCATCAAGAGGATGCCCCAGTCCTTGCCGCCGGGTGTGCCTGACAGAACCGACTGCGGCGGATAAAGCGTCCAGCCGGCCCCTGTCGGGCCGCCGGGGGCGAAGAAGCCGGCAACGAGGATCAGCACCGCAAGCAGATAGATCCAGTAGCTCAGCATGTTCGCATAGGGAAACACCATGTCGCGGGCGCCGACCATCAGCGGAATGAGGTAATTGCCGAAGCCGCCGAGGAAGAGCGCGGTCAGGAGATAGATCACCATGATCATGCCGTGCATGGTGATGAACTGGTAATAGTGATCGGCATCGATGAAGGAGAGAGCGCCGGGAAAGGCGAGCTGAATCCGCATCAGCCATGAGAGCACCAGCGCCACCAGGCCGATCGAGATTGCGGTAATCGAATATTGCACGGCGATGATTTTCGCATCCTGGCTGAACACATATTTCGTCCACCAGCTTCTCGGATGATAAAGCTCGACATCCTCGACTTCAGCGGATGGAATGCTGCCGGATGGAATCTCGACCATGATTTCTCTTCCCTTTCCCCGCCGGTTAACCAAACCGGCAAGCGATCTGTGACCGCTACGCCGGTTCAGTTTGTCGGTGGCGGCTCTCCCGATGACGCTGTCAACTGGGTGAATGTCTGCTGCTGCCCGAGCCAGGTCTGGTAGTCCGCATCCTCGTCGACGACGACGGTGCCGCGCATTTGCGGATGGCCGACGCCGCAGAGTTCGGCGCAGAGAATCTCGAAGGTCCCCGTCCGGGTCGGCGTGAACCAGAAATAGGTGATCATGCCGGGGATCATGTCCATCTTGGCGCGGAACTCCGGCACGTAGAAATCATGGAGCACATCGACCGAACGCAGCAAGATGTGCACCGACTTACCGATCGGCAGATGCAGCTCGCCGCCCTCGATGATGACGTCGTCAAGGCCGCTTGCATCATTCTTGTCGAGGCCAAGCGGATTTTCGGGGGTGACGTCGCGCGTCTCGGCCCGACCGAGCTTTCCGTCCGCTCCGGGCAGCCGGAAGCTCCACTGCCACTGTTGGCTGACGACCTCGACCGATGCAGCATCTTTGGGCACCGTAATGAATTGGTTCCACACGATCAGGCCGGGCGCCAGCATTGCCGCAACGCCGACCGCCGTTCCCCCTCCCAGCAGCAATTCCAGCCTGCGGTTCTCGGGCTCGTAATGCGCCCGGTTGCCTGGCTTGTGCCGGAAGCGGAAGACGCAATAGGCCATGAACGAAACCACCGCCACGAAGACGATGCCGGTGATCCAGAAGGTGATGACGAGGGTGCTGTCGATATAGGTCCAGTTGGACGCGATCGGCGTCCACCACCACGGGCTCAGCACATGGAACAGCACGGAGCCGACGACAATCAGGACGAGGATCAGCACGACAGCCATGTCCGCTCCTCCTCGAGCAGTGACCCGTGAAACCGCATTCCGTAAAAAGTTCGTCTTTATTATCGCACAGATAGAAAATATCGGCAATTACGGCAATTTAGGCACGCGCCACCGGCCGCGAACCGTCATTTGCAGTAATGCCCGCAGTTGGAATATTGCCCATCATTTTGAATATTGCTTCAGATAGGCGATGAGATCGGTGATCTCCTGATCGTCCTTCAGGCCGACGAAGGCCATTTTCGTGCCCTTCACCTTCGCTTTAGGATTGTGCAGATAGTCGCGTAGCGTCGCCTCGTCCCAGACGAGACCGCCGTCTCCGGCCGCCTTCATTGCGGACGAATAAGCGAAGTTCGGGTGCGTTCCGGCCTTCCGGCCGAACAGCCCGTTCAGCGACGGGCCAACCTTGTTCGTATCGGAATCGGCGATATGACAGGTCGCGCATTTCTTGAAAACGGCGGCACCCGCCGTCACGTCGCCCTCCTGCGCCCCGGCGCTACCGGGGAAAAGGGTGATAACGGATGCGGCGATCAGCAGAACAACACGGTAATCCACGGGCAAACCTCATCCTCCTAAAGGTCGCCAGCCACCCGCACCCTCCACAATCATTCGCGTGCGGGTAGTGGTTCTATCCTTAAAGCTTAGTCCTTCGCGGGTGCAAGTCAATCCGTTCCAGTGGGCCACATGGACGCAATCTGATGTCGGCGGATCCCGCGCAGATGATGCAGGCCCCGCGCCACCTCAGCTGCCGCGACTATGCCCTGATCGAAAGCGTCTCCTTTACCGCCAACTCAGCCATGGAAAGTGCGGCTTCGCGGGTTCTGGCGGCGGCGATGAAGCGGCCGTTGTGGCAGAAGCTCGCGCCCTCTATGCCGCAAACCGCCTCCAGTGCGCCATTGGTGAGCCCGGCCCAGGTTGCCGGCAGGTCGGCCCGGAGTTCGAAGCCCTCGTCGCCGCGGCGAATGCCGGTCACGCACCAGTCTTTTTCGCGCGGATGAACGACAAACAGCAGGTGATCGGCGCCCGCCTTGACGATAGCGGGACGGAAGGGCATCCCCCTCGGCAATTCCAAAACACGCCCCTCTCCCGCCGC
Source organism: Rhizobium sp. LARHSG275 (assembly GCF_052871115.1). Classification (NCBI taxonomy): domain Bacteria; kingdom Pseudomonadati; phylum Pseudomonadota; class Alphaproteobacteria; order Hyphomicrobiales; family Rhizobiaceae; genus Rhizobium; species Rhizobium sp. LARHSG275. The sequence goes on along the minus strand of NZ_JBIXJN010000003.1, from coordinate 325,580 downwards.
CTCGATTGCCCGATGCACGATCGCCTCGGCCCGCAATTTTGCGGCACTCTGGGCGATCCTGGCCTCGACGAAACTGCGGGCAATGGCAAGGGCCGCGTGGAAGGCGCGATCGTCGGCCTCAGGGTCCGCCTCGTCGAAAACCGGTTTCAGGGTCTCCAGCAGCGTTGGCAGTGTCAACCCGGCCAGCGGCCCCGACGGGCTAAGCGCGCCGTTGTCGGTCAGATCGATCGGCAGCACGAAGCTGGCGTCGAAACAGCCATGCATCGCTTCCACATGTGCTTCGGGAAGGCTGGAGGCTGCCAGATAATCACGGCCATAATGCTTCCAGATCAGGCCGAACGAGCTGTAAGGCTGGCCATCGTCGCGTAGCGGCGCGGCGCGCTGGTGGTGATCGAATATCCCGGCAGCAGGTTCATAGGTTCCGCCGACATCATAAATGATCCGGTCTTCGCCCGGCGTGATCCACTCCGGCGCCCGGCTGCGGACGATACGCGCCTGCGGGAAAAGCCGGGTGAGGATGACGCTCGACAGCAATTCGTCGGCATGAAAGCCACCGGAATGGGTGACGAGGAAATCGGGGATCATGGAAGCTATGCGCCTTGTCGTTCGCGGACGATCCGCTTGCAGGTCGGCTTGAGATAACCGTTGCCGGCCGCTATCTCAACCCATACCTTAAATCGGTGTCGATTTAAGAATAAAAATGATGCACCAATCCAATGTGTTACAGCGCTCTTTCGCACATCGCCAAAATACCATCTCCAGCTGAATTCATCGAAGCCCCTGAAGCGTGCCCAAGATAAGAGGCAGTCCGTGGAAATCCCTCAGCACTTTCACGTTGTCGAGACGGCCGGATGGTTGTGAACCACCGCATGAACTCCGCCCTCCCCGGTTACCTCATGATCAGCTCCAAGACCGACACCAACGACCTGTCGGATTTGCCTGAAGACGCTTTGGCCGAATTCGGCCCATTGCTCGCAAGGGCTCTAAGTACGCTGAAACGGCAATTGAATGCACAGCGCGTCTATATCGGCCGGTATGGCCACGCGCCCGGTTATCCGATCCATTTCCATGTGATCCCGATATATGACTGGGTGGAGGAGTTGTTCTGGAAGGACGCCCGATATCGTCTGCTCGAGAATTTCGCAGAGGGACCAGGGGAAACCGCAACGGATGGCGCGGAACTGACGCTGTTTGTCTGGCGCGAATTCTGCGAACGCGCAGAGCCGCCACCGGTCAGAGGGCCATTGGTCTCAGAGGCCATCGAGTTGCTGCGTGAGACAATGCGGTTTCCGGCGCCTCAAGCCTAAGACAACACCGTTCCCGGCTGTCTTGCAACGAGCGCACGGCCGGCTGCCGCGCCGGCATGCAGGCAGATGAGCCCAATCGCCGCGAGAGAATTGATCAACAGAACATCAGCCACGACCGCTGCCGAAAACGCGCCCTCACCGGACGGAAGCACCACTTTTGCGGCAAGCCGCACGCCTTCATAGACAACGAGGGTCATGGCGGTGGCCATTTCCTTGCCGCCACGCGGCTACAACGCATCCAGCGGTATCTTCAGATATCGCCTGCCATTCCCCTCCGGCTCCGGCAATCTCCCGCCTTGGATATTCACCTGCAGCGCGTGCAGCATCAGCTTCGGTTTGGGCAGCGTGCGGTCGCGCGCCTGGCGCAGCGCCACGAAGCCAGGCTCGTCAACGCCTGCAATATGAAGATTGGCGCGCTTCTGCGCAGCCACCGTGCTTTCCCAGCGCGGGTGCCGGCCGCCGGGCTGATAGTCGTGGCCGGAAAAGAGCCGGGTCTCCTCGGGCAGCGACAGGATCGCCTGGATCGAGTGCCAGAGGGAGTTAGCACTGCCGCCTGGAAAATCCGTGCGCGCCGTGCCGGAATCCGGCGTGAACACCGTGTCGTGCACGAAGGCGGCGTCACCGATCACATAAGTGATCGAGGCGAGTGTGTGCCCGGGCGAAAACATCACGCGGGCTTTAAGCGCGCCGATCTCGAACGTGTCGCCATCGGCAAACAGCCGGTCCCATTGCGAGCCGTCGGTTTTAAGCGCCGGCCAGTTGTAGATCTCCTTCCAGAGCGTCTGGACGTCGGTGACATGCGCGCCGATCGCCGTCGGCGCGCCGGTCTTTCCCTTGATGTAATGTGCGGCGGAGAAATGATCGGCATGCGGATGCGTGTCGAGGATCCACTCGACCGTCAGCCCCTCACTTTCGATATGAGCAAGGATGGCGTCGGCATTGGCTGTTCCCGTCGCCCCCGACATTTCGTCGAAATCGAGCACCGGGTCGATGATGGCACAGCGTTTCGTCGCCGGGTCGGAAACGACATATTGCACACTGCAGGTGCGGGGCTCGAAGAAGGCCTTCACATGAGCCGCTTGCCCCGACCGCCTTTCCAGCCAGCGGCGCGCGCCGGCAAGATCGAAGCCGAGGTTTTGACCGAAGGCCTCGATATCCCCGCGCTTTATCCGCCCGTCCAGCACCTCGCCCAGTGCATAGAGCGTCAGCGCCCGCGTACCGCTCTTGCAATGGGCGACGACCGGCCCCTTCGCCTGCGTCACCGCCGTCTGGAAGGCGCGGATATCGGCCTCGGTGATCTCGGCCCCCTTCACTGGCACGAAGCTGTAGGCGAGCCCGACGGCGGCGGCGGAAGTCTTTTCCGCCGTATTGCCCGGCTGCCCCGGCTCCTCGCCATCCGGCCGGGCATTGATGACGGCGGCAAAACCATCAGCCGCGAAGGCGGCAAAACCTGCGGCGTCGGGCTGCCCCGCCACCGTTATCAGCTCATTGACCTTCACGGATGTCATCGAAGCCCCTGCGCCCGCATCATGCAGTATCGCATGTATTACACTACAATCTCACAAGTATATTGCCGAGCGCAAGAATAGCTTCGGCCCGGCCGGTGCGCAGTCAAAACGACAGCGTCACCGCACTTGCCTGATCTCGACATGCATGGCGCTGACGACGATGCCGCCGTCGAGCATGTCCTCCTGTATGTAGCCTCGAGACGCGACACAGGGCGGGCAGGCCCAGATCGGCCGCCGCGCCGCTGGATCGACCAGCATTGCGAGCGGATGGAGCGGCGGCACGTGTGTCATGCGCTCGCCGATCATTACGATCCAGGTCGTAGTGACGCCTCCGACAACCTCCAAAACCGCCCGCGAGAATACGCGGGCGACAGCATCCTCGTGCAGCATCAGCCTCACGCGCATACGATCAGTCCTGGCCCTGCAGGCGGTCCATGACCTGGAGCAAGAGATCGGCGCAGGCCTTCATCGGTTCGTCCTCGGCGCATTTCAGATCGATCCTGGTGTTGCCGTCCTCGATGCGGAAATGCGCGGCCTTGGAGGGCGGCGGGAGCATCGGGTGATGACCGCGGAAGCCCCTGTCGCCACGGAAGCCGCCGTCATCGCGGAAGCCCATCCCGCCTCTCGGGCCATGCCATTGGCGATCGGGGCCATCGGGACGTTCTCTCGCGTCCGGCCGGTCCATCATCGGCCCATCCATCGTCGACCCATCATCACCGGAGGCAGATGGAGGCGCTGGCGGCGGCGAAGGCGGTGTGCTGGATTCGGGCACGGCGGACGGAGTGCCGGCCGATGGCGGGATGGGCGTTTGTTGCGCGAATGCGACGCCGGAGAGCGCGGCGAGAGCAATGCCTGAGAGAAGAAGTCTTTGCATGGGAACATTCCTGTGTCGGAGATATCAACTGCGTGGGTAAACACCGCAGCGCGGCTTTGGTTCACGCCCGTCAGCGCCTGTGATCGAAATCTCCAAACTGTCTGTGCGGCGGACCTTTCAGCGGACGCAGCGCTCGGTTCGTCCATCGTGGCGAACAAGGTGGCTCGCATGCACAAAGCCGTCGTCGAAGCGTCCCTGGACGGTGACGGCCGCGAGCACGACGACGCGCTGATGCCGCCGCAGCCTTCTTTTCCGTGCGGGTGGAAACGCGCTGCCCGCTCCAACACGCGCATGACTGAGGCGACGCTGGACGATCCCGAATTGCCGCGCGAGTCTTTCGCCTCGCCTCTGCCTTGTTGCTCGCGTATCCTGACGCGCGATTCGCCGTCCGCAAACGAGGGTGGGCATGAACGAAGCATCAAAGGAGAGCGCGATGTCGGACGCCAAGAGCGGCATTTCTGGACTACGGCCGCATATTACAGTCATCGGCGTCGGCGGCGGTGGTGGCAATGCGATCAACAATATGATCGCGGAAAAGCTGGCAGGCGTCGAATTCGTCGCCGCAAACACGGATGCTCAGGTGCTGGCCACCTCCAAGGCGACGCGCCGCATCCAGCTTGGCGCGAATGTGACCGAGGGTCTCGGCGCCGGTTCGCTGCCTGAGGTCGGCCATGCGGCTGCCGAAGAGTCGCTCGATGAGATCATGGATCACCTGGCCGGGTCGCATATGTGCTTCGTCACCGCCGGCATGGGCGGCGGAACGGGCACCGGTGCTGCACCCGTCATCGCCCGCGCTGCGCGTGCCGCCGGCATCCTGACGGTAGGCGTCGTCACCAAACCCTTTACCTTCGAAGGAAACCGTCGCATGCGGATGGCGGAAATCGGCATCGAGGCGCTTCGCCAGGCGGCCGATACGGTCATCGTCATTCCGAATCAGAATCTCTTCCGCATCGCCGATGCGAAAACGACGTTCGCCGATGCCTTTATGACGGCCGACCGCGTGCTTTATGCCGGCGTCGGCTGCATAACCGATCTGATCGTCAAGGAAGGCCTGATCAACCTCGATTTTGCCGACGTGAAGTCGGTCATGTCAGGCATGGGCCGTGCGATGATGGGCACTGGCGAAGCCTCCGGTGAAAGCCGCGCGATGAAGGCGGCGGAAGCCGCCATTGCCAACCCGCTTCTCGACGATATCTCAATGCGGGGCGCCAGGGGCGTGCTGATCTCGATCTCCGGCGGTTCGGATATGACGCTGTTCGAAGTGGACGAAGCGGCAAGCCGCATTCGCGACGAAGTCCAGGAAGATGCCGATATCGTCGTCGGCGCGATCTTCGATCGCAGCCTCGACGGCAAGTTTCGCGTCTCGGTCGTGGCGACCGGTCTGGAAGGCAGCCCGCTGCCCGCATCCGCGCCTCACGCCGCCGAACAGATCCAGACGCGCACGCTGCAGTAAGCGCAGCGGCGCGACATATCCAAGCACGACAGCCTGCCGCGTCTTTTCAGATGCGCAGCGCTGTCGTGCTTCAATGTCATGCGCTCCAGGAAATCGCCGCGATCACCAGTCGTTGATTCGCGATCACCTGTCGTTGATCGTGGGAAGGTGCGTTTCGACCTCTACGCGGCGCTTATCATCCAGCGGCTCAATGTGCTTCTGCCAGAAGGCCTCGGCCTCCGGCGTGTCATCCTCCCAGTGGCGGATTTTAACGATATTGTCATCGATCTTCGCCAGCCGTTTGCCGCCAAGCCGCAGGTATTCGTCCGCCAGTTCTTTCGATCGGGTCGTCTGCATGTCGTGTTCCTCCATAGGCGAACCGAAAGGCCGATCGTCATTACCAGGTTGGCCGGCAATCGGCATCCCGTTATCGGCGCTTCGGCGCCTCCCAGTTAAACAGTACGGCGGGATCATGGTTCCAAATCATCGGCCGAAACCGGTCCACGCGGCCGGCTGAAGACGTCGGCCGCCATCCTTGTTCCGCACGGCCCGCCGCTCTTGCTGCCGGGGCAGCCGGAGACGCGTGCTTTCCGAAAATCGCGCATTTTCGGCATCATGCGCTAGACGAACAGGACGTCCGAGATATTGTGCACCACGGAAATTTCGTCGATCCCGGTGTTGGTGATGTAGAGATTATCTACCGCTGAGTCATAGACCACGTTGGTGATCAAGTCGTCTCCCGGTATGGCAATGTTGACGTCAACCGTTGTCTTGACCCCGGTTTCGAAGTCGAAGGCCGTGCCGATATGCTCGCTGCTGGAGGAATCGCCGAAGAAGAAGGTGCCGTCGACGGCAAAGCCGTAGCCGAGCCCGCCGGCGGCGAAGGTCTTGGATTCGATCGGGCTCAGCGTTTCGGGATCGATTTTGGAGACCTGCCAGGTGGAATCATTGATGCGGCCGACGACATAAATGCCAGTCGAATCCTGCATCGTATTGACGGCCGTGAATCCACCCCAGTCGAACGTACCCGCCCAATTCTCGCCGATAAGGCCCGGGATTGGATCGCCCCGCTGATCGAGCGATCCGTCTGCGGCATCCCACTTTGCGAGATAGGTCTGATCGGGGAAAGGATCCTCCTGGCCTCTCGCCTCGTTGGTTCGGCCGATGATTTCACCGCCGCGGACAGAAAAATAGGTTCCGCCGATGTCATATTCGCCCTTGTCATAGTCGCCAAAAGAGATGGCGCCGCTGGCATGGTCGGCTTCAAATGCCGCGGCGTTGTCGTAAATGCTCACCATGGGACCATCTGGGAAACCATGGCCGGAACTGACGTAATACTTGCCGGTTAGCGGATCGATCGCGACCCCCTGGAGTTCGTAATGGTCCAAGAAGGGGCGCACCACTTCCGCCTGGGCCTCGACATGATGGGTATTCAACGACTTCCCGTCCGTCACGCCGTCGACGGTCAGAGTAATCACGCCGGCATCTGCGTGACCGGCGCCGTCGGAGACCTTGCAATATTGGAGTTTCTCGGTGACATGCTCGCCATCATCGAGGCCAGCCTTCACGGCCGGATTGAGATCGTAGGTGAAGCTTCCATCGCCTGCGAAATGGAAGATGCCGAATTCACCCGCCACGTCGGTCGTCTGCCCTTGCCCCTGACCGGCAGGAATGCTCGTGCCCTCGACCGAACGCAGGAAGAGCGTGCCCGCCTCTCCCGCGTGATCATTGGCAAGCACATTGCGGGCCATCTCGCTTCCTTCGCGGAAGGAGAAGGCGTCGTCGACCGCGACAGGCGGGCTCGTGACCCCATGAATGTCGAGCTTGAAATGGCCGAAATCGGTATTGCCGGCGCCGTCGGAAATCTTGTAGCCGATCGTCTCCGTCAGCGTTATTCCGTCAACGAAGCCCACCTCGGCGGCCTCGTTCAGCGTATAGGTGTAGGAGCCATCGGCCTTGATGTGGAACGTGCCGTGTTCGCCCTCGATATCGGTGACCTGCCCGGCCGTCTTGGCAAGAACTCGCTCGCCATCGAAGAAGTTGAGGAACATGTTGCCGGAGCCGCCGGCCAGATCATTATCCAGCAGATTGCCCGAGATCACGTCATTCTCGGAAGCGCTGCTGACATCATCGACCGCTACAGGTTTTATCACTGTCATGGATATCTCCTTCAAGATCCATTCGCCTTGGTCTATCGGGAGGAAAGCAGCTGAGATCGACTCGGTCAACAAATTTTCTATCAAAGGTAGTAATTTAGCATTTCACAGCTTTGTCACGTTCGGGGGGCTTCGCCTTGGCTCTAACCTTAGCGACGTCAAAGCTGAAGACAGCCTCCTCTCAAGGCGCCGAAGCTGAAGGCTACCGGCGCTTGTGAGACATGTCGGCGGCCGGTCACCTCCGAGACGGACGCACATAACCCGCTACTGGGTCGGAGCAGACTGGACGGCCGGCGCGTTCGACGGCGCCTCGCCGGGATGGGCAAACAGCAGATATCCGAGCGCCAGGAGAATGGCGACGACGAAAATGACGAGCACGAAAATCATCATCCCGCTGCGTGCGGGTTTACCGGCATCAGGCAAACCAATCACCCCTTCTTGTCGCCTTTGACTCTGACGCCCGGCTTGCCGATGGGCATGACGCGGTCCTTGTCAAAGACGCTAGGCGCCATGCCTTGCTGCTCGCTCGATTCTCGGATCGGCGGCTCACGGCCCGGGTGTCTGTCTGGCGTCCCGGCCATCTTGTCCGACCGCTGCTCTCTGTCTTCCATGATGTCCTCCTATATGCTTGAAACGTTCTCGCCCCGAAATCGCCGATCAACGGTCGTTGATGGTCGGAAGGTGCCCTTCGGTCTCCCTCCGGGCTCGCCTTCGCCATAAATGTTCCGCACCGTCCGCCACACTTACGACCGGGACAGCGGTGAGTTCCGGATCGGCAACAATTAATAGAAGCGCTGCCGAGGTTCCTTCAAGCAACCGCACTCGCCTCAGCCCACCAACCCCCTGATCTTCGCCGCATCCTCCGCCGTCGCCGGGTTGTACACCACCATGCTGAGATCCGGCCGGCCATCCACCTGGAAGGCGGAATATTCGAAAGCGAGTGGACCAAGGATGGGGTGGCGGATGTGTTTGGCGCCCTCGCCGTGGGTGCGCACGTCGTTATCCCTCCACATCGCCAGGAATTCCGGGCTTTTGCGGCAGAGTTCGTCGACGAGAGGCTCGACCTCGGCCGCAGCACCCGCGCGGGCCGCGTCCACGCGGAAGGCCGCGACCACGAAACGGGCCACACTTTCCCAGTCGTACTGGGCGGCACGCACACGCGGATCGAGGAAGATGAAGCGCAGTACGTTGCGCTCCTCGGGCGGCAGCGCGCCGTAATCGGTCAGAAGCACGGTTGCCGCCCGGTTCCAGGCGACGACGTCCCAAATCGCGGTGCGGATCAACGCCGGGCTCGGGTCCAGCACATCGAGCACGCCCTGCAGCCGCGGCGTCACCCCCTCTTGCCTGCGGTAGCGCACCTCGGGCGGGCGTCCAAGACCGAGCAGAAAAAGATGCTCGCGCTCGACATCAGTCAGCATCAGCGCGCGAGAGATCCGGTCGAGCACATCGGCTGACGCCGCGCCGCCACGGCCCTGCTCCAGCCAAGTGTACCAGGTCGGGCTGATATTGGCGCGGCTCGCCACCTCCTCGCGGCGCAAGCCGGGCGTGCGCCGTCTCTCCCGCGCGAAGCCGAAGGCGGCGGGATCGAGCCGCACGCGACGGTCCTTCAAATAGGTGCCGAGCCGGTTATCCGAGGTGACGAACTCGCCCATCCTGTTAGCCTTTATACCATGATAATGTCACTACTTTACCATGATATCGGCAGAGCCGATATCTGTCTCCGGCAAAAACTGGAGATATCACATGCGCGTATTCGTCACTGGAGCCACCGGCTGGGTCGGCTCGGCTGTCGTCAATGAATTGATCGCCGCTGGCCATCAGGTGCTCGGCCTCACCCGCTCGGACAAGGGAGCGGATCAACTGGCCGCTGCCGGCGCCGAAGTCCATCACGGCACGCTCGATGATCTGGGAAGTCTGAAAAGCGGTGCGGCTGAGGCAGACGCCGTGATCCATACGGCATTCAACCATGATTTCTCGAAATTCGCAGAGAACTGCGCCGCCGACCGGCGCGCCATCGAGGCACTCGGCGAAGCCCTCCAAGGCTCCGATCATCCGCTGCTGGTCACAGCCGGCCTCGGCTTTGCCCCCGGCCGCGTCGGCACCGAGAAGGATCCGCCCATGCCGACATCTGAGACCTACCCTCGCGCCTCCGAAATCACCGCGGTATCGCTTGTCGCGAGTGGCGTGCGGGCATCCACTGTCCGCCTCCCGCCCTCGGTGCATGGCCATGGGGACCACGGCTTCGTGCCGATCCTGATCGATTTAGCCCGGCAGAAGGGCGTCTCGGCCTATATCGGCGAAGGGCAGAACCGCTGGCCGGCCGTGCACAGGCTCGATGCCGCCCGTGTCTATCGGCTGGCGCTGGAGCGCGGCGCCGTCGGCGGCCCGTTCCTGGCAGTCGCGGAAGAGGGAGTTCCCTTCAGGCAGATCGCCGAGGTCATCGGCCGTCGCCTCGATGTGCCCGCCGTGTCGCTCTCACGGGAAGAAGCGGCCGAGCATTTCGGCTGGTTCGCCATGTTCGCCGGCTTCGACATCCCAACCTCTAGCGAGCACACCCGCGCCCTGCTCGGCTGGCAGCCGCAGCAGCCCGGCCTGCTCGCCGATATCGACCACCCGGCTTATTTTTAAGAAAGCCCATCCTTGCGGAGGCGCCCAGGCCTGGAAGGACGAGGTGGCGCGTCCGTCGGAATCACGGGCGCACCTCGCCAAAAATAGCTTCCTAACGCGAGCGGCCCTCATTCATGTCGGCCGGGTCGTAATTGATGTCCCAATCCTTTTCGGGCTTCTTCTTGCCGGGCGGGTTCTTGTTCACCGTCGCATCCTCGGAGCCGGTAATGACGGTCGGCTTGGCGCTGGCGACGCCGCTGCTCTTCCGGTCAGCCCGCGACTTGGCGAACTGGCCGGCCGCGTCTTTCTCGGGGTTGGCCATGTCAATCGCCCTTCTGCTTCAGCGCGTCGCCGAGATCTCTCGTCTCGGGGTCGCGATTGTTTTCGCCATACGCATCGCGGTCGCGATCCGGATCGTCCTTGGCCTTCATGTAGCCGCGGGGCTTATTTGCCTTCGGCCCTTCCCAGCGGGGTGACTGATCGGTCGTGCCGGGGGCGCCGTCTTTCGGTGTCGTCATGCCCATCGTGGTTCCTCCTTGGTTGGAACAGGGAAAACCGAAAAGACCAGCAAGTGTTCCCGCGGCAATACTTTCGCGCGAAGCGCGCTTTATCGTAGCGAGGCAAGCGTGGCGCAGCAGAAAGCAAGCAAAGTGACCACGGCATTGACCGCGTGCGAATATTCCCATTGGGTGCGAAGGCTTTCCCAATTTTCCGGCTGCACGGTCCAGTTCTCCGTCGCCGCATTCGCCGGCTGGGTGAAGATCATGAAGATGACGAGATTGAGCGCGATCAGCGCGGCTGCCGCAACCGACAACATCATTGCGCTTCCATCAGCCCTGAGGGTCACGGCGTTGCCGATATTGGCCACGAGCGCCAGCGGCAGGAGCAGACCGACGATCCACCATCCGGCATAGGCCTGCTGCGCGATAAAATAGTCCGCCTTCGCCATCCCGATCTTGTTCAGGAGCGCGAAGGCGTGCGCTGCAGGTGCCACGAGCGCCAGGCCCGTTATGATGATGGCCAGGAATCTCATGGCGGATAAACCATCCGAAGGACGAAGGGTTCCAGCAGAAAATATGGAACAGTGTCGTCCGCCATCGGTTGATCAGAGGTCCACCTCAACCATGGAGCCGAAAAATGAGCAAGACCAACGTTCGTGAACTTCGGAAACGCGCCGAACAGCAGGTCAAGAACACCAGCGCCGGCGGCCATCTCGGCGGTACATATTTCGGGCAGCAACCGGACGGAAAAACTGCCTCGTCGACGACCAACGACAGCGCCAAAGCGCGGCCGAATGACGGAAGCAAATAATCGCCGGTGCGTTTCACCTCCCAGGAAAGCCCCCTGCTCCAGCCGCTATTGAATGGAGACGCCGCCGCGCTAGCTTCTGGTCGCGGCCGAGCGGCCGCGGGATACGATCTTCGGGCGAAGGCGGAGGGGCGACGTGGCATCCTATTCGATTGACGATGCGATCCGGGAACTTGCCCCGGCTCTCGGCAAGGCGCCGGCAGGCGCGGTCAGCGGCGAATGGACCGCCACCACGATGCAGGCGGGGCGTTCCTCCCGGACGGGCGGCTACCTCGATGCCGAGGGAAAGCATGTCCCGGAGGATTCCAGGCATCCGCTCGACAGCATCGCGGATGTCGTCGAAAAGCTCGCTGCCTCAGAGGGGCCACGTTTCAACAAGATGGTGATCCGCTGGAAGAAGCCGAAATTTCCGTTCATGCAGGCGAAGATCGCGCTCGAAACCAGTTATGACCAGACGATCATACCGCGCGGCCCCGACGACCCGATCTACGAGATTGCTGCGGCTGCGCGGCGCGCCTTCTGGCAGAGCCGCGGCACACTGCAGGAGGACTTCGCCGTCGAGCGCGGAACGGCCAATATTCACGCCCAGACAAAATGGTTCGGCCCGCATCGCCGCATCCTCGCCATCCACACGCCGGGAAGACTGACACTTGCCACTGACGGGCTGTCGACCCCCTGGGCCGGCATATCCGAGCCGGAGAACGGCGTCGAATGCGAGCTTTTCATGGAATTCGACGCTGCGAGACTGGATACGGCGGGGATCGAAAACTGGGCGAACCTGTTGATCAACATCGGAGACCTCGTGGCAGACGGTCATCGCGTCGCCCGCGATGTCGAGAAGCACGGCGCCATCCTGTTCTGCCGACTGACCGAGGATTATCTCCCGATGTCCCGCATCATGCTGAGCCGCGACGCAGGCCGGATCGATGGCCTGCCTTTCGGCTCCGTACCGCTGATCCGCGCGACCCCGATCGCCGAAGCCGAAATCGAAGGGCAGGACCTTTCCGACGACTGGGGCGCCACGGCCGCCCGGCACGCTCTCGCCAAACGCGCCATCAGATGATCTCAGCCGGATCGACTCAATCCGGCGCGATCTTTTGCTATTCCTGGATGTCGGGTTCGACGATTCTCGCGAGGTTTCGAAGCGACTCCTGCCAGCCGAGATAACAAGCCTCGGGCGGAATGACGTCAGGCACACCTGCCTGCACGATATCCACCTCAGTGCCGACCGAAACCTTCTTCAGCGTCACGGTGACTTCCATTTCGCCAGGCAGGTTGGGGTCGTCGAACCTATCGGTGTAGCGCAGGCGTTCGCCCGGGACGAGCTCGAGATATTCGCCGCCGAAGGCGTGGCTATTGCCCGTCGTGAAGTTGCGGAAGGACATTCTGAACGTGCCGCCGACAACCGGCTCCGAATGATGCACGGTGCAGAGGAAGCCGTTCGGCGGAAGCCACTTGGCAAGCGCGTCCGCCTCCAGGAATGCGCGATAGACTTTCTCCGGGCTGGTCGCCAGAACGCGGTGCAGGCGTATGGTACTCGGCATGGTCATGATCCTTTTGAATGGACTGAATGGACGAACCTAGGACGGGTGGGGCTTGGCCGATCCGACACCGGATCGAACTTTTCTTCAAGAAAAATTGCTAAAAGCATGTCACGCAAAAGTGTGCAGCCGTTTTGCGATAACGATATGCGTGGAAACAAAGACCTAAAGCGCAAGAGAAAACGCTGAAAGATTGGGACGCGCTTTAGGGCATCGCGGCTCAACCGGGCATGCCTTCGAACTGCGGAAGATTGAGCGATCTTACCCAGGCCAGCCGGCGCCGGGTGAACATTTCGACCGCGGCTTGATCAATTCGGGCCGGTCGAGGCTGCCGAGCGTCAAGAAGACGAGACCGGGGAAACTCTCGAGGCCGCTCTGACGAATCAGGAGATTTACCGCCGCGCCGAGGCAGTCGTCGCCACGTTCCTGCCGGCATTTCTGATCCAGATAAGCGATGAACACCGCCGAAGATCCGGGCCGCAGAGTCCGACAATGACTGGAATTTTCCACGCGTGCCAACGAGCCGACTGTCACAAAGCTGCCGCTCAATCGTCAGCAAATCGCCCCGTTACCGCCGCACCGTGCTCTCTTAAAGGTTTCATCGTAGCGACCTCGCCCAGCTTTGAGCGGCTGAGCGATCGACCGAGGCGGTCTTGCTGCCGATCAAATCATGCACTTGAAGAGGAACGAATATGATCACTCGTTACACATCTGTCGCAACATTGAGCGCTGCGGTCTTCAGTCTGCTTGCTTTCAGCCCGGCATCCGCTGTCGACATGGCCCAGGCGCAACAGCAGCCGGCCCAGACGCAGCAGCCGGCCCAAGGCCAGACACCGATGCAGGGACAACCCGGCGGCGGTGCGACCGCCCCCGTCAGCGATCAGAAAATCGAGGCCTTCGCCGTTGCCTATCTGCAAGTCGATAAGGTGAGGCAGGAATATTCCGCCAAGATCGGCGCGACGAAGGACGAGGCCGCCAAGCAGCAGTTGCAGGAAGAAGCCAAGAAGCAGATGGTCAATACCGTCCAGGCTTCTCCCGATATCTCCGTCGAGGAATACTCGTCGATCCTAACGGCCGCACAGAGCGACCCGGCTCTGGCCAAGAAAGTTCTGGAAAAGATCGGCACGCCGCCCCTGGGCCAGCAACAACAGCAGCAGGGGCAGCAGCAGCCGCAGCAATAAGGCAACGCAGCGCTTATGTCGCCACGAATAGGCAGCGGACGCCTTGCCGTTCGCGCCGGAAGCAGAGCCCGCCATTTGCCGGGCTCTGTTCACCTCGCTACGTCGACGACGGGATCACTCAATATTCGGACCCGCTCTTGTTGTGCAGGTCGTGCCGTTCGGTTCCCGCCAGCGGCGGATTGAAGATGCTGACGAGAATAAGGTCCTGATCCTTGCCGCCGCGCAGATAATGCCGGTCGTGCTTGTCGAGCACGTAGATATCGCCGGCCCGGATCGGAAAGACGTTGCCGTCCATATCCTCCACTTCGCCCTCGCCCTTGATGCAATAGCAGGCCTCCAGATGATTGCGGTACTGAAGCAGGGCCTCGCTATTGGCGCGAACGACGGTATGGCACACGGTAAAGCCCATGCCGTCGTCTTTGGTCAGCAGGCGGTGGCTCGTGCCGTTGCCCCAGTCGACGAAACGCTCGGTGAGTTCCACCTCCTTCAGATTTCTGACGAACATCGCCGATTCTCCTGACAAGTTATTGAAGATGTAGCGATGATTCATTTTCATCGCCAACCACAATTAGCTATTGAAATGGCTGGCGTTTTCAAATGATGATTCCTGCGTCATCTGTTAGGAAATTTTACACATGCAGTTGCCGCCGCTGAATGCCTTGCGCGCTTTCGAAGCCACGGCCCGCCTGATGAGCCTTTCGAAAGCGGGCGACGAGCTGCACGTCACCCATGCGGCGATCAGCCATCAAATCAAGCATCTGGAAAACTGGCTCGGCCGCAAGCTGCTGCAGAAATCGGGCCGCGGCGTTGCGTTGACCGCAGCCGGCAGCGAATATTACCGGGCCATCTCCGGATCGCTGGCGGCGATTGCGCATGCGACCGGCAACATGCGACGCGATCACGACATGCGCGCCATCACCGTCGGCTGCATTCCCTCGATCGCATCGCGCTGGCTCGTCCCTGCCCTGCCCTCGTTCCAGGAAAGCAACCCCGATCTCGACGTCAGGATCGTCTATGCCCGGGCCGAAGAACGCTTCGACGACGAGAGCCTCGACGTGCTGATCACCATGGGCGAGGATCTGAGCGGCGGCAGGGAAAGCCGCCTGCTCTTCTCCCGCCGCAACCAGCCCGTCGCCAGCCGCCATTACCTTGCCAAACGCAACTGGACGGTAGGCGACGTCTCGCTCGCCGGCACCGATCTGCTGCACGACGAATCCATCGACGGCTGGAAGGAATGGTTCCGCAAGGCCGGCCAGAAAGCGCCGGAGCCGATTCGAGGCCCGATATTCCAGGATTTCAACATGCTTGCGACGGCCGTGATCGCCGGCCACGGTGTGGCGCTCTGCCCCGTCGAGGTGTTCCGCAGGGAGATCGAGCGCGGCGATCTGCTGGTGCTTTCCGACATCGCGACGGCAGAGAACCAAGGCTATTACGTCATATCGAACAGCTGGGCGGAAAAGCCGGTGCGCCGCTTCATCGACTGGTTCATGACGGAGTGCGGATCGGGAGCTGAGATCCCCTGCCCACAGTTTGTCGAAAGGGTCGCCGCCGAGACGATGGATGCAAATGGGTCGCGGTAATAAAGACATGGCATAAGCCCATCCGCGTGCGAGTTGGGCAGAGCTTGGGGATTGTTAATCAGAATTACCTAATGTAAATCTTGGCGTGCACAGGTTGTGCGGGATCTGATTTGCTACATTATCTGGTTACACATGCGACTAGGGATGGCCTCGGACATGCGGAAAATTCATGCGGCCCCCTCGGCGCTCGGACAAACACAGGCAAAAGCTTCGAGCTCGATCGACCGGCTTTTGTTCTTTGACCGCGATTTCAATCCCGTCGAGAATTTGCTGGGCAATGAGCTGCCTGCTTCTGTCAAACCAGCAGTGTCGTTTTGGGAGCATTTTCCAGAATTGGACAAATCGGCGATTACGCTCGCCCTCCGTTCATTGGGCGACAGCGTCCAGCCTTTGCGAATATCGGGTAATCTTGGCACGCCAGCGTCGCACGGACTGACGATCTATCGGATCGGAGATCTGTTTGCCGTAGTTCGGTCCGAGGAATCTGTCGACGATGAACGCGCAACCCTTTTGCACCTGGCCACCCACGATCCACTCACTGGACTGCCGAACCGACGCCAGTTCAGTGAGGACCTCACTATATTGCTACAGGAGACCGCCGGTTCGAACGAGACTTTGTCCCTGATGCAACTCGATCTTGACGATTTCAAACCCGTTAACGACACGCTTGGGCATCCGGCCGGCGACAAGCTTCTTCAGCTCGCTGCAGGCCGCATTCAAGAGTGCCTTACCGAGGACGACAGAGCCTATCGACTGGCGGGTGACGAATTCACCGTCATATCAAGAGGCCCGGGACATCCCGCCAAAGGACACCAGCTAGCAGAAGCTTTGGTTGATGCATTCAAAAAGCCCTTCACGATAGATGGCATCGCGCTATTTGTCGGTGCCAGCATCGGCATATCAGCTGCTCCACCGGACGGTACAAGTCCGGAGCAGCTGATGAAGGCGTCCGACGTCGCACTCTACGCCGCGAAGAAGGACGGGCGCGGTCGCGCGAGACCCTTTGATCCCTCAATGCTTGAGTTGCTGGAACAACGCGAACTGCTGCGCCGCAGCCTTCGCATGGCTCTGGTCCAACAACAATTCTCTGTAGAGTACCAACCCATTGCCGAGAGCGGCAGCATTGTCGGCTTCGAAGCATTGCTCAGATGGCACCACCCTCTCCTTGGCATAATCCCACCAACGGCATTCATTCCGATGGCCGAGGCCGATGGAATGATGCCGGAAATAGGTGCCTGGGTCTTGGAGCAGGCATGTCGCGAGGCAATGAAGTGGCCGCAGAACTATATCGTCGCTGTCAATTTGTCCGCGGCTGAATTCTTGACGAGCGGCCTCACGGATCGGGTGTCCCAGACGCTGGACCTGGTCGGGCTACCGCCCGACCGTCTGGAGCTTGAAATAACCGAAAGCGTGCTCCTTGAGCGGACCGTCAACAATATCGATACGTTGAACACTCTCAACGTGCTGGGCATACGAATCTCGCTTGATGATTTCGGGACCGAATATTCCTCCCTGAGTTATCTGAAGACATTCCCTTTCGACACGATCAAAATCGACAAATACTTTATCACCGATCTGGAAAGCGATCCGAAAAGCCAGACGATCGTCCGCTGTATCGTCAACCTCGCACATGGTCTCGACATGCAGGTGACGGCCGAAGGGGTCGAGACTCCGGCTCAGGCGGAATGGTTGGGCAGTGTGGGCTGCGACAGGCTTCAGGGCTATCTGGTGAGCAGGCCGCTTCCGGTCGAGGCGATCGGCGAGTTCATCAACCGGGCTGAAACATCCGTGAGCCACGTTCTGGTATAAAAAACGAGTGATTTTTGAGGGCATCTGACGCTCCAGACAACTGATGGAGGCTGTATTGGAAGAGGAAGCATCTGGCTTCGATGACCATGCATTGGCGCCGATGGTATCGCTGGAATTGAACGTTGCGACGTTCAAATCTCAGTGGCAGTTTTGCGACAGGATTACCGAATATCTCTCAGACATTCTCGGCCAAGGTCACAGCGATCCCGCTCGATATTCGAATTTTCTTTCCGTCGCAGCCAACGAGCTCGTTGAACTAGCCTTTCGCTCGACGGGTGAGCCGGGAAGGATAAGTTTCAGCCTCTATCGGGGCGCGACGTTCAACCGGCTGAGAATTGCCTTTGCCCGCGAGGACCGCGAGAGTACGAGTATGAAATCAAGTGAACGCCAGTCTCTACCGGGCGCCGGGTCTGACCTGAAGTCCGGCGGGACGATTTTGCTCAGAGATCTGGCAACCATATTCCGCGCCGCTATCCGAATTGAGCAAGACGGCGCCCGCAGGATGCAAATCATCGCGGATTTCCCCTCGGCCGAGGATTTCCGATGACCCTGCTTGCCCGCCCCTTCACCGTTCATTTTGATCCGACAAATCAGGAGCTGTTGTTGTCCGGCAAGATGCGGCCTGAAAGCTCCGACGAGATTGCCGATGCTCTCGAACTCGTGCGGCAAAGTTTGGAAAATTACAGCGGCGTCGTTTATCTCAATGTCAAACGCCTGACGCATATCAACATGACGGCCTTCGCAGCCCTTTCCGAGGTGCTCACGGAAAGCTGCCGGACCATGCCTGAACGGAAGATCGTCATCGTTACGTCGAGCGTGGTGGCATGGTCGACCTCGTTGTTCCAGACCTTGGCGGCAGCACAACCAAACCTGTCGGTTGAAGTCTACGATTCGGCGTTTTATCCCGGCCAGAGCTTTGTCGAGGATGAGAGCTTCATTCCCATTCTGCGCACCCAGACGAAGATGACATGGCAGCACGAACGCGAACTGTTGCCTCGCCACGGTTTGCGCAGCGGTCTTGTCATCGCGGATATCTGTTGCGGAATTGGGGACTTCGCGGCGTTGGTTCAACGAGAATTTAAACCGGCACGCCTTGTCGCGTTGGATCACTCCGTGCGCAGCCTCGAATATGCACGCAGGGTCGCTGCCGACTTCGATCTGCAGGGAATCGAATACACCTATGGTGACGCGGCGCAAATGCTGCTGCGAGACAATCAATTCGACTTTGTCACCTGCCGACATTCACTGCAGATTTTCAACCGTCCCGAGACGCTGCTCAGGGAGCTTTACCGCATCTGTAAACCTGGCGGCCGCGTCTACATCACCAATGAAAAAAATTCGCATTGTCTGGGCGAGCCACATGCTGAATCCATAAAATGGACTTATGAGGAGGTCGCCAAACTGTTCAAGCACTTCGACATGGATGTCGAGATGGGGCCGAAAAGCCGCCATCTCCTTGCTGACGCCGGGTTCGATAGCATCAAGGTCGATTGCTTTATGGTCACGAACCTTGACGGGGATCCCCAAGACTTCGCAGACATCATCGAAGCTTGGGAGAATGTCTATGCTGGCGAGATGGCCGTCCGGCGGGGGGACTCATCAGATTTCATTCGCAGGTTCCGACAAGGATTCAGAGATCATATCTTTGCTGCTCTTCACCCCAAGGGTTATGCAGGCTGGCCGATCTGGGCCGCTTCCGGCCGAAAGCCGCTGTGATGGACGGGAGATCATCATCGAAGAGACCGGCACGACTGGGCTCATTTCGGGCGAAGTTCATCCTAGTCGTCGGTGGCGCCGTCCTTTTCGACTTGCTGGTCAGCGGCGGCCTAGCGCTTTGGAATGTTCAGAGGCTGTCGCGCGACGCCACCCTCGAAGTCGGACAGGGTCTCGAAGCAGCAAGTCAGGAATACATCCGCACCTATGCCGATTCCACCGCAGCCCAGGTGAGTTTGCTCCTGCGGCAGGTTCATAGCGACGTCAGTACGCTGGCAGGCGTGCTCCAGGCGCAGATCGATGATCCCGCCCGCAATTCGGACGTCGGCGCGGCAATCGCCCGCACATCGCCTGGCAGCGTCAGCCTTGTTTACGATGAGAAGGGAAAATGGTCTCAGAACCTGCCCGGCTCCGCTTCGGTTGTGAGCGTCTGGGGTTACTTGCTCGGACCTGACCATCGGCCGAAACCCGACATCCAGCGCGATCTAGAGACGAGCGCGGTTCTCGACATCGTTGCGCCGAGCCTGCTGCAGCACGGCGCTTCCAAGCTGCAGATGTATTACATCGGGCCGAAAGAACGGCCAATCTTCAGGACGGCGCCTTACACCGACCAGGCTCAGACCTTCGATCGCCTTTATTCGGGGCACAACGAAGCCGATTTCTGGGACTTCTTTTTCCCCGGGCTTTACGAGTCCTGGCAGGGCTGGGCCAAGGACGCGAAAACGCGGCCGGTCGCCGACGATATCACGCAGACCGCTCCATATACCGATGCCATTACCGGAAAGCTGATCGTCAGCTTCTTTCATCCACTGTGGACAGCCGACAGGAAAGATGTCGCCGGAACGGCTGGTGCGGACATTACGCTCGACCAGCTCGCGCAGATTGTTGAGAATGTGAAAGTGGCCCAGTCCGGCTTTGGATTTCTCGCAATGTCTGACGGAAACGTTGTGGCGATCAACAGCACAGGAGAAA
The DNA here is from genome assembly GCF_052871115.1 of Rhizobium sp. LARHSG275. Classification (NCBI taxonomy): domain Bacteria; kingdom Pseudomonadati; phylum Pseudomonadota; class Alphaproteobacteria; order Hyphomicrobiales; family Rhizobiaceae; genus Rhizobium; species Rhizobium sp. LARHSG275. The sequence continues at coordinate 305,592 of NZ_JBIXJN010000003.1, read as the reverse complement.
AAACCCTCGGTCTGCGTTCTGCGAGCGATGCGAGCGGAGCCGGCGCCTTGACTGGCCTGGAGCGCTCCCTGAAGGGAAGCTCCCAGCCTGCCATCGCCAAACTGGCTCTTGACCGAGAACAGGGCATTCAGCACCTGCTGTTGCAGCAGGACGGCAACGAGGTCCCCTATATCGCTATCGTCAAGAAACTGCCGGCAACCAATCTCTGGGTCAGTGGCCCGGTTCGGCAAGAGTCGATGTTGCTGGGGGTCGTTGTGCCCGAGCGAGAAATCGATGCCTCGCTCTATGCGGCCCAGGCCAAAATTTCCGAAGCGACGAACCGGATCGTGCTCTACCAAATTCTGGCGATCCTGATGTCCCTGCTGATCGTGACGATCGCGGTCTTTGCGGCCTCGAAACGAATAACCAGCGGAATCAGCGCCCTGGCAGGGGCCGCCAAACGGATTCAGGCGAAGGATTATTCCGTCAGAGTGGCCATCACAAGCAGAGACGAAGTCGGTGAGGCCGGTGAAGCCTTCAATCGCATGGCCGAAGAGATCAGCTATCACACCGAAAATCTCGAGCAGCTCGTCGAAGAGCGAACCGCTCAAATCGAAGATGCAAAGGAAGAGATTTCGACACTGAACGCACAGCTCCAGCGTGAAAATCGACGTCTCGGAACAGAGCTGGCCGTCGCCGAGAGAATCCAGCTCATGGTTCTTCCGCTGCATCAGGAGCTTGAGGAATTTCAGGCCCTCGAGATCGCCGCCTATATGAGACCGGCAGAAGAAGTCGGTGGCGATTATTACGACGTATTGAAGAACGGAAGCCGATTGAAGATTGGCATCGGCGACGTCACCGGGCACGGGCTCGAAAGCGGCGTGTTGATGTTGATGGTTCAGTCCGTCGCCCGCGCCCTGCAGGAAGCCGGAAACACCGATGCAGTCAAATTTCTTACTGACCTGAACAGCGCCCTGTTTAAAAATATCGTGAGGACTAAAATCGACAAGCATCTCACTCTGGCGTTTCTTGACTACGACGGAAAAGAAATGGTCCTGTCGGGACAGCACGAGGAAGTTGTGGTCATAAGGGCAAATGGCGAGGTCGAGCGCATAGACACGATGGATCTCGGTATACCGATCGGGTTGGAAGCCGATATTTCTGCCTTCATTAAAACCCGTGAAATAGCGTTCGAGAAGGGCGACCTGATACTCCTGCACACGGACGGCGTAACAGAAGCCGAAAACGACGCGGGAGAACTGTTTGGCATCGAGCGCCTGTGCCGCGAAGCACTTCGCTTGAAAGATCTGAGCGCTGAGAAAGTCGTTTCCGGAATTGTAGCGACATTGATGCTCTTCATCGGATCGCAGAAGATCTACGACGACATCACGCTTCTCGCAGTGCGGCATAGGTGAGATATGATGCCAACGGTGTTCGGTATCGAATCTCTGGCCGGCATAAGCCTGGATTCAAGCACTCGCCTCACGTTAAGCGATGGACCGCTTCAGCTTGGATGGAAGCACTCAGGAATGACCGCGGACTTTATAGCAGAAGTCATGGCTCTGCCGTATTCACGGTCGAGGAAAGACTACATGCAGGCGCATCATGACATCGGATATCTCAGCAATGAGCTTATCGAAAATGCCGTCAAGTTTCGACAGCCTGGAGAGATCCTCATTGAAGCCGGAATATTCGAGGGAACCTTTTTGATAAGGGTGAAGAACGCGATCGACGGTGTGACGTCATCTCGCTTTCAGCAACTGCTGCATCGCCTGCAATCGAAGGACCCCGGGGAACTTCTTCTTGAGCAAATCGAAACCAATGCCATATCGGCAGCAGGCGGTTCGGGCTTGGGATTGCTCACTCTTCTGAGCGATTACGATGCAAAAATGGCATGGGCATTCGAAGAGAATAATGACCATCGTGTCATACTGACGACGACTGCAGCTGTGGCGATGCCGCCCTCCTCCAATCTGTGAGCGAAGAATGGAAATCAGCGACGAAAACTTCCGCGTATGGGCTGAGAAAAACGAAGTGTATTTCGATGGCGTATTCCGGCTGGCAGGACCGGACGCCTATGCGCCGATCTACTCCTTGGTATCCGGCCTGCTCCATGGCGAGCACAAACAGGTGACCTTCAACCTGACAGGTCTCGAGTTTCTCAATTCCTCTGGCATAAATCTGCTAGCAAAGCTGACGATCGAAGCCAGAAAGACGGGCGACCTCCTGCTCGTCGTCAAAGGCACCAATCAATATCCTTGGCAAGCGAAGTCCCTCCCGAATCTCAAGAAGTTACACCCGCTTCTCGATTTGCGCATGGCGTGATTCTCTTTGGTCGAAGGTGCCCTGCGCCGAGAGGTGTTCGCCGCCGCTCTGTCGCCCCTCCCGCGACGCGTCTGCAGACGAGCTAGATGAAAAATTCTGAGCAGCAATTGGCTTCAAACCGAAAGCCGCGTTGGGACGAAAAAGGGATTCGTTAAGTATTCCACGCCATCTAGGACCATTGCCGGGGCCGGCATGGGACCTCGGTCCGATGTGCAACGCGCGACCACCGTCTAACCTCTCGTATCTGCTCAAGCCGTGCATCTACACGGCGCTTGATCCGATTTGGAGGAAACAATGCGGATAGCAACCTTAGCGTCCTTGGCCGTGCTCTCGCTGGCTCTTGCAGCAAGCCCGGCAACGATTGCCGGGATCGACATGACCGCGCTGGCAAAGAGTGGTGGAAACGGTGGCGGCAACGGTGGGGGCAATGGCGGCGGCGGTCACGGCGGCGGCGGTGGAAACAGCGGCAACCATGGCAGCAGCAGCCAGGATAGCGGTTCAACCCATGGCAACTCCAAATCTCAAGGCGTGAAAGGCAAATCCACCGAGCCGGCAGGCAAGTCCAAGTCCGTCAAGGCAGACGAGACCAAAGTCAGCACCAAAGAAAAGAACCTGTCGGCGCAACTTGCGGGCCTGAACTCCTTGAAGCGAAACTACAAGGCGTTGATGCATACGTCGGACCCACGCATGACGGCCATCGCGGCCTATGCCGTGGGTTATGCCCAGTATGAACTCGACAATGGAATCGAGCCCGCAGCCGATGACCCTCTATTGGGGGATCAGGCGCTGGAGGACGCATTGGCTTCCGCAACAAAAACCGGTGAAGTCAGTCCGGCCGTTCTGGAAGAGGCCAAAACCATTCTCGGGGTTGGCGACGCAAACGGCAAGATCGATCAAATCCGCACCTCGCTGGAGAACGCCGCGCCGGCGACATCCGAGGAATAGCCGATAAAGTTGCGAGCGGTGTGGAGCCGACAAGTATGGCTCCGCACTAAACTACGAAGAGCATCTCCGTTCTGTTTGAGTATGGAGATGCTCTTTTTTTATCGATTTCAGACGCAGAACCTTTTGCTCGAATTGCTCCAAGATGACGGTCGATCGCCCGCCGCCTCGAAGTCCCTGTGTTGTGATGAGCCGTCGAGCGTGTGGAATTCATTCCACCCGGCAGTCATGTTTGTCGATGTCCCGACCAGATCGAGCCATCGACCGATCGCGTTTGCCGACAACGGTGTCGCCGTATTGAAAACCATCGGTCGTTTGCGAACCCGCCTTGATCGGGCAGAGGCCGGCCTGCGGCCCCTGCCTTGCAGGTGAAAGCCGCGTCACCCCGCGAGCTCGATGATCGCGCAGCCGTAGCCTTCGAGATCGAGCCTGCCGGCAACCGGCTTTTCGTCATCGAGAAGGTCGCGGCCAGCGGGAACGCCGCCGATGGCGGCCGGCTGGTCGGTGTAGTTCTGGATGAACAGCAACCGGCGCTCTTCGTTCATCCGCATGGTCACCTCGACGCCCTCGGGAAGGTCGCCGATCAGCGGCTCGATTCCGACAGGTGCAAACAGCCGCTCGGCAAGCGCTGCCGTCAGATCCGGGGTGAGATAGGTGCCGACATAGACCACCTGTCCCTTGCCGAGCTTGCGCGACGTCGCCATCGGCTGGCCCTCGGCATAGCGGTTGGACCAGGCCGCGACCACCTCGACATCGCCTGCGATCGCCAGGTTTTCATAAAAATAGCCGGCAGCCAGTTCGCGATTGCCGATCTTGAAGCGGCGTTCGCGCCGATGCGATTCCGCCGGCTTGTTCGGCGGAATGACAAGCCCGCCCGAACGCTCCATCACATCGAAAAGCCCGTTGGCGCCGGGGGCGGCGAGACGGCCGAAATCCTCGACACGTACGCCTGTGAGCCGCGACAGCGATGTGCCGGGCGCGGTCTCACGGATGACGTGGTTGTCTTCGTTGCGCGTGCCGGTGCGCGCGCCGATGACGACGGTGCCGCCCTGCTCGGCGAAGGATTTCAGCCTTTCGGTCCATTCGTCCTTCCACATCACCCAGTGGGGGACATAGAGCAGCTTCAGCTTGGAAAGATCGTCCTCGGGATGAATGAAGCCGCAAGCAATGCCGCGGTCATAGCAATATTGGTGCAGCAGGATCGCATCGTCCTGCGGGCTCGGCAGGCCGATCGGATAGGTCTTATGGGCTTCCTGATTGTCGAAGTCGGATCCGGCAATGCCGACATCCATGCGCACATAGGTGCCGAGGATCTTGGGCGCCAGCGCGGTCATCTCGGTTGCGAAGCGCTTCGCCTCGTCATAGCGATGGCGGGCGACGTCGTCGTGGTCGATGATGCCCATCCAGTAAATCTCGGCGCCGAAATGGGCCGGGCGCCAGCGGAAGAACATCAAGCCGTCAGCGCCATGGGCGACCGAGGAAAGTGCCATGCGGCGCAGTTCGCCCGGCTCCGGCGTCAGCGTGCAGAAACCCGGCTGGCTGCCGAAGCCCGATTGCTGCTCGGGAACGATATAGTTGCCGGAAAAACCGCGGCAGATATCGAGATGCAGCGCCTGGACCTTGGCGTGGTTTCCGAGCCGCTGGAACTCGTCGTAGAGCATCGGGTAGATGTCGTAGCCGACGAAATCGAGATCCGTGGTGAACTGGCCGCGAAAGTCGATATCCCGGAGACCGCCGAGATTGTGGAAGACGAACCAGGAGGGTTTTACGGCGCGCAGGATCTCCACCTGGTCGTGCTGAAAGCGTGCCGTCGAGAAGGCGAGGAAACGATGATAATCCTGCAGATGGCCGGGGCTCGGGAAGGTCGGGCCGAACTCGATCGGCAGCACCACCTGGTCGAAGCTGTCATAGGCCGTCGCCCAGAAATCGCCGCCCCACGCCGTGTTGAGCCTGCTGATCTCGCCGTATTTGCCAGCGAGGAAGGCCTGGAATTCGGTGAGCGTCGCCTTGGAAAAGCTTTCCGGCATGCTGGTGTTCAGCTCGTTGTCGGTCTGCCAGCCGACGACAAAAGGATTGTCGCGATAGTGCTCGGCCATCGCTTTGGTGATGCGCCGGCTGTGTTCGCGAAAAACCGGGCTTGCCGTGTCGCAATGCTGGCGCGAGCCATGGCTCATCGGCCGGCCCTTGCCGTCGACCCTTAAGATCTCCGGATGCGCCACGGTCAGCCAGCGCGGCGGCGTTGCCGTCGGCGTGCACATGATCGTGTCGATGTCGTAGCGCCCGAGCATGGCGATGGCGCGGTCGAACAGGTCGAAATCGAAGATGCCGAGCTTCGGCTGGAGAATATGCCAGGCGAATTCGGCCATTCTGACCACGTTGAAGCCGGCCTTCGCCATGCGCTCGGCATCGCGCTCCCAGTAGCTTTCATCGACGTGCTCGGGATAATGCGGGGCGCCGACGAGGAAGCGGTCGGTCTTGACGGGGTTCCATACGGAGAGGGTCTTGTCGGACACGGTGATGTTTCCTGTTATCTGTCGAGGATCGTCTTGCGGGCGCTGATCGTGCGTCCGCCATCGGGCGAGAAGAGATAGAGTTCGCTGGCGTCGAGCTTCAGCGCCACGTTCTGGTCGGCGGCAAAAGGCGCGACGTAGCTGAGCTGCACCGTGATGTTGCCGGTGCCGCTTTCCGAGGCAATGGTCCTGAGATTGCCAGCGTCGACGTAGAGAATGGTTTCGCGGCCGAGATGCTCGACCAGCCTGATCTGGCCATGGATCGCCCCACCCTCGCCGCCATCGGCGACCATCGATATGTTCTCCGGCCGGACGCCGAGCGTCAGGCTGGCGCCTTTCGGCAGCGCGGTCGCCTCCGCCAGTTCCACCGTCACCGGCACGAGGCCCGGGGCGGAGACGGTGACATTGCGGCCGGAGACGTGGTCGACGGTGACGCCGAGGAAATTCATGCGCGGCGCGCCGAGGAAGCCGGCGACGAAGAGATTGTCGGGGTTGCGGTAGAGCTCCAGCGGCGAGCCGACCTGCTCGATGATGCCCTGGTTCAAGACGACGATGCGGCTTGCCATGGTCATCGCCTCCACCTGGTCGTGGGTGACGTAGACCATGGTGGCGCCGAGCTCGGCATGCAGGCTGCTGAGCTCGACGCGCATCTGGGTTCTGAGCGCCGCATCGAGGTTGGACAGCGGCTCGTCGAATAGGAAGACCTCGGGCGAGCGGGTGATCGCCCGGCCGATCGCCACGCGTTGCCGCTGACCGCCGGAAAGCTGCTTCGGCCGCTTTTCCAGCTGATCGGTGATCCTCAGAATCTTGGCGGCGCGCGCCACCGCTGCCTCGATCTCGGCCTTCGGGCGCTTGGCCATGCGCAAACCGAAGCCCATGTTCTCCGCCACCGTCATATGCGGATAGAGCGCGTAGGATTGGAAGACCATGGCGATGCCGCGGTCCCCTGGCTCCTGTTTGCTGACGTCGCGGCCGTTGATCAGGATCTGGCCGGAGGAGATCTCCTCCAGGCCGGCGATCGTTTTCAAAAGCGTCGACTTGCCGCAGCCGGAGGGGCCGACCATGACGATGAACTCGCCCTGCGCTACGGAAAGATCGATGCCGCGCAGCGCATGATAGGCGCCGTAGTTCTTGTTGATCTCACGGAGTTCGAGACTGGTCATGTCTGGCTCTCTTTTGTTGAAACTTGAGACTGCCGATGGTTCATCCCTTCACCGCCCCCATGGTCAGGCCGGCGATGAAGTGCCGCTGCATCAGGAAGAACATCACGACGGGCGGCACGGCGACGACGATGGTGCCGGCGGAAATGAGGTTCCAGGCCGAGACCCATTCGCCGCGAAGATTGGCAAGACCTGCTGTAACCGGCTTGACGGAGTCGCTGACGGTCAGCACCACGGCCCAGAAATAATCGTTCCAGATGAAGGTGAAGATCAGGATGGCGAGTGCGGCCAGCGCCGGCCGCACCAGCGGGATCGCCACATGCCATAAGGTCTGGAAGGGAGACGCCCCCTCGGCGCGCGCCGCCTGGAACAGCTCGTCGGGCCGTGCGGCGATGAAATTGCGCATGAACAGCGTGGCAAAGCCGGTCTGGAAGGCGACGTGGAAGATGATCAGCGATGCCGTGGTATCGATCAGATCGAGCCGGACCATCAGGTCGCGCACCGGGATCATCATGATCTGGTGCGGCAGGAAATTGCCGCCGACGAACAGCGCAAAGATCAGCATGTTGCCGGGAAAGCGATAGCGCGACAGCACGTAGCCGGCGAGCGTGGAGAGCACCAGCACGCCGATCACCGAGGGAATGGTGATCGTCAGGCTGTTGAGGAAGTAGCGGACCATCGGTGTCTGCGTGAAGACATCAGTATAGTTGTCGATGACGCCGATCCCGGTCGGCCATCCCCACAGATTGCCGCCCATGACATCCTCGGTCGAGCGGAAGGAGGTGAGGATAATCGCGAACAGCGGGCAGAGCCAGAGGAGAAGGACGATGACGACGGCGAGCACATAGAGGCGGCGCTGCCAGATGGCGGCATCGGGAATGGGACGAGGATACATCAGCCTCCCCTTTCTTCGGTGTGGATGATGCGGCTGAGGTACCAGACGATGAAGGCGGCCATGATCACGAACAGCACCGAGGCGATCGCCGCGCCGTAACCGAAGCGGTAGGAGAAGATCGACTGTTCGAACATCTGGTAGGCGAGAACCGAGGACGAACCGAAAGGACCGCCATTCGTCATCACCGACACCATGTCGAAGGACCTGAGTGCCCCGACGACGGTGACGGCAATGGCGATGAAGGTGACCTGGGTCAGTTGCGGCAGCACGATGTGCCACAACATGTTCCAGCCCCTCGCCCCGTCGACGCGCCCTGCCCCGATCAGCTCTTCGCTCAAATTGTTGAGGCCGGCGAGATAAAGCACCATGCAGAAGGTGATCTGCGGCCAGAGCGCGGCAATCACGATCGCGAAAGTGACGAAATGCTCGTCGGAGAGAACCGCCGGCGCCGTCGCCCCGAACGCCCTGAAGATCAGCGCGAGCAACCCGAACTCCGGCGTATAGACCCATGTGAAGACGACGCCGACCGTCACCGAGGCGAGCACCAGCGGGATGAAGAACAGCGATTTCAGGAAGCGCATGCCGCGGATTTTCTGGTTGACCAGCAGCGCGATGGCGAGCCCGAGAGGTGGTGCCGCCATGAACATCACCAGCCAGATCAGGTTGTTCTTCAGCGACACGTAGAATTGCGGATCGTTGTAGAGTTCGACGTAATTGCCGAAGCCGATCCAGACCATCGGGCCAAAGCCATCCCAGTCGTGCAGGCTGATCCAGAGACTTCTGACCGCCGACAGCAGGATAACCGTGAAGAACAGCACGATCGCGGGCGCGATGAGCAAAGTCGGGGTAAGCCACCAACGCTGGCGGCGCCATAATGTCAGCATTTCAGGAGCCTCATTTACGACAGAGCAAGCGGTGAAGCTGCCCCTCATCCGGCTGCCGCCACCTTCTCCCCGTAAACGGGGCGAAGGGGATGTGCCGCAACCTCTTCGTCCCTCGCCAACGTCCCGTATGGCACGTCGCCTCTCCCCCGTCCTTACGGGGAGAGGGTTAGGGTGAGGGGCAAGCGTCAAAATGCCTTCCAGGCTCAGATCTTGTAAATCCGCTTGCGCGTGCCCTCGAGGCGCGTGAGGATGGCCTTGCGCCGGTCGGGCTTGGCCATGAACTCCTGGAAGCCGACGAGCCCCGCCTGCGCCATGTCGGGGTCGCTGTCGCGGTCGTAATATTGCGACGTGCCTTGCACCGTCTTCATCGTCTCGACGGCGATATTGACCAGCGGATCCTTGCTCGGCGGCAGATCGCTACGCGGCGGCACGTTGCCGCCCGGCTCCAGGTAGGCCGCCAGATTCTCCGGCTTGTAGAAATAGGCGAGGAAATCGCGCGCACCCTGCTTGTTCTTGGCCTTGGCGGGAATGTGGATCGAATTGACCGAGAATTCCTCGAAGTGGCCGACCTTGGCGTCGAGCACCGGGAAGGTCGCATAGGAGAGCTGCGGCAGATCTTCGGCGGTAAAAGCCGAGCGCAGGAAAGCGCCGAGGTTCATCATGCCGGCCTTCTTCTGCGACAGCAGCGCCGCGGCCTCCTGCCAGCCGAAAGACGTGTGGTTCTCCGTGAAGAACCCCTTCGAAATCATCGCCTCCCACTGATCGAAAACCGCCGTCAGCGCGGGATCGAGATAACTCATCTCACCGTTCATCAGCGCCATATGCTTGTCGAGGCCGTTGATGCGAAGGTTCATCTGGTCGAACCAGCCGGCCGCCGGCCACAATTCCTTGGTGCCGATCGCGACCGGCGTGATGCCCGCGGCCTTGCACTTGTCGCCATAGGCCATGAACTCTTCGGCCGTCTTCGGCACCATGAGACCATGCTGCTCGAACACATCCTTGCGGTAGAACATGCCCCAGAGCGTGCCGCCTGTGGGAAGGCCGTACTGCTTGCCCTCGTCAGTGACGGCGCCGGCCGTAGCACCCAGCACGTCCTTGTACTTCTCCTTCTCGAAAAGGTCGGAGATGTCGTCAAACAGGCCGCGCTTGACGAAGGCGCGCATGCGGTTGCCCGAAAACCAGGAGCAGACGTCAGGCGCGCCGGCGACGAGATAGTTGCGAATGGCCGTCTTGTGGGCCTCGTGGTCCATATTGTTGATGACGACGTTGACCCCGGCTTCCTTGCTGAAGCTCGCGGCGATCGCCTTCAGCGCGTCGAGTGCGGCGCCGTTGTTTTCGGCAGAGATCATCGTGACCTCCTGGGCCTGCGCGATCGCCGGGATCGGAAAGCTGCCGCTAACCGCTGCGGCGGAAACCAGCCCCGCGCCCTTCAGGAAGCGTCTGCGGGTGGTCGACGGAAATTGCTTCAAAAATGTCATTGAATTCCTCCCAGTTGATCGATCGACATCTCCCGACCGTCGCCTCCTCCATGAAACGACCGACCAGGCATTCAATGCTGCGATCCGCTCCGCGATTCCTGCGATAATCCGCTTGGCTGAGTTGATCCGCGGCCGAACTTATGCATAGATCTCAGCAGCTCGCAATAATTAATTTACAAAATTAAGGAATGAATCGTGAAGCTAAAAGGCGACCAGACCACGGCAAGAGCCATGAACCGACGCCTCATCCTGAACCTCCTCCGTCGCGAGGGGCCGAGGAGTCGTGCCGACATCGCCACCGTCATCGGCTTGAGCCCGGCCGCCGTCACCTTCGTCGTCGCCGACCTTTTGCAAGAAGGCATCGTCATCGAAGGTAAGACCGTGCCCGGCCTCACCGGCCGTCGCCCGATCCCGGTGGATATCAACTACGAACACGCGCTTGCCGTCGGTTTCAAGCTGATGGTGGATTCGGTAGAGTGCGTGGCAACCGACCTTGCCACCAACCCCGTCGCCGCCATGCGGGTAAGCCTCGACGGCCACCAGCCCGATAAGGTCGCAGACCTGCTGGCGGGCACCGTTCCCGAACTGGTGAAGCTCGCCGGCCGGCCGAACGCGAAGCTCGCCGGCATCGGCATCTCCATGCCCGGCGTCATCAACCACGAACAGACGGCCTGCGTGCGCAGCTACCGATTCAAATGGGACAATGTCCCCCTCGCCTCGCTGGTCGCCAGCCGCGTCCATGTGCCGGTCTGGTTGGAAGACGACACCAATGCCTATGCCATCGCCCAGCAACTCTTCGGGCTCGGCCGCCAGCATCGCAACATGGCCGTTCTCGCCGTCGGCGTCGGCATCAGCTGCGCACTCGTCATCGACGGCAAGCTCTATCGCGGTGCCAATGGTGCTGCCGGCAAATTCGGCCACACGCTTTACGAGGAGAACGGCCGGCTCTGCGAATGCGGCAAGCGCGGCTGTCTGATGGCCTATCACTCCGAAGCCTCGATGCTCCGGCGCTGGCGGGAAGCGACCGGTCGCGAGGAACTCGGTCTACCGGAACTGTCGGCTGCGCTCGCATCAGGCGATACTGTCGCCCTCGCCCTCGTCGCCGATTCCGGCCACGGCATCGGCACCGCCCTTGCCAATCTCGTCAATATCACCGACCCCGAAGTCATCGTCGCCGGCGGCGAAGCCGTCTCCCTCGGCGACCCTTTCCTGACACCGCTGCGCGAAGCGCTCGCCGCCCGGACTTTCCGGACTGCCCCGCCGCTCTTGCCCGACTGGGAGGACAATTCCTGGGCCCGGGGTGCGGCTGCGCTGGTCACCCAGAAAATATTCGACTTCGAGTCGTCGGGTGGCGTTACCGACATCGCCAGCTTGGCGAGTGTCATGACCGCGGGTTCGTCGTCGGCGGCGTAAAGCCGCGAGAGATCGGCGGGATTGCTTGCCGGGTAAGGCGTGCCGTGCAAAGCCCCCCTTTGGCCTGCCGGCCATCTCCCCCACAGGTGGGGAGATTGGCTGGGCTCACCGGCTTCCCAAACAATGAGCGGCCAGCACGACGAAACTATAGATGGGCAGGAAGTTCAAGCCACTTGTGATCTCCCCACCTGTGGGGGAGATGCCCGGCAGGGCAGAGGGGGGCTCCAGGGCACACTCTATCACAAGCAACGTAGGCCAACCGATGCCGGCCCAATCTTGGACAGTTATCTCACGCAGAACAACCCAGCCGCGCCGCAGATACACTGGCTTACAAAAATAGGGGCCCCCCGACACATCCCTGGTTCACTGATCGACTTAAATCCCGATACGGCCAACCGGTCGGAAAGGTCAATTCAGGAAGGATGATGACATGAAAATGATCCAGGCTATCGCGCTCGCCCTCGTTCTCGGCGGCGCAGCTGCAGCACACGCGGAACAGCCGCTGCAGCGCACCGATCTCCTCAAGAACGATATCGACGTGCCCGGACACGAGGTCGTGCAGGTGCGCGTCGATTTCGCGCCCGGCGTTCTCGCCCCCAGTCACGCGCATCCCGGCGAGGAGATCGCCTTCGTTATCGCGGGAACGCTGGAATACCAACTCGAAGGCAGGCAGCCGGTTACCCTTAAAGCCGGCCAATCCTTGTTCATTCCCACCGGCGTCGTTCATTCTGCGAAGAATGTCGGCAGCGGCAAGGCGTCGGAATTGGCAACCTACATCGTCCGCAAAGGGGCGCCGCTCGTCGTGCCCGCCAAGTGAGCCGTTCGTGTGCTGCGTGCGGGCCGCCGTTTCACCCTTGCGGTCGCCTTCCATTCACGGCAGCATGCACGTGTCCCCCGTCATCTGAACCTCTCACATCAGGAGGATTACCATGGCAACGTTGGAGCGGCCGGCCTTTGTCGTCCATTGGAGCGAGATCGAACAGCCTGACAACTCGCATTACGACGATGACGACGAGCTGATGAGCATCGGTGCGCCTTTGGGGCGCTATTTCGGCCTGGCCAAATTAGGCATTCATCACGAGCGCCTGCCGCCTGGCCGGCGCACATCCTTTCCGCATGCCGAGAGCGCCGAGGAAGAATTCGTCTATGTCATCGAAGGCGCACCCGACGTCTGGCTCGATGGCTACCTCTATCGGCTGAGGCCCGGCGACGCCGTCGGATTTCCTGCCGGCACCGGGATCGCCCATAGTTTCCTCAACAACACGCAAGCCGAAGTGCACCTCCTCGTCGTCGGCGAGCGCCATAAGGCCGAAAACCGGATCTTCTATCCACTCCACCCTCACCGCCGACCGCTGCTCGATGATTGGTGGGATGACCATCCCACTCACGCCCTCGGTCCGCACGACGGAATGCCGGACCTGGTGCGGGAAGCAAAGGACAGAGGAAGCAGCGAATAGATCAGCCAGGCCGATAGCCGGCCGAAATGGCGGATTCGCGCAAAGCGGAGACCAACGGTTGGCTGAAGCTTCGACAGTTATGGGCTCAGGCCAGCCAACCGCAACAGCTCGTCGTTTTCGTGCGCAACGCCTTCCGTCAGGCGCTGAGCCGCGCATGATGATGACGTTCAAAGCAACCGATCGGAGCTCAAATGTCCACCGCCGTTTTGCCTGAACCGCCATACTATATGGTCAGTTTTTCCTCTCAACGAACAAAGGTGGACAACGGCTATGGCGAGATGGGTTATGCGATGACCGAACTTGCAAAACAGCAGCCGGGCTATCTCGGCTTTGAAAGCGCGCGCGGAGCAGACGGTTTCGGCATACTCATCTCGTATTGGAAGGATGAGGACAGCATTCGAGCTTGGAAATCAGTCATCGATCACGTTGAGGCGCAAAATCGCGGTCGATCAGATTGGTACACTCGGTACGAAATCCGTATTGCGCTCGTCACGCGAGCCTACGGGTTCAACATCGAAGCGACATGACTTGGCTTGTTTGGATAGCCAAGGCTAAGCGCGTGAGACGGAAGCACATTTCCTTTCGAAATGCAGCCAGGATCTAACGTCGCCTCCGCATGAAGATCATTGAAATTTTACGAATTTCCAAAAGCCTTCTGCAATCGAAGCCTGATTAAGTCGCGTCGTCTGGCTGATGGGTGTACCAATGACGACGCGACAGCTCACCTTCGCAATAGTTTGGGCCTGCATATTCACCTGCCTTGCCTTCGGATATCTGCTGTCCGGAGTTTCACTCCGGGGAATGGAAAGGCGATATGTACATGAAAGGCGCTGCATCGGCGGCTTACCTTGCTATCATGAAAAACGGGATCTCTGGTTGTCGGATGCCTTGGACAAGGCACAAGCCCCCAACAGCCGCGATTGACGGCAAGTCGTCCGTATTCAGTTGGCGAGTTCCCGGTCGATCCTCCCCCTACCGAGCAAACCTGCGGGCACCGGCGACGCAGAGGATGATGGCAACGGTCACGGCAAGCATGGCTGAGGTCACGGGCTCGTGCAGCAAGGTTGCGGCGAGCGCCAGGCCGAAGAACGGCTGGAGCAGCTGCAGTTGGCCGACGGCGGCGATGCCGCCCTGCGACAGGCCGCGATACCAGAAGATGAAGCCGATCAGCATGGAAAACAGCGAGACATAGGCAAGGCCGAGCAGCGCCGGCGTTTCGATGCCGGAGAAGGTCTCCGGCCGATGCAAAAGCGCCACCGCGACCGTCACCGGCAACGACAGCACGAGCGCCCAGGAAATCACCTGCCACCCGCCAAGCGTGCGCGAAAGCCTGCCGCCTTCGGCATAGCCGAGGCCGCAGACAATGACAGCCGCCAGCATCAGCAGATCGCCGACCGGCGAGGCCGTCAGGCCCTGCGTCAATGCGAATCCAGCCACCAGCGCGCTGCCGAGAACCGAAAAGACCCAGAATGCCGGCTTCGGCCGTTCTCCGCCACGGATCACGCCGAAGATCGCGGTTGCGAGCGGTAGCAGGCCGATGAAGACGATTGAATGGGCTGAGGTGACATGCTGCAGCGCCAGCGCCGTCAGCAGGGGGAAACCGACCACGACGCCGAGCGCGACGACCGCCAGCGAGAGAATATCACCTCGGCTCGGCCGCTTCTCTCTGAAAGCGATCAGCAGGCCGAGGGCGAGGAAGCCGGCGATCGCCGCGCGCGCCACGGTGAGGAAAACCGGATCGAACTGCATCACCGCCACGCGCGTCGCCGGCAGCGATCCGCTGAAGATCACCACCCCGATAAAACCATTGATCCATCCCGATGCCATGCGGTCCATGATGCGCTGCACTCCTTCATTCTCTGACTCTTATCGGCCAACACGGATGGTCATGACAGTGACAGTCTGATACGAATTTGCGAAACTGTAGTGATGCAGAAAGCAATACAGATGATCGAAGGACGTACACGCGTGGAGATGGTCGCCGCGACGATCAGGCAACGCATCGCCGGGCGCAGCTTGACGCCGGGCGCAAGACTGCCTTCCGTCCGGGGGCTGGCTGCGACGTTGAAGCTGTCGACTTCGACCGTCGTCGATGCCTATGAGCGGTTGGTCGCCGAAGGCGCGATCCTGGCAAGACCGGGCTCGGGATTCTACGTCGCCAACCAGGCAGCGCCCTTTGCGCTTGCCGAGGCCGGGCCGAAGCTCGACCGCGCCGTCGATCCGTTCTGGATATCGCGGCAATCGCTGGAGGCCGGCGAAGCCGACCTGAAGCCCGGCTGCGGTTGGCTGCCGCCCTCCTGGCTGCCGGAAGACGGCATGCGCCGCGGGCTCAGAACGCTTGCCCGCGCAGACGGGCCGGCGCTTGCCGATTACGGCTCGCCGCTCGGCTTGCCGCAATTGCGCCAGCTGATTTCCCGCCGCATGGGTGAACGGGGGATCGAAGCCTCTCCCGACCAAATCATGCTGGCCGATTCCGGCACGCAGGCAATCGATCTGCTCTGCCGTTTCCTGCTGGAACCCGGCGACACGGTGCTGGTTGACGACCCCTGCTATTTCAATTTCCATGCGCTGCTGCGCGCTCATCGAGCAAAGATCGTCGGCGTGCCCTACACCGCGTCCGGTCCCGATATCGAGCTGTTTGCGCAAGTCGTCGCCGATGAGCGTCCGCGGCTCTACATCACCAATTCCGCCATCCACAATCCGACCGGCGCAACCTTGTCTCCCGTTACGGCTCACCGGGTTCTAAAACTCGCCGACCAGTTCGACTTGACTATCATCGAGGATGATATCTTCGCCGATTTCGAATATACGCCGGCGCCCCGCCTTGCCGCCTTCGACGGGCTCGAGCGGGTCATTCACATCGGCAGCTTCTCAAAAACCCTGTCAGCCTCGGCGCGCTGCGGCTTCGTCGTGGCAAAACCGGAATGGATCGACGGCCTGACAGACCTCAAGATCGCCACCTCCTTCGGCGGCGGCCGGCTGACGGCGGAACTGGTGCTGAACGTCTTGAGCGACGGCAGCTATCGCAAACACATGGAGACGCTGAGACACAAGCTCTCCCGGGCGATGAGCGAGGTCTCGGCCAGGCTGAACAATCTCGGCATAACGCCCTGGCTGGAGCCACAGTCCGGAATGTTCCTCTGGTGCCGTCTGCCCGACGGCATCGATGCGGCTGATGTGGCGCGCGCCGCACTGGGAAAGAGGATCGTTTTGGCTCCCGGAAACGCATTCAGCCTGTCGCAATCGGCAACGAATTTCATGCGCTTCAACGTGTCCCAGACACTCGATCCGCGCGTGTTCGAGGTACTGGGCGACGTCCTGGCAGGAAGAAGATGATGGAAGGTGGGCCGTCGGAGATCGAGCGCGTTGCCCCGCGAAACGTCTGTGAAGACAATAGCGAGCAGCTTGCTCCCTCTTCTCCCCAGCGGGGAGAAGGTGGTCCGAAGGGTCGGATGGGCTGCACGGCACACCATTCATTGCCCTTCACTTGCGCTCAGCGCATTCGCTCCTGTCGTCGCTCACCCCCTCAACCGCCTGCCGGCACCTTCTCCCCGCTGGGGAGAAGAGATTCGTGGCGACGCCTCGCTCTTCCTGAAAGCGTCTTTTGCGGAAACGAAGGACATGTGCTTTCTTCCCTCGTCCTTGCCCAGCAACCATCAGAACGACCGGTGAACCGCCTTGTCGTTGGCAAGACGCGTCACGCAGCCTTCGAGCTTGGCGAGCAGCAGATCGAAGTCGAGCGGCTTCGTCAGATAGTCCGCCGCTCCGCCGCGAAGGCCGGCAAGCGTGTTTTCCCGGTCGGTCAGCGCCGTCAGCAGGATGAAGGGAATATTGGAAAGCTCAGGATGATTGATCTGAATTTCCGCCAGAAGCTGGTGCCCGTCCATCACAGGCATCGAAATATCGCTGATGACGATATCGGGCCATTTCGACAGGATCATTTCCAGCCCTTCGGCGCCGTTCGAGGCCTCGAGCGTCTTGTAACCGGCTTCGCTCAATTCTTCGACGAGGAGATTCCGGATCTCGACTTCGTCTTCTATGCACAGGACCGTAACCATGAGCTCTTCCTTATGCTGCGACTTGTTGATCCGACAATAGAAATTCTATTGGCAGAAGAATGGTGAATGTTGTGCCTTTGCCGAGCTCGCTCGTCACCTCGACGGTGCCGCCATGCAGTTCGACGACCTGCTTGACGACGTTGAGACCGATGCCGGTTCCGGCAATGCCCGTCGCGCTGCGGGCGCGATAATAGGGCTGGAACAGCTTCGGCAGATCCTCCGCATCCATGCCGATGCCGCTGTCGGAGATGGCAATCTCCACCGTCTTCACGTCGGCCCGGGCGCGAATATGAACATCAGGCACACTGGGCGAATATTTGACGGCGTTCGAAATCAGGTTGGTGAAGACCTGTTCCATCGCGCTGCGGTCGAATGTCAATACATCAGGTATGGCTTCGAGATCGAGATGAAACAGATGCGAGCGGCTGAGCTGGCGCTGTCTGTCGCAGCAGGTGACGAGTACCGCTTTCAGATCGCCTTCGCTGCGCTTCAGTGTGATCTGCCCGGTTTCGAGCCGGCCGTTGGCCAGGATGCTCTCCATCAGGTCGACCATGCGCACGACAGCGCTGCGGATCACGCCGGCTTTTTCGTGAACGTAATCGCCGCTGACATTGGTTATCGAGCGGCAGAGCCGCTGGGCAGCGGCGTCGATGATGGCGAGCGGCGTGCGAAACTCGTGCGAAGCCATGGCGACGAACTGGCGCTGGAGCGCATTCACCTGGCGTTCATGCACCAACAGGCGGTCCAGTTCCTCTCTCTGCCTTTCGATCTCGGCCGTTCGATCGGCCACCATTTCTTCCAGATGGTTGCGGTGATGGGTGAGCTGCGCCTGGCTGTCCAGCAGTGTCAGCGAGGTCCGATGCAGACCTCGTCCGAGCCAGAAGACGACGGCGATCAGCAGCGCCAGGCAGCCGAGCCCCGCAGACGCGATCTGCCGAAGCAGCATGAATCCGGGCAGGATAGGCGGCCACACGAGATAGCCGATCGTGCCGTCATGCGATGACACAGGCACTTGCGCCCGCTCGTCCTCACCCTTCGAAGGCGCGAAATGCAATCCTTCGAGCCGCGCATAATGGGCAATGCTTTCGGCAGCTTTTCCATCGATGAACTTGACCGAGACGGCGATGAACTCTTGACCCACCTCGATCTGCATCCGGGCCGAGCTCGGCAGAATGGGACGTGCGCTGGCAATTGCCGGCCTGTTGCCGATCATGATCGTGCGAACCACAGCCAGTTGACCGAGCGCCTCTGTGCCGGGCTTTGCAGCCCGATCGACGAGAGCGGCGCGCACCTCTCCGGCAAGCGCGGTCATTTCTCGGCCGTCGTCATTGCCGAGGCGGGGCGGCATGGCATCCGCGCCGTCGCGGAAAGCAAACATCAGGCGATTGGCATCGTCGAAGATATAGGTCCTGTCGTGCCCGAAATACCGGCTCGTCCACCGGCCGACGTTATCGAGCAGCCATTCATGGTTCCGCTGCTTGGCATAAAGGAAGGCATCGTCCCATTTTGTGACGCTTTCCTGCTCCCGGGGAAGGGCCGCGATCTGCTCTTCCAATCCTTGGCTGACGAAGTCGGCCTGCCGGCGCAAGGAGAGATCATCGACCTTCACCGCGGCGAGCCACGCAAATCCGCACAGCAATGCTGCCGCCGCGCAGGTGAGCGTCACCAGGACGAATGTAATGTGGGATGTGAGCCCGACCTTCAATATCTGCAACCTTTTAATGGCGCCCGCTGCCGAGAAATTGACACGCAAAGGTTGACGGACCGTGAATTATGCGCTCCCGTGTGGGGTTGCGGCAGATCTCAGATAGGCATCGCAATCGTTGAAGGAGAAGCACACGGAAGCAGCATCGTCGGATACATCAGGCATCAGGATCGAACCGATCGCTGCCGTCCATATCGACAGCTTTCATCATGCGCTCGAGACGCGCGGCGCTGTATCACCGACGCCGAAGCCTCGACACTGCCCGCGAAAGTAGATCGTCACGTAACGAAATCAATCGCTCACTCAGTTGAAATTCCCACAACTTGACCCTTGGTGCCGACTTCCCCTTTGGCTCCCGGATTGCTGGCGAGCTGAATGTCGCTGGGGAGAGATATCCCGCATCGGCCTCTTCGGCGTCGCATCGGCTACTTCCCCTTCCCCTCCTTGCCCTGCGCCGGCCGGCTGATCGCGCGGACCTTACCGCTGCCGCCACCGCCGCAGAAGAAGCAGTCTCCCCCGTCGGATTCGAGGCCGGAGACGCCGGTTCCCTCGGGCATATCAAGCCGCTCCAGCACCTCGCCGGTTTCGGGGTCGATGCGTCTGACGTCGCTGTCATCGCCCTCCCAGGTACCGTGCCAGAGCTGGCCGTCGACCCAGGTGACGCCTGTCACGACGCGGTTGGATTCGATGGTGCGGAGGATCTTGCCAGTCTCCGGGTCGATCTGATGGATCCGGCGCCCCCGGTGCTGGCCGACCCAGAGCGAGCCTTCGGCCCAGGCAAGGCCGGAATCGCCGCCATTGCCGGGCGCCGGGATGGTGGAAACGATACGTCCGGTCTTCGGGTCGATCTTGTGAATGACATCCTCGGCGATCTGATAGAGGAACTCGCCGTCGAAGGCCGTTCCGGCATGGGACGCAACTTCGATCGAGCGCACGACTTCGCCGCTTGCGGGATCGAGCGCATTCAGCCTGTCGCCCGAGGCGAACCAGACGTGCTCACCATCGAAGGTGACGCCGTTGACGCGCTCGGCGCCGGGAAAAGGTCCATATTCACGGATGATGGTCGCAGCTGATTTTTTCATCTCTTCTATCCTGTTCGCCCGTAGGGCCATCTTCATCTGTCAGGCCATATTAGTCGCTTGGCAAAGGTCCCGGGAGTAACAAGATCGTCGGGAAACCGGGCAGTGGCGGGCTCATCCAACGCCTTGCCCGCCCGCGCCCGAAGGATTGCACCTTGCTCTCCCCGGCAAGAGAATCCAGCGCCCGCTGCACGGTGCGCGGGCTGGCGCCGAGCGCGATCGCCAGCGCCGAACTCGACCACGCCTCGCCATCGGCGAGAAAGGCGAGCACCGCCCCATGCTGGCCTTCGACCAGCGGCGCCAACACCGCGGTCTCGCCGGCGCGCCGAGGCGAAAGCGCAAAGCCGCGTTTCGTCGCCGAAACCTCGGCGAGCGCCCGCAGCTCGGCGCGCAACCGGCCGATCTCGACGCGCAGCCGGGCACGATGCGATTCATCGGCATGTTTGCCGCGGAAGGCACGCGCGACCAGCGTACCCCTGGCCATATCCCCCGGCCAGGCTTCGGCAAGCGCGCGGGCGAGCGCGAAGAGCACAGGCCGCGTTGCCAGCGACACGGAAAGCTGATCGTCGCGCACGACATGACGGCAGGCATCGACGACGAGCACACCCGAACCTAGCAGCTCTTCCACCTCCTCAAGCCGCAGCGGGTTTTCCCGCCAGCGCGAGATCAGCCGTGCCACGGGTGCGTTGAGTACGTCGGCGGCATTTTCCACCTCCGCCGTCAATACGGGCATACCGGCCTCGCGCGCCGCCTGCCTCGCCCTATCAAGCGCCGCACGTGCCGCTTTCGTCTGCAGGCGCCGGATCGCGATACCCGCGACCACAAGCTCATGGGCAGCCCTTGCCGCCGGCGGCAGCGGCGACGGGTCGAGTGTTTCGAGCGCCCGCTCGGCCTCGTCGAGCCGGCCGATCAGCACCAGCCGGCGAAGCTCGACATTCCTGGCATGGGCAGCGTTGACCCTGTCGCCATGCGCTTCGAGCACCTTGCGCGCCGCCTCCAACGCTTTGGGCGGCCAGGTGAGATCACGCGAGACCAGCGCGATCTCGGCCTCGGCGACCACGCAGCGGGCTCGCGCCACCGCCTCCCGCGGGCCGAAAGCACGCGCCGCACTCTTCAGCAGCGCCTTGGCACGGACGAGATCGCCGAGCTGCGCCATCGCAATGCCGCGCAGCGCCAGCGCCGGCGCATCGTCGCGAAGTGCTACCCGCTTCAGCGCGCCCAGCGCGTCTCCGACTGCCAGCGCCCGCGCAGCTGCCGTGATCAGCGAGTCCATTCAAATCCCGTCACACTTGTCACTCCCACCCTTGCCCTGCCCGGCCGTAACTTTGTCGTCGACCGGCAAGCAACCCGAGCCGGATGGTACGACGAGAAACAGGCAAAGGAGAAGACCCATGACGATACAACTCGGAACACGGCAGCAGTGGCTGGAAGCGCGGCTCGACCTGCTCGAAGAGGAGAAGGCGCTGACGCGGCAGAGCGACGCGCTGGCGATGAAGCGCCAGCAATTGCCCCGCGTGAGGATTGACAAGGAATACCGCTTCGACACCGAGGCCGGCAACGTTTCGCTGAAGGATCTCTTCGGCGGCCGTTCGCAGCTCCTCGTCTATCACTTCATGTTCGGGCCGGATTATACCGCCGGATGCCCCTCCTGCTCCTCGATCGCCGACGGCTTCAACGGCTTCTTCGTCCATCTAGAAAACCACGACGTCGCCTTCACCGCGATCTCGCGCGCGCCGCTGGCAAAGCTTCTGGCATTCCGGCAGCGCATGGACTGGAGCTTTCCCTGGGCCTCCTCCTCCGGCAGCGACTTCAACAGCGATTTCAGCGTCTGGTTCACCCCCGAGCAGCAGCGCCAGGGCGGGATAGAATATAACTACCGCCGCGAGCCGCCCGCTCCCGAGCAGTCCGCTTCCGAACCATTGGCCGGCAGGACCGTGCAGGAATGGCAACTGCGCGGCAGCGAGGGACCGGTCGCCCAGATCGCCGCCATGACCGAAACGGATGTCGCGACCTATACCCGCGACCGGCCCGGAGTCAGCGCCTTCGAGCTTGCCGACGGCGCCGTCTACCACAGCTATTCCAGCTATGCCCGCGGCCTGGACGGGTTGTGGGGCATGTACCAATGGCTCGACCGCGCCCCCAAGGGCCGCAACGAAACCGGCATCTGGTGGCGCCACCACGACCGGTACGGCAAGGAGTGACGCCGATGCTGCTTTCCGCCCACACTCCGGAGCGAGGCGACGGCAACGTCGCTCTCAACGCCGCCGAATGGCTCTCGCTGGCCGCCGCCGCAGACGGATCAGTTGGTAAACCGAGCGCCGGCATGGCGAGCCCAGGCGGCCGGACCGCCGCCCACACCGCCGATTGGCTGTCGCTCGCCGCCGCCCCGACATTCGCGGTCATGGCGCTGCTGACAGCCGCGACCGGCAGCATCGACATGATCTGCATGACGGCGCCGGATGCCTTCCCGATTGGCGGAATGGTGCCGATGTACCTGCTGATGAGCGGCTTCCACCTGGCGCCCTGGCTACGGCTCGCCGCCGCCGGCTGGCGGGTCTGAGTGGGTGGCGTCGCGCCCTCTTCTCCCCGCTGGAGAGAAGAGGCAGCAAGCCGCACTGCCCCTCCCGTAATATCTCCCTGCCGGCCCTCCCACGTTCGTGCCCTCACCTCGATAAAGTCGATCGGCCCGCCGGCAATATCGTCGTCGAAGATCGCACAGGAAAGCTTGCCGCCGAAGACGCAGCCGCTGTCGATGTTGGTGCGATTTCCTGTCGTCATCGGGTTCGACATCGATGGCGTATGGCCGTGGACGAGGTGCTTGCCCCAATATTCGCCCGGCTCACCGGCCACGAACCGCATCCATAGAAGATTGTCCTGGCTCTGCCGGTCCAGCGGAAATGCCGGATCGACGCCGGCATGGACGAAGATGCGGTACCGATCGACATGCATGAGCGGACGATCGGCCGCCCATTGCAGATGCTGCGGCAAAACCCTGCCGCCATAGGATATTTCGGTCTCCAGCCCGCCGTTGCCGAGCCACACGGATCTGCTTAGACCGTCGGCATAGGCAGCGACCATCATATCCTCATGATTGCCTTTCAGGCAGATCCATCTCCAAGGCTCCGATGGACCGGCAATGATCCGGTCGAGGACACTTTTGCTGTCAGGCCCGCGATCGATATAGTCGCCAAGGAAGACGACGGTCCCTTCAGGCGCATAGGCCTCGATAAGATCGATCATCCTATTCAGGGGATCGATACAGCCGTGGATATCACCTACGGCGAATGTGTAGCGCATGTTTCAACCCTCTCGGCTGCTGCGACGGCCCGCGGCCAAGGACGTGGAGGCGCGCCAGGACATTGTGCCGAGGCTCGCACCGCTCGCCGCCCGCCCATCACCAACGAAAGCCAGTCGCCGTCGCGAAAGCCGACTCAATCTCCGGCATTTATGGCGGTTGGCTCTCCTTCCGCTTGAGGCAATCGCCACAACGCTCAAGCCTGTTCAGTGGGGTAGAGCGTCAGGATATTGACATTGACCCTGCGCGGCTGCGTCACCGCATAGACAATGGCCGCGGCGACGTCCGCGGCCTCCAGTTGCTCCATGTCGCCCAGCCTTTGCTCCACCGCCTCGCGGACACTGGCGCGCATATGAGAGGTAAACTCGGTCCTGACGGCGCCGGGCTCGATGCAGGTGACGCGAATGCCATCCCGGCCAATCTCGCGCCGCAGCGATTCCGCCATAGCGCTCGCCGCATGCTTGGTTCCGGAATAGACCGTCGAGGGATGAATGTACCGGCCGGTGCCGGAGGAGACGATGACGATATGGCCGGTCCCCTGCCGCTGCATCGCCGGCAACGCCGCATGGATCGGATAGAGCAGCCCGAGGAAGTTGACCTCGACCATCTCCCGATACTCGGCGGTGGTCGTGTTCCGGAACGGCGCGGCAACGCCGACGCCGGCGACGCAGAGCAGCATGTCGAGCCTGCCGAAATCGCCGATCGCCCGCTCCACCATCGCCACAGCCTGTGCCTCGTCGGACACGTCGGCCTCGATCGGCAGGACCTCACCGCCGCGCTCGCGGATGCGCTCCGCCAACGCCTCGAGGCGCGGCATGCGGCGGGCGGCGATCACCACACTTGCCCCTTCCTCCACCAGCGCCAGAGCGGTCGCCGCACCTATGCCAGACGAAGCGCCGGCAATGAGGGCGACCCTGCCACTGAGCTTTTTGTCTGTCTGCATACCGGCTCTCCCGTCTTTTGGTTCAGGGTGAAATTATCGGCAATTAGGCTGCGATGATCATAGCAACAATGCTATATAAATCGAACAGACTATGTGGACTTCGAGGCATAATGCGCGGCAGCGACTCCGCGGAGCTCAAGGCGTTCGTGACCATCGTCGCGCAGGCGCGGTTCCGGGGGCAGCAGAGACCGCTCGAAGAAACCGCAATGGATCGTAGGATGACAACCAGACAGGGCACCCGTCAGCGATCGCCGTGACAGTCGCCGAAGATGCCGATCCACGGACGCTTGGCGCATCAATAAAGCCGGGCGTTGCGTACCATCAAGGGCAGCTTGTAGCCCTAAGGCGACCTTGCATTGTGCGGTCGCCACCGGGTATGCGTTCATCCCATGAAAAAATACGGACGAACCTATCACCTGCCAATTTCGCCCGGAGCGACAAGCGACGATAAGGTCATGGCGAAGCTTGACGGGCTGATGATCGCCGATCTTGTCATCACCGAGAAAATGGATGGTGAGAACACGACAATTCATCGGAGTGGGTCTCACGCCCGCAGCCCCGACAGCCGTTACCATTCGTCGCGCGATTGGCTTAAAGCCTTTGCCGCCGGGATCAGCCCGCAACTGGCAGACGGCGAACGCATCGTGGGCGAGAACCTCTATGCCCGGCACTCGATCGGCTATGATGATCTGCCGTCATACTTCCTCGGCTTTGCATGGATTATCGAAGGCGAAGTTCAGTCCTGGGATCTGACTCTGGCTCGGTTCGAAGAACTGAGCATCGTTCCCGTGTCGACTCTGTATCGGGGACCATACAAAGCCGGCCTGTTCGAGGATACTGCGGCCTCGCTGGATAGGACCAGCTAGGAGGGGTTTGTCGTTCGGATCGCTGATGCCTTCCCAGAAACCGAAATGCCAGTTCGCATGGGCAAATATGTGCGGGACAACCACGTTCAAAGTGAAACGCATTGGATGCAGTCGGAACTCATTCCCAATCGCTTGGCGAATCACTGACGGCCGCTCGCCACCCCATCCGCCATTCCTGTGATTGTCACAGGCATGGCGGATGGGGTGGCGCTTCTGCCAAACTTCACACCGGCGCAATGCCGAACCACACCCGCGATCACCCCTCCGTAAAACTGCGGCGGATCGCCTTCCAACTCTCGGCATCCGGCGCCAAGAGCAGCCGGCCCTTGGTCATCGCGGGACGATAGGCTTCACCGCTGAGCAATGCCCCGTAGCCGCCGGCTTCGTGATGGATCAGCACGCCGGCGGCGTGGTCCCAGGGTTTGAGCTCGGCGTTCAGCGAAAAACTCATCGCCCCCGATGCCACCGACCGGTACTCATAGGCCGAGCAGCGCCATGTGGTGGTGCGGGCAAAGTGCAGCATGCTCCGAGCGTAGACCGGCTGCTCCTCGGCGGGAAACATATGCAGCGGCACGAAGCCGTGCATTTCCCCGATCGGCCTCGGCGGCGCGACGCTGAGCCGGGTCTGCGTGCCGTCGCCGGCAATATGCCACGCCCCTCGCCCCTGCCGGGCGGCGAGGAATTCGCCGGTCACGGGATAGTGGATCAGCCCGGCCACGGTCTCTCCGCCGGAGACGATCGCCACGATCATGCCGAACAGTGGCAGGCCGTGGGCGAAATTCCAGGTGCCGTCGACCGGATCGATGATCGCGGCGAGATCGGCGTCGGCAAGCCGCGCCAATACGGCGGGATCGACCGAAACCGCTTCTTCGCCGATGAGCAGTGCCTCGGGAAAGCGCGCCGAAAGCGCCTCGGTGAGCCGTCGCTCGGCGCCGAGATCGGCATCGGTCACCAGATCGTCGGGCGCGGTCTTGGTGCGAATGCCCTCGGCGGTGATGCCGCGGAAGCGGGGCAGGATTTCCGCCTTCGCCGCCCGGCGCATATCCTCCATCACGGCGAAGAATACGTCATCCGACACCTCCCTCATGCGCGGCGTGCCTCGATATAGGCCTTAAGCGCGGCGGGTTGGTCGGTCTGGATGACGCTGATGCCGGCCGCCATCATCCGTCCCCAGATCGCGTCGGGATCGGCAAGCGCCGCACTATCGGTCAAGCCGCAGCAGGAGACCGGATCGAGCGTGTTGACCCAGAGCGAGATTCCGGCGTTACGCAGACGCGCGTGCTGGCCGGCCAGCGTCTCAAGCGCATCGAACTTGGCTTCGCACATGAAGGGGCGCGCCGCGATAACTGCCTTGGCGGTCTCTTCGGCGCTCCCGACCCTGAAGAACGCCTGGCCCATGAACGGAATGCCGTCGATCCCGGGCTGCCTGGCGAGCCAAGCCAGCGCCTCCGGCGTGTCGGCGCGAGCCTTGAGATCGACCTGGTCGGCCATGCCAATCTCTTTGACCTTGGCGGCGACGATGCCCATCATCTCAAGGTCCTTGAGGTCGAGATCGACGAAGATGCGGCCGCGCACGGTTTCGAGCACCTGTTCCAGCGTCGGAACGGTCTGCGTCGTGAACGGCTGGTCCGGCCCGCCATCGGCCATGCGCAGCCGAAGGCTGGTGATCTCGGCGATCGTCATCTCCTCGGGAATGCGATCGATGCCAGCCATGCGCTCTAGCGTGTCGTCGTGCAGGATGAACAGCACGCCATCGGCGCTCTGGCGAATATCCACCTCAACGATGTCATAGCCGCCGGCAATCGCATTCTCGATTGCCGCAAGGCTGTTTTCGGGAGCCTGATGCCAGGCACCACGATGGGCGACGATGGCGCAGGCGCGCGACGGGTCGGCAATGTGGTCGATGTATTTCATGGGATTTCCTCTAGAACAATTCCAGCAAAAGTGCGCAGCGGCTTTGCGTCCGGAATTGTGTTAAAACAAAGAGATAGAACGTTTTCGTGTTTCGGAGAAAAACGGCAATGTTCTAGTTTGCGCCGAATGCGCCTGGTATGGCCCTGCCGCTTTCCGCATCGAAGAGATGCAGGCGGGAGGCAGGGAAATTGAGAGAGAGTTGGCTGTGATCCGGCATCTCGACGCCGAAGGGTGTCGCGATCCTGATGACTGAACCGCCGAGCGCGGCTGCCAGGATCGCGTGCGAGCCGAGATCCTCGCGAAACCGCAGAGCTGACGTGACCACATGTCCGTTGGCCCCGCCACCGATCAGGATATCCTCTGGCCGGATGCCGAGCTTATAGTCTCCGGTAAGCCGGGCTTGCGCCACCACCTGCCCGTCGGCGAGCCTGAGCACCGTGCCGTCGCCGGTGACCGGCAGGATATTCATCGGCGGCGCGCCGATGAATTTGGCGACGAAGACCGAGGCCGGCTGGTGATAGATCGCCTTCGGCGTGTCGAACTGTTCGATCCGCCCCTTGTTGAGGATGAGGATGCGGTCGGCCAGCGTCATCGCCTCCACCTGATCGTGGGTGACGAAGATGGTGGTGGCGCCGATGCGCCGGTGCAGTTCGGCAAGTTCGACACGCATGTCGTGCCTGAGCTGCGCGTCGAGGTTGGAGAGCGGCTCGTCGAATAGAAGCACGCCGGGCTCGCGTATGATGGCGCGGCCAATCGCGACGCGCTGGCGCTGGCCGCCGGAAAGCTGCCCCGGCTTGCGGCCGAGGAAGTCCGACAGCCCGAGCATCTTCGCCACCGCGCCGACCCGCTCGATGCGCTCGGCCTTTTGCATACCGGCGACCTTGAGGCTGTAGGCGATGTTGTCGAAGACGCTCATATGCGGATAGAGCGCATAGTTCTGGAACACCATGGCGCAGCCGCGGTGTTTCGGCTCCAGATCCTGCACCTGCCGGCCGCCGATGACGATCGTGCCGCCGCTTACCCGCTCCAGCCCCGCGATCATCTGCAGCAGCGTGGACTTGCCGCAACCGGAGGGACCGAGCACGACGCTGAATTCACCGGCCCTGAGCTCGACATCCATCGGCGGAATGATGACGGTCTCCGCGTCATAGGCCTTGGTGACGCCTGACAGCGTGATGTTGGCGGCAGCAGCGCGAATGGCTATGTCGATGGCGTTCATGGCTATTTCTCCGTGAGAGTAAGGCCCTGGACGAGATAGCGCTGCAGCAGCGCGATCATCGCGAGCGGAAATATGGAAACGATGACGGCGCCGGCCATGATCATCGGAAAGTCGGGAATCTCTCCGTCCGAATCCGGCACGAGCCGCGCCAGCCCGACGACGGCGGTCTGCATGTCTGACGTCGAGGCGGCGACCAGCGGCCAGAGATATTGCGTCCAGCCGCTGAGGAAGGTCAGCACGAAAAGCGCGCCGAAACTGGTACGCGACAAGGGCAGCAGGATATCGAAAAGGAAGCGGATCGGCCCCGCCCCATCCATGCGCGCCGCTTTGAGCAGATCCTTGGGCAAGGTGAGGAAGAACTGGCGGAACAGGAAGGTGCCGGTGCCATGCGCCACAAGCGGCGCGATCAGTCCGAAATGCGTGTTCAGCACGCTCCATTCAAGCTTTACCGGCGCGCCGAAGACTTGGGCGATCAGCCCGTTCAAACCGGTGATATCGAGCAGCGCGTTGACCGGCGAAAACACGTTCGACGCGACCTGGTAGGTGGTGATGACGCGGATCTCGATCGGCAGCATGATGGTCGCCAGAATCAGCGCGAAGACCACACCTGCCCAGCGAACACGGAAATAGACGATGGCATAGGCCGACAGAAGCGACAGGACGCAGGTCGCGAATGCGTCGCCGAAGGCGACCACCAGACTGTTCAGCATCTGGATCGGGATATGCGTCTCGGTGAAGATGTGCGCCGCATTGGCGAAAAACTGGTCGCCGGGATACCAGGCGAGCCCGTTGCGCAACATGAATTCATAGGATTGCGAGGCTGTCGTCAGAGTCAGGTAGAGCGGCCCGAGGATATAGACGATGCCGACGATGAGGACGAGGCTGGCTGCGATATTGAGGGAACGTGCGTTTTCGATCATGAGGTCACCGCTCGTAGTTGATGCGCCGGCCGAGGAAGAGGAATTGGGCGGCGGTGAGGAGGACGACGAAGACCATCAGGATCGCCGTCTGGGTCGAGGCGCCGGAGAGGTCGTAGCCGCTGAAACCGTCGGTGTAGATTTTGTAGACGAGCAACGTGGTGGCCCCGCCCGGACCACCACGGGTGATCGTATCGATCAGCGCGAAGGCCGAGGTGACGCTTTCGGTGAACTCGAGCACCAGCGTCAGGAAGAGCTGCGGCATGATGAGCGGCAGTTGCACGTCGAAAATCCGCCGCCACGGCCCCGCCCCATCCATTGCGGCTGCCTGGTGCATGGTCTTCGGGATCGACTGCAGTCCAGCGAGCAGAATGACGAAATTGAACGGGATGCCGCCCCAGACATGCGCTGCGATCAGCGTGATGAAGGCATCCGTGCCGTCGATGCCGGGCGCCCAGATGCCCGGAAAGGCTGAGTTGAGTGGCGCGAGCACGCCGACGAACGGATTGAAGATGAAAGCGAAGACGACACCGATCGAAGCGCCGGCAACCCCCTTCGGCCAGACCAGCACATTGCGCGCCGGCAACGACAGGCGGATCTTCCGGTCGGCCGCGACCGCAAGGATCAGCGGGACCACCACCGCGAGTGAGGAGGCGGTGACCATGAAGACGATGGTGCGCCAACAGCCCTCCCAGAACTCCGGATCGGAGAACACCCGGGCGAAATTGTCCCAGCCGACGAACATCGAACCGCCACCGAAGGGGCGTTCGAGGAAGAATGACCAGTAGAAGGCCTGAAAAACAGGCACGTAGAAGAAAAATGCGATCAGCAGCATGAGCGGCGCCACCAGCAAAAGCGGCAGCCAGCGATGGCTGAAGAGAGAAGATTCCGACATCATGGAGAAGCCCTGCATTGGGAGGACCGGCATGGGTGTATGGGTCACATGCCGGACACGGGAGCACGCGCGCCCGTGCGCGGGACGTCCAAACGTCCCGCGCGTGAGATGTCGGGATCACTGCATCTTCACGCCCTTGTAGGTCTGCTCGAAGCGACGCAGCAGCTCGTCGCCACGCCTCTTGGCGTTGTCGAGCGCCACCTGCATGGTCTCCTGGCCGGCAAATGCCTTCTGGGTCTCTTCCATGAACACCTGGCGGAACTGTACGTAGAAGCCCAGACGGATGCCGCGGGTATCCGGCGTGCGCGGCTGGTTCATCGATTCGATGCCGACGGCCGCCGTCGCATATTTCGGCGAGTTCGCCTCGCCGCTCTTGGCGATCGCATCCATCACGTCGTTGGTGACGGGGACGTAGCCGGTGGCGGCGGTCAGGAACATCTGCTGTTCGGGACGGCGCAGGAAGTCGAGGAAGGCCTTGGCACCTTCGATCTCGGCTTTGTCGTGACCCTTCATGATGTAGATCGAGGCGCCGCCGACAAAGGTGTTGTGTCGTTCGTAGCCATCATACATCGGCGCCATGCCGATGCTGAGCTCGTATTTGCCTTCGAACGCCTTCGCCGAGGCGGTATAGGAACCCGAGGAATTCTCCATCATGGCGCATTCGCCGGTGTTGAAGGCGGCGGTGAAGTTGCCGGCCTTGGTATCGGCATTGAGCTTGACGAGGCCTTCCTTGCGCCAGTCGATCAGATTCTGGAGATGCTTGGCGGCGAAGGTCGTGTTGAACACATATTCGGCGTCGAGACCGTCATAGCCGTTATGCTTTGAGGCGATCGGCAGGCCATGGCGGGCGGAAAACTGTTCGAGCACGCGCCATGTATCGCCATCGGTGGTGAAGGGGCAGGCATGACCTGAAGCCTTAAGCTTGCGGGCGGCCTCGATGATCTCTTCCCAGGTCGCAGGCGTCTTGGTGATGCCGGCTTTCTCAAGCTCGGTCTTGTTGGTGTAGAACAGCAACGTCGAGGCATTGTAGGGCTGCGCGAAAAGCGCGCCGCCGGAGGTTTCGTAGTAGGCCCGCGCGCCAGCGATATAATTGCCCCACTTGACCTCGGGCAGCTCCGCCTGGACCGGCACGACGGCATCTGACAGCATCAGGTCGAGCGTGCCGGCGTCGAAGAACTGGATGAGGACGGGATGGTTGTTGGCACGGAAGGCGGCGATTGCCTTCTGCATCGACACTTCGTAGCTGCCCTGGCCGACGCAGGTGATGTGATGCTCCGATTGTGCGGCATTGAAAGCGCTGCACTGGTCCTGGATCGCCTTTTCGACGACGCCCGTATTGCCGTACCAGAATTCGATATTAGCGGCCTGCGCCGAACATGCGCCCGCCATCAGCGCGGCCGCAGCCGCCAGAATGGAAATCTTCATCTTGCCCTCACCTGATTTGATTGGCCGGCCTCCAGCGCCGACGCCGTGACAGCACTTTATTACACATCACGTGTAACAATTTGGTGACGGGCGCAAGCCGCTTGTCGCAAAGCAGGGCTGCTGCTATAGCGCATGGACGCAAGTACTGGAGACAACAGCAATAATTACTACACGCCTATAGTAATTATTGACGAAGGAAGTGCTGATATGACCTATTTCCCGGAGCCGCTGATCGCCCAGCCCTTCCTTCGCGAAGGCGGTGGCGTCGTCTCTTCGAACGAACGCGATCTGCTGAGGTTGATCTGGCGTCACCCCGGCCTGTCGCGCTCCGAAGTCACCGGCCACACCGACCTCACCCAGCAATCCGTCTACCGGATCATCGACCAGTTGGAGGAACGCGGCATCATTTCCTTCGGTTCGCCGAAACCCGGCGCCGGTCGTGGCCAGCCGAGCCCAACGCTCCGGCTTAACGGTCGCTACGCCTATTCCTGCGGCATCTCGGTCAATACCGACGTGATCGGCATCTGCCTGATGGATATATCTGGCAAGGTGCTGGCCGAAAGCAGCATCATCCTGCGGGAACGTTCGATGGCCCAGTCGCTCGATCTCGTCCTGGAGCAGCTGGTCGAACACCAGAGAGAGAACGACCTCTCCGAGAAGACTTTCTTCGGGATCGGCTTTGCCATCGCCGGTTTCCACGTCAGCGGCACCCGCTACAACGCCCCGCTGCCGCTGCACGAGTGGTCGCTCATCGAACTTGGGCCGCTACTGTCGGAATTTTTCGGCAAGCCGGTCTGGGTGCACAATGGCGGCAAGGCGGGAACGGTCGCCGAATCCATGTTCGGCGCCGGCCGCTATATCAGGCACTTCGCTTATCTGAGCTTCAACTACGGCTTCGGCGGCGGCCTGGTCAGCAACGGCGAGCTGCTGCATAACGGCATCGGCAATGCCGGCGAATTCTCGGGCATGTACGACGCCGAGGAGAATAAGCGCCGGCCGGCTTTGCAATATCTGATCGAAAACCTCAACCGCAATGGCGTCGACGTTCCCTCGATCAGCTACATGCGCAAGCATTTCGACCCGAAATGGCCAGGCGTCGTGGAATGGGTGGACGAGGTGGCGCCTGCCTATAGCCGCCTCATCAACGCGATCTGGGCGATCTTCGATCCGCAAGGGATCGTCTTCGGCGGCCAAATTCCCTCCGCCCTGGCACAGCTTTTGATCGACCGCACCGAGATCTTCGACCGCCCCCGTTACGGCGTGCCACGCCCTCGCCCGAAGCTGATCATCTCCGAGATAGCAAGCGACGCATCGGCTATGGGAGCCGCCATCGCCCCGTTCAAATCGGCCTATTATTGATCCGAGCGACTTCGCCGCCGTCGGCAGAAATCGATTCCCTCTCGGCCTCTTACGGCAACTCTCTCTGCTTCCGCTTGAGGAAATCACGCATTTTCCCTCGAAACGCGAAGCAGGCGATTTTCGGTCGCGCGGTCCTGCGCTATGATCTGATTCTGGCGCAGCCCACGCCTCCCCCCTCCGTCGGGAAAGCAGACGTCATGCGGGGCCACCTGAACCGAGCCGACTGTTCGAGCATCTTGCATAAGGAGGGATTGCGAAAACCGCTCGCAATAGGAGGTTTATGAATGAAGATGTCTGCGCCTATCTATCACCTGAAGCGTAAAGCCAGAAAGCTTTCCCGAGCCGAGGACATGCCCTTGCACCAGGCGCTCGACCGCATAGCCCTGGAAGAAGGCTACGGCGGCTGGAGCCTGCTTGCGGCAAAAGCAGCGGCGGAAGCACCCGCCGGCAAGCTGTTTCAGCAATTGCGGCCCGGCGATCTCCTGCTCGTCGGCGCCCGGCCCGGCCACGGCAAGACCCTGATGGGGCTCGAACTCGCCGTCGAGGCGATGAAATCAGGCCGTCCAGGTGTGTTCTTCTCGCTGGAATATACGGAAGAGGATATTGTCGATCGCTTTCGCGCCATCGGTGTCGACCGGGCACGATTCGAGCGTCTGTTCGAATTCGACGGCTCCGATGCTATCAGCTCCGCCTACATCGCCGAGAGACTGGCGGCCGCACCGCGCGGCACGCTCGTCGTCATCGACTATCTACAACTGCTCGACCAGAGGCGGGAGAACCCCGAACTCTCCGTCCAGGTCTGCACTCTGAAGGCTTTCGCCCGCGAGCGCGGCTTGATCGTGGTCTTCATCTCCCAGATCGATCGATCCTACGAGCGATCGCAAAGGCCCCTGCCTGATATCGCCGATATCAGGCTGCCGAACCCGCTCGACTTGAAACTGTTCGACAAGATGTGCTTCTTGAACAACGGCCAGGTGGCATTTCAGGCTGCGCGATAAGGACCTACCGTGACCCGCTCGCGAGCCCGCGGGACCTTGCCCTGCCACGCCGGTTTTATCATACTGCCCGACATGAGCGGATATGAGAGCCCTGTCGATTTCTACATGCGCCCCGGCCCGATGACATCGGCCGGGTCGCATGCCCCTGCCCTTGCTGCGCTAAAGGGCGTCGAAACCGTTGCTGCGGCCGTGCAAGGCGCGCTGCTGCATGAAGCCTGGGCTCCGCACTACAATCAGCCGCTCACCCCGGCGCGAAGGGCGCAGTCACACACGCGGCCGGCGCGAGAGATACTCGATACGATCATGGAAATCGATCCCGCCCCGCTCGACATCCCGCGCCCACCGGAGAAGCGCAGCATCGGCGTGTGCCGCCATTTCACCGTTCTCGCCTGCGCGGCACTCAAGGCCCAGAGCGTCCCGGCGCGTGCCCGCTGCGGCTTCGGCATGTATTTCGAGGTCGGTAAGGGCATCGATCACTGGATCGCCGAATATTGGGACGGAGAGCGCTGGATCTCTGCGGACTTCCAGATCGACGATCGTCAGCGCGCCGCCTTGCAGCTCGATTTCGATCCCCTCGACCAGCCGCCGGGCAAATTCCTCAGCGCCGGCGAAACCTGGCAGCGCTGCCGCGCCGGCGCAGCCGATCCAGACAAATTCGGCATCTTCGACGAGTCTGGCTTCTGGTTCATCGCCATGAACCTCGTGCGTGACTTTGCGGCCCTTAACAACATGGAGATGCTCCCCTGGGACAATTGGGGAGCGATGCCGCAGCCCGAGGAAGAAATATCTCCGGATGGATTGGCGCATTTCGATCATCTCTCCGCCCTGACGACCGACGTGGACGAACGCTTCGGGGAGCTGCGGGCGCTCTACCAGTACGATGCCGGACTGCGCGTGCCGGCGCAGGTCTTCAATGGCGTGCGCAAGCAACTGGAGGATGTCGGCGGCGCGTGATCACGGAATGAGACTATCATCGGCCGGTGCATGACGCGTTCGCGCGCTACACCGCCGTAGGCACACTATTCCTGTACTCGTCATAGGAACATCGTTTCTTGTCAGATCGGCTTGACTTCACCCCAGACAATCCCGGTGCGGACAATGAAGCTCAACCGATCATCAGTCGAATAAGAGCGCAACAGCTCCGAGAGTTCCGCGTCAAAGCTTGCGATCTGGTCGCCGAGTTTCGAAGGTGCAAACGTATCGCGCGAATGCTGGCAGGAGATGAAATCCGCGACGCTCTGCTCAAAGGGACGCTCTGACACGAACTGTTCGCTGCCGCAGAGGTTGAGATAGCTCTGGTAGCTTCGCATGCCCTCGGACCTCTTGTCGTGATCGAAAGGCTGACCCGTCACCTCCGGCACCCACTTCCGCAGGAAAGAATGCCAATCCGATTGCCATGGAGGTTCGAACGGGTCATCTCCGGAAATCACGGCCATGACATGACCTGCTGTGGCGTTTGCCAAAAGATGCGGAAACAGCCTGCCATGATCCATCCAGTGGATGCTTGCCGCTGCGACCGTCAGGTCGAAAGATTCACCGCCGGTCGGGAAGTCCTCGGCGAAACTTTCTACCCACCGGATATTCAGCGCGTTACCGCCCGGCAGCGATCCGCCGAGAGCGATCATCTGCTCCGAGAGATCAACCGCCGTGACTGTTGTAAACGCACCCGCCAGCGCGCGGGAGATTTTTCCAGGCCCGCAACCAATATCCAGGAGATGCTGTGATCGCGGCGCAATTGCCAGAAGCTTTCGAAATACGGCATCGGGGTAAGGTGGCCGATACCGGTAATTTGCGACAACGTCGGTTTCCGAAAAGGAAGAGCCCCTGCGCTGATCCATCAAAAACTCCATGCTCTCGCCGCATAAGCAGAGGCTGCAACACGCGTTTATGTCAATTGGTTTTCATCGATCCAGCCATCCGGTTCCGATTGTCTTCCGGCCCCAAACTGTGCCATGACGCATCAACCCCAGACGCAACAGACCAAGGTGCGGCATCGGCATGAAGAAGATCGGTTTCCTCTCGTTCGGACACTGGACGCCCTCGCCCCAATCGCAGACGCGCTCGGCCGGCGACGCGCTGCTGCAGTCGATCGACCTTGCCGTCGCGGCCGAGGAGCTCGGCGCCGACGGAGCGTATTTTCGCGTGCATCATTTCGCCCGACAGCTGGCCGCACCCTTCCCGCTGCTATCGGCCGTCGGCGCGAGAACCAACCGGATCGAGATCGGCACCGCCGTCATCGACATGCGCTACGAGAACCCGCTTTATATGGCCGAGGATGCCGGTGCGGCCGACCTCATCGCCGGCGGCCGCCTGCAGCTCGGCATCAGCCGCGGTTCGCCCGAACAGGTGATCGATGGCTGGCGCCATTTCGGTTATGCCCCGCCAGAGGGCCAGAGCGAGGCCGATATGGCCCGCCATCACGCCGAAGTCTTCCTCGAAGTGCTGCGCGGCGAAGGATTTGCCAAACCGAACCCACGGCCGATGTTTCCAAACCCGCCCGGCCTCCTGCGCCTAGAGCCGCATTCCGAGGGCCTGCGCGAGCGGATCTGGTGGGGCGCAAGCTCGAATGCCACCGCCGTTTGGGCAGCCAAGCTCGGCATGAACCTGCAGAGTTCGACGCTGAAGGACGATGAGACGGGCGAACCCTTCCACGTCCAGCAGGCCGACCAGATTCGCGCATACCGCGAGGCCTGGAAAGAAGCCGGCCACACGCGCCAGCCGCGCGTCTCGGTCAGCCGCAGCATCTTCGCACTGGTCGACGACCGCGACCGCGCCTATTTCGGCTATGGCAACGACGGTGAAGACAAGATCGGCTTCATCGACGAGAAGACCCGGGCGATCTTCGGCCGCAGCTACGCCGCCGAACCCGACGCCTTGATCAAGCAGCTCGCTGAAGACCAAGCCATCGCCGAGGCAGACACCCTGCTGCTGACCGTCCCCAACCAGCTCGGCGTCGACTACAACGCCCATGTCATTGAAGCGATCCTCACCCACGTCGCACCTGCGATGAGTTGGCGCTGACGCCGCGGCACGACAGGCTGTCTTCGCCGGCTACAGCGCCGCGCGTCTTTTCGGACGCGCAAAGGACGCTGTAACACTTTGAATTGCTCCAGCACTCTACGGCTCATGCACTGTTTGATTTGCAGCCAATTTCCCCATGGCCTGCTGGATGGCCGAGAAGAACAGCGCCGTCGTGATCCCGAACATCATCAGCCCGTTGGCTGCCTGCAGCGGCGCGAGCAGCCGGATACGGCCGTCAAGCACCACGTCGCCATAACCAAGCGACGTGAAGGTGACGCCCGAAAAATACATGGCCGTTTCGAAGTCCTCGAAGGCACCGAGCACGCGATATAACAGTGCCCAAAAAGCGACCTGGAGGATATTGCCCAGCATGAGCACGATCATCAGAACCGAGAATTGCAGGAAGACCCTCCGCCAGGGCTTTCGGCCCACGGGTTGCGTGCGCGCGTGAGCAAAATAACGCGCGGCCAGCACCGAAGCCAGCGCCTGGAGTGCGAGGCAGATCGCCATCGCAAGCAGGCCGAGACCAATGACCTTGATCATGGGGCCGGACCTTCGATCCGGGGGCCGTCCTCGACCGGGCGCTGATGCAGCCATTCCATCAGCAACACGAAGCCGACGGCCAGCAGCACGGGGCCGACAAATATACCGAGAAGGCCGTCAGCGATCATCCCTCCGATGACACCGACCAGGATGACCGGCATCGGCACATCAGATCCACGGCCGAGCATCAAGGGTTTGAGCAAATTGTCGCTCAGCCCGGCGATGAAAGACCATATGGCGAAGATGATTGCCGGTGTTGTCGCTTCCGTGACAAAGACATAGGCCATGACAGGCAGCGTCAGCAGCAGCGGCGGTATCTGCACGACTGCCAGCAAAAACGTGACGACCGTCAGGGCACCGGCCGCCGGAACCCCGATGGCGAAGAAGCCAATACCAACGAGCATCGACTGGATTGCCGCCACACCGACCACGCCGACCGCAACTCCCCGGATCGTTGTGGCAGTCAGGTGGACGAGCCGGGCACCCCGCGCCCGGCTGTTGGTGACGAGTTCCAGCAGACTGAGGGCAAAAGCTGCAGCACTCTTGGCATAAGCGACAAGCACGGCGGCGATCGCGATGGAAAGAACGAAGGACAGGCCGCCAGAGGCCAGGCCACCGGCGAAGGATGCGAGCCACGCAGCAGGCTTGCTCAGCATCTCGCCGTATTGACGCAATGCCGAGGGCAGGTTGGCGGCAGCGAGCGACCAGCTTTCCGAGATCTTTGCTCCGACCACCGGCAGGTCGGCAAGCCACGTTGGAGGCGGCGGAATTGTCAGGCTATGGTTCTGCAAACTGGACACAAGCCAATAGATGGAAGACCCAAGCGATGTAATCACGACGAGCATCGGCACTAGCACGACGGCAACGCCGACGATCCCGATGAGAGATGCCGACCAGCGATTGCCGATCCGATCGGACAGGCGCAGATGCAACGGATGAAGCATGACCGCCAGGATCACTGACCAAAGCAGAATGCCGAGGAACGGCAACATGATCCTGGCGCAGACATAGACCAGAAGCGCGACGACTCCCAATTGAACCGCCGCATGGATGATGGACGGTCTCGGCGGCGCGAGATCCACATTCGATGCGCTCGACGTCATTTTCCCCTCCCCCGGCCCGGTCTCCGCCAACGAGCGAAGCCGGACGTTCACGCATCGGACAACGAAACCTTCCCACCCGGTATCGGACCTGCGCCGCGAAGATTTTGCCAACGCCGTGAAAGATCGTCTCCAACGCCCCATCATCATACACGACTTCGTGAAAACGGGATACGGCCGCTGCTGCCGGGCTCTCAACCCCTGGTGTACCTGGCGCGAAATTGGCGAGGACTGCAGCCCTCGCGTTCGTGAAAGACACGCGAAAAATAAAACGGATCATCCAGGCCGACCATGGCGGCGATGGTTTCTATCTTCTCGTCGGTGGTTGCCAAGAGCTGTTTGGCGTGGTCCATGCGCGCACGAAGCTGGAATGCCTTGGGCGGCAGCCCGGTTTCGAGCGTAAACCGCCTGCGCAGCGTCGCCGGCGACATGCCGTGCTCGGCGGCGAAGGCTGTAAGGTCCAGCGGTAGCATTGCGCGTTGCCGCAGCGTCTCGACGATTTCGGCCATGTCGGGCCTGTCTCGGCGCTGATCGGCCGCGCCGCTTGCCTGTCTTGCGGCCGATATGACGATGCGATGCAGCATCAAGGCCGCCGATGCCTGCCCGAGGTTGGTATCGTCGAGCAGGTCGGCATGCAGGCTGCCGAAGAGCCGCACCATCTCATCTACGTGATGCAAGGCCACGACGGGCTGTCGCTCGGTCATGAGCCTCAACCGGACGAAGTCTCGCGTGAACGACCCTTCGAAAAGCGCCCAGCGCTCGTCCCAGCCGCCTTCATCGGGACCATAGGAATGCACGCGGTTCGGAAACAGCCAGAAAAGGATCGGCCCGGTGAGGCTCAGGCGGCCGCTGGCCGCGGTGTCCAGCCAGCCCTGCCCGCGCTCTACTAGCACAATGGCAAAACTCGGCAGTTTTCGGTCCGTCACCGCACGGCGGGCCTGCTGCCTGCCGCTGCCGATAACAGCAAGTCCGCCGGCAGCGGCAAGGGGCGTCCTATAGATGGCCTCTGGGTCTCTCATGGTGAGCGAAAAGTCCAGCTACGAATTTCCTCTATGTCGGTTGGCGCGCCGGATCAGGTAATTGATGGCAAGCCAACTCAAGCGACGGAGGAGTGAAATGTCAATTGCTGCGGAGGCCGTGCAGATCCGAAGGCCGGAATTTCCCCTTGCCGCCCATGGCAAAACCTTGCCTGCGGAGCGGACGGGCTGGCTGATGCCGACCGATCCCGCCATCGGCGTCGACGCCATCCGGCGCCGCTACCAGCACGATGGCTATGTCTGGCTAAAAGGCCTTCTGCCGCGGGTCGATGTCATCGATTTCCGCCACTGGGTCTTCGAACGCCTTGCCGAAACCGGACTGGTCGAGCCGGGCAGCGATTTTTCTCTGGGGATCGCGTCTGCCGGTGGCTTCGACAGAAGCCTGGCGGACCGGCGCCTTATGTCGCTCGTCCGCTCCGCCGCCTATGAAGGCTTCTGTGCGCAACCACTGCTCGCCGGCTTCATGGACGATTTCCTGCAGGGCATCTCCTATCTGCACAAGCGCAAGATCATGCGCTTCGTCCAACCGGGATCGCTGACAGCCACGCCCGCCCACTACGATCTCGTCTATCTCCGCGGCGGCACCAGCCGCCTGGTGACGGCCTGGATACCGATCGGCGACACCCCCGCCGAGATGGGCGGCCTGGTCTATCTCGAAGGTTCGCATGCTCTGGGCACCAAGTTGGAGGCCGAATTCAGGGCGGCAAGCGGCGATCTTTCTCCGGAAGAGCAGATCAGTGCCTATAACAGCCACATGAGCGAAGGCGGCTGGGTCTCGAAGGATCTTACCGATATGGCAGAGCGTTTCGACACCCGCTGGCTCGCCGCCGATTACGAGGCCGGCGACGTGGTGCTCCACTCGCCCTACATGATCCACGCCTCGACCATCAATCAGGACCGCAGCCGGCGGCTGCGCCTCTCCACCGACATAAGATATCAGAATGTCGACGACGAGATCGACGTCCGCTGGAACAACCACTGGAGCCTCGGCGACATGCTGTAGCCCGACTTTCCAGTGCCCATCTTTGACCTGCGATCCGGGGCGATGGCTGCTGTAGCAGGTTGATTGGCGAAGGGACGTCCACATAGAGCAAAGCGTGGGGACCTTACTGCCGCGATCGGCGTTGATGGTCCGGGCCTTGAACGATCCCATGATTGCCCGACTTATTGACGTAGCCGAACCGCTCGAGTTGCCTCATGCCGCGTACGAACCTGAACGATATCCTGGTTTTCATGGCCGTCGTCGATGCGGGGAGCTTTATCGCCGGCGGCCAGGCGATGGGCCTGTCCCGTTCCGCGGCAGGCAAGGCGGTCATCCGTCTGGAGGACCGGCTCGGCGCGCGTCTGCTCAACCGCACGACGAGAACGCTGAGCCTGACCGACGAAGGCCGGATGTTCTACGAGCGCGGGCTGCAGATCCTTGCATCGGTCGACGAGGCGGAGGCGAGTGTGGCAGGGCAGAACAGCACGCCGCGAGGTGTTCTCAGGCTCACCGTTCCCGATGCCTTCGGGCGGCTCGTCGTCCTGCCTTTGCTTGAAAAATATCTTCGGGCCTGGGCCGATATCCAGGTCGAAGTGAACTTCACCGATCGCCTGGCCGACATTATCGAGGAAGGCTTCGATCTGGCGATCCGGATCAGCGCGACGACGACGTTGGACACCCGCCTGGTCTCGCGCGTCATCGCCAGCTACAAGGCGCGGCTCTGCGCCTCGCCGTCCTACCTTGCCGAGCGCGGCGAGCCGGGCGATATCGACGATATCATGGCCCACGACTGCCTCATCTTTGCCAGCCGCAATCAAAGGCAGGGCTGGCGCTTTCGCGGTGAAGGCGGTCCCTGGGTCAAAGCGCAAGGGCGCAGCCGTCTGAGGCTCGATAGCGTGCAGGCGATCCGCGACGCCGCCCTGGCGGGACTGGGGATTGCCCTCCTTCCCGATTTTCTCGTCGCCGACGATCTCGTCGCCGGGCGCCTCCAGCAGGTCCTGCCCAGCCTCGAAACTGCCGACGCAAAGATCGTCGCTCTCTATCCCGACAAGCGCCTGCTGGAGCCGCGTGTCCGCCGCTTCATCGATCTGATGGTCGAGGAGCTTGGAGACCAGGGCCAGGCACGCAACCGCGACGCTAGCTCTGGGTGATAGCCTTGTCGAACCCGCGAAAGCTTTTCAGCGCCAGGGGAAAGAGGGTAGCGGCGAAATAGGCGAAGCCGGTGAGCGAAAGCGCCGCGGCAAGGCCGATCATGCTGATCAGCGCGCCACCGACGAGACCGCCAAAGGGGATGAGAACAAAGCAGAGGGCGGCGTTCATCGCGGTAACGCGGCCGGTCAACGGCTTGGGGATGCGCTCGAAGATCACCGCAGACAGGATCGGATTGAAGAAACCCGAGGCAAATCCTGCGACTGCCAGGGTGATGAAGATGAGGGCGAGCGGCGCATCCAGCGCAACAACGAGAAAACGCGGAAATCCGGTCAGCAGGAACGCCACGGTATAAACCATCAGGCGCGGCATCCGCTCGCTGATCGCAGCGGCAATTGCAGCACCGGCGATCGAGGCGCCGGTGAAGGCCGAAAACATCGCCCCCAGCAATTCCGGGCCATGGCCCGACCTCTGTGTCCAGACGGGCAGCAGCACGGCGTGATAAGCCTGGTCCAGTAGGTTGGTGGTCGCCACCATGGTGGCAATGCTGACAAGCACCACATCGCCGCGCAGAAAGCGCCAGCCTTCCCTGAGATCGCTGAAATAGGAGGACATCCCGCTCGGCCGAGCCTCAGGCGCGCCGCCCGATGGCATGCCGCGCGTCGGCCCGGGGATGCCGACTCCCACAATCAGCGCAGCGGCGGCGAAGGTGACGGCATTGACGACGAGCGCCTGCCCCGAGCCGATCAGGCCGATCAGCGCGCCGGCGCCGGCTACCCCCGCCGTCGAGGCCAGCCGCTCGATAGCACCGACGACGCCGGTGACCCGTTCGAGCGGCATGGCCGCCAACGTGGCGATTTCGGGAACCATCGCCTGCTTGGCGGCATCGGAAGGGCCGCGCAGCACGCCCATGGCAAAGACGACGGGCAGGAGCAGCCGCATATCAAGCAGGCCAAAGAGATCGAGCAGCGGCACCAGCCCCACCACGGCCACCGAGGCGGTATCGCAGACGACGGCGATGCGCTTCGGGCCGACGCGGTCGATCAGCGGCCCACTGAGCGCCTTGGCGGCGACATAGGGCAGCATTTCCATCATCGCCGTCAGCCCGGTCAGAATCGGGCTGCCCGTCGTGCTCAGCACCAGCCAGGGAATAGCGATGGTCGACAGCCGCGTGCCGGAAAGCGAAAGCGTCTCGGCTGCGGCAAGCGCCAGGAATGGCCCACCCCTTCTCATGGCTCGTCATCCCCCTCGCGGTGCGGAAGCCGGCCCGGATAGGGAAAGGCGTGCAGCATGATCGAGAACGGAACCATGTCCGGGGGTGCCAGCTCTCCCAAAGGCGGAGCCACCCGCATCGCTTCGAGAATGATATCGGTCAGCCGCTTGGTCAGGGCTTCGGCCTGTTCCGCCGTCATCGGAATGATGATGTCGCTGGCCGTACTCGCCTTGCGCCATTCTGCCGGCAGCTCGGCATATTCCTCCAGCGCTTGCTGCATCTGGCCGACCTGCAGCGAGAGTATCGCCTGGTTGAAGGCGAGATCGAGATCCAGCGCTTCGCCCTCAGCCTCGCTCGCCGGCACCGAGGTGAGTTCGTGGCTGGCGCGCCACCAGCGGTCGCGCCGCGAAGCATGCGGCGCTTCCTCGATGAAGCCGTATTGGGCGAGCTGACGCAGGTGATAGCTGGTGGCGCCGCTGTTCAAGCCGAGCCGCACCGCCAGCTGCGTTGCCGTGGCGGGTCCATCGATCCTGAGCATGCCGAGCATGCGCAGCCGGACAGGATGCGTCAGCGCCTTCAGCGCGGTCGGATCGGGCACGACGCGATTGACGGTGCGGGGTGCGGTGACTGATCGAGCAGGCTGCGGGCGCGGATTTTTCATGCCGTAAGCCTACTATTGCAAATATATCTTTGCAAATCTTTCTTTGCAAAACCATCCCCGCCCGCAGGTCAGTCCGTCGGCAGGGCGAAGATAGCGCAGGGGGCGGCGATGCCGCGCAAGCTGTGCTCTCCGAGCGGCGTCAGCGCCGTCGCCGTATTCGCTGCCACAGTGCCCGAGATCAGCACGCTTCGACCGAGCGGCTTACACAACCCTTCCAGCCGGCTGACCAGATTGACGGCGGGGCCGATGGCTGTAAAATCCAGCCGGTCGGCCGCGCCGATATTGCCCCACAGGATTTCGCCGAAATGCAATGCTGCGCCGAAGGGCAGCGGTGCCAGCCCCTGCGCCTGGCGCAGCTGGTCGAGATGGGCCATGCCGGCACGGCTGGCGGCGACCGCCCGAAGTGCGGCCTCGCAGGCCTCGCGATCCGCTCGGCCTGCGTCGCGCTCGCCTGACGTAGCCGTGACCGGAAAGATCGCCAGCACGCCGTCGCCGATGAATTTCAGCACCTCGCCGCCGAAGGCATGCACTGCGCCGGCGACGCGGTCAAACCAGGCGTCCAGTGCTGATATCATCACGTGAGGTTCGGTCACCTCGGAGAGGGCGGTGAAGTCGCGCAGATCGGCGCAAAGAAGGGCGGCGCGGATGGTCTCGCCGGATCCGCGGGCAAGCGCGCCGGCCTGCACTCGCGCGGCGCTACGGCGGCCGAGATAGGCTTCAAGCAGCGCTGCCCGCGCCTCGCGCGCCGCCAAAGCGGCGAGCGGCGCTGCGGCAAAACGCGCGACCTCGCGCAGCAGGCCAGCCTCGGCCGGGCCGAATGCACCTGCCCCTTCCCCGCTGGAAACCCTCGCCCAGCCGAGCAGCGGGCTGTCCGACCGATTATCCTGCGCAGGCCCGATCCGGTCCTCCCATACCGGCCCGAGCCCGGCCAGCCACTCGCGCCCGGCTTCGCTCCGCGGAGCCGCGGCAAAGGCCAAAGCCTCAATGACAGCGCCGGTCTCCGCCCGCCACAGCCAGGTG
The DNA here is from genome assembly GCF_052871115.1 of Rhizobium sp. LARHSG275. Classification (NCBI taxonomy): domain Bacteria; kingdom Pseudomonadati; phylum Pseudomonadota; class Alphaproteobacteria; order Hyphomicrobiales; family Rhizobiaceae; genus Rhizobium; species Rhizobium sp. LARHSG275. The sequence goes on along the minus strand of NZ_JBIXJN010000003.1, from coordinate 261,150 downwards.
CGCCGCGCGATGATCGGATGCGGCACCGACAGCGTCAGCGCGCCGCCCAAAAGCGGCAAGCCATCGGCCAGCAGCCGGCGTCCGAGTTCGGCCAGAAACCATTCGGGACTGGGTGAGGCACCGGCCTCGTCAACCAGCCAGGCAAGGGGAGACGGCAGATCCATGGCTTAACATCGCACGCTGACCGGGGCGGCCGCAAGGATGTCCCCCGGGTGAGCGCAGGCAGCCACTCCGAATGTCCATGAGGATGTTCCCATCGACTCAACCTGTGGCCCCCAAAAGGACGACCGCATCCCCTGTCGAAAACCACCGCGGTGGAAAACGAAAAATAAACACTTTAAACTTGCGCGAGTTTGATTCCATTATAAGGTCGTTCATCATCGTGTGATTGAGGGGTGCGATGGGTACGACATTCTGGCCGAAAGATCCGCTGGATGGGAACGACATGACGCTGCTGACGTCGATCCTTCGGCGATGGTGCGAAAGATATCAGGTCGAACTGACGGCGGAGGAGAGCAGCCGCAAGGCGAAGGAACTTGTCGAATGGTTCGAATTCGGCGTCAAGGATCCCGTCGAGCTCGAGGAATTGATCGACGACAAGCACTGGCTCGTCAGCAGGATCTGACCGTAGACAAATCGGGAGGACGCTGCCGGTCAGCGTCGACGAACCTATCTCATCAGAAAAGGCCGGGCGAAATCGCTCCGGCCTTCGTCCATTTTCACCTAAGCGAGACCCTTAGTCATCATCATCCCGCCAACGCCGATCGCGATCCCAGCGCCGCTCATGGCGCCAGCGCGGACCATCCCAATCCCGGTGACGCCGCTCCCAGCCCCAGCGGGGCGGACCACCGTAGAAAGCTACCGGCGGCGGGCGTCTCCAGTTTGGCCGGCATTCGCCCCAGCGCGTCAGATGCCAGCCGCGACCGCAGGCGTAGTCGACCTTTGTGACATTGCTCTGCACATTGATTGTCCCAAGCGGCATCGCCTCCGCGGTGCCGAACGAGAGGCTGCCGGCAAGCAAGGCAGCCGCGATAGAAAGTGCCTTCATCGAGAACTCCATTTTCAATCCAGCCACCCCGAGCTTATGGCCGCTAAATTGAACTGGAGATGAATTGCGCGTTCATGTTTGACGCGCGCGGAGAGCGTGGTTGGCCCGCGAGGAAACCGCTCAAGTTCTGCCGTAAAAAGCGTCGGGACCCGGATCACGCCCGGCGGCGACCTCGGTCAGCCGCCCCAGGTAATGCGCCCAGCCTTCCGCATGGCCGGCACATTGCTCGGCGCTCGGCAGGCCGCTATGGGTGAGCCGCAGCAGCGTTCCGCCCCCCTGCTCGATCAGGTCGATCTCGACCAGGCTCGACCCTGGCGGCACCACTTCGCTGCCATCCCAGCCAAAGCTATAGGCAAGGCGATGAACCGGAACCACTTCTCGAAACGAGCCGCGCGCAAAGCGGGCGCCGGTGACGTTGACAAGATAGAGCCCGCCAGGCTGCGGCTCGACCTGCGCCTCCGTTCCCATCCAGCGCAGGATCTTTTCCGGGTCGGTCATCAGCGCGAACACTGCGGCCGGCGGCGCCGCGATATGCGCCTCGCGGTGGACGACGAAGGGGTCTTGCATCTCTCTCTCTCCCGTGGTTGCCACGGCCCTGCCCGCCTCCGGTGGAGACGGCGCATCCTTTCTTGCCGTGCTATTCTGACGTGAATGTCCTCATTGGATGCATGTAGGCGCAAGCGCATCCTCAGCAAGAGGGCTTGCCCGTCGCGATCAACCAACAAGCGAAATCGCCGCTTCGGAGCCCTGATCCTACATTGGCCGCGAAGCATTTCGACCTATTGCCAGCCCGTCGCCTTCCCCCTATTGTTCGCGCCGTTCTCAGGGCGGGGTGCAAGTCCCTACCGGCGGTATGTAATCAGATTGCGAGCCCGCGAGCGCCTTCTCAGGAAGGGTCAGCAGATCAGGTGAGATGCCTGAGCCGACGGTCATAGTCCGGATGAAAGAGAACGTGCGTTCCTGCCGCCCTTGCGGCTGTCGGGGACGTTCGTGATCGCCTTGGGTGATGTGTCTTTTCGCCAAAGGAGATTACCATGACACCCACCCGCTATGCCTTCATCAAAGCCAGCTGGCACGCCGACATCGTCGACCGCGCCCTTGATGGCTTTCATCAGCTTATTCCGCCCGAGCAGATCGATGTGTTCGATGTTCCCGGCGCATTCGAGATGCCGCTGCTGTCGCGCGATCTTGCGGCAACTGGACGCTATGCCGCTGTCGTTGCCGCCGCCTTCGTCGTCGATGGCGGAATCTACCGCCACGAATTCGTCGCCCAGGCCGTCGTCGATGGGCTGATGCGCGCCGGCATGGATACCGGCGTGCCGGTGCTGTCGGTGTCGCTGACGCCGCATCAGTATCAGGAAACCGAGCATCACAAGCAGATCTACCGCGCACATTTCGTCGAGAAAGGGCGCGAGGCAGCAAAGGCGGCTCTGACGATCGGCAAAACCCGCGCCGCCCTTGCTGCGTAGGAACTTCCTGCACGCCGGCTCGACGAGCCGCAGGACGACAGACGAAGTGGCGGGGGACCGACCCCGCCGCCTCATCGGATCGACATGACCTCACCAACCGCAGGAATGAAAGCGACGCGCCGTGTGTCGCAGCGGAATCCGCTAATACCGGCCAAATCAGACAGAATAATTGATTCGACGACCCCACCGCGCCGTGGTCAACTTGGCCCGTCACGTGTCCGCAATTCTCAAGACATCCAGAACCCAAGGAGCTTAAGATGAGCAATGCACTGCGCAGCGAAACCCCCATCGAGACCCCGAGAACTCAGCCCGTCGACACCAAGCTCGAGGTGGTCGTCATCCCCGTTTCCGACGTCGACCGCGCCAAACGTTTTTACGACGGGCTGGGTTGGCGGCTCGACGCCGACTTCGCCAATGATGCCGATTTCCGGGTGATCCAGTTTACCCCGCCCGGCTCCGGCTGCGCGATCATCTTCGGCAAGAACGTCACCGCCGCAGCCCCCGGCTCAGCCCAGGGGCTTTATCTTATCGTCTCCGACATCGAGGCCGCCCGCCGCGATCTCATCGCCCGCGGCGTCGAGGTGAGCCAAGTGTTCCATGACGCGGCCGGCATCTATGCCGGCAAGGACGAGCCCTATCTGTTCGGGCGGCTGCGGATCGCCGGCCGCGATCCCGATCACCGCAGCTATCGCTCCTTTGCATCTTTCAAGGATCCCGACGGCAACGGCTGGCTGTTCCAGGAGGTCACCACGCGGTTGCCGGGACGCATCGATGCCGACGAGACGAAATTCACGACGTCGACAGACCTTGCGTCAGCGCTGCGCCGCGCGGCGACCGCTCACGGTGAACACGAGAAACGGAACGGCGGCAAACACGACGAGAACTGGCCGGACTGGTACGCCGAATACATGGTCAGCGAACAAGCCGGCAAGCAACTGCCCTTATAGGCAATGGCGGCGACATCCTCTGAGAAGCAACGGCATTTCGGTATGGCGCGCCCATGCCGAAATGCTCTATCGTGTCTTAGCCTAACATTACCGATCTCCTTGCCGGCGTCAGATCGAGTACCGGGATCCGCCAGAAGCCGTCATTGGGACGCGGGAGACATCTGCGACGTTACCCAACCGGAAAATGCGAGCATGGCCGCTGTTGGCGGCCTCGATTGAAGTCGGGTTAGCCAATAGCTCCCCAACGATATGGTGGTAGCAAAAGGTTGTCTGATAGCCCCCGAGGATAGGTGTCTGGAAAACATCGAAGGCGGGGCCAGAGCGATCCCCAGTCCTTGCAGGGCCGCCTCCATCATCGCCAGGGAAGAGTCGAAGACGATGCCTGCGTTTATCTGGGGCGCCGGAGGAACGTTCGCTGCGACAAACCAGGTGCTCCATTCGTCCGCCCTATAGCTCCGCAAAAGCGTCGCCTCGACCAGGTCTGCAGGCCGCCTCAAACGCTCGGCCAATTTGGGCGTGCACAGAGGAGAGAGCGGAGCGTCGAACAGACGCAGCGCTTCTGTGCCATGCCAGGAACCGCTGCCGAAGCGAATGGCAAAGTCCAGTCCCTCGGCCGCCATATCGACGCGATTATTGTTTGTCGAAATGCGCACATCGATGAACGGGTGCTGCCGTTGAAAATCCGAAAGCCTTGGCAACAACCAGCCGACGGCAAACGTCCCGACCACGCCAAGGAACAGCAATTCCCGCACCTGCCCGGCTTCAATCCGGTCCAACGTGATCGCCATCTGATCGAAGGAATTGGTCAAGGTCGGCAAAAGAGCTTCGCCTTCTGCAGTGATTTTCAAGCCTCTTGGGAGGCGCTGAAAAAGCGCAGCCCCCAATCGCCTCTCCAGGCTTTTGACCTGTTGGCTTACAGCGGCCTGGGTAACGCAAAGCTCAATCGCGGCACGGGTAAAGCTGAGATGTCTTGCCGATGCTTCGAAGGCCCTCAAGCCATTTAAAGGGAGGAATTGCCGAACCATCTTAGCCCTAGATTTTCTTGGATCTCCTCCGAGATATCATCGTTTGCTGCCGCAAAACAGTGCCGTTAAATGCCGTCCTCATGCGCCTTTGCGTTGATTGAAAGCTGCCTGCGGAGGATGAAAATGAATCGCAATTGGATAAAAACTCTATCGGCTACGTTGGTCTCGACATGTATTTCCACGAGTGGCTTTGCGGCCGACGAAGTGAAACTGAAAGCCATCTCGGACGCCGCGATAAGATCAATTATGGATAAATACGGCATTCCGGGCATGGCCGTTGCCATCGCCGTTGACGGGCAGAACCACATCTTCAACTACGGCGTCGTGTCGAAGGACACTAACAGGCCCGTCACTCCGGCGACCATGTTCGAACTGGGATCGATCAGCAAAACCTTTACAGTCACCCTCGCCTCCCACGCGGACGTGACCGGCCGACTTTCGCTGTCGGACAAGGCAGGAAAATATCTTCCGTCGATGAACGGAAGACCCTTCGGCAATGTCGAGTTGATGAATTTTGGCACGCACACGGCTGGCGGATTTCCGCTGCAAGTTCCCGATGAAGTCAAAACCGAAAAACAGCTGATGGAGTATTTCGCAAGTTGGAAACCTTCATACGCCGCCGGAACGCACCGAACATACGCCAATCCGAGCATCGGCGTGCTCGGATACATAACGGCGAAAAGCATGGGCAAAGATTTCACAGCTCTTATGGAAGACCAATTGTTTCCTTCTCTCGGGTTGACGAGCACGTATATCAATGTGCCGAAATCGAGAATGGCCGACTATGCCCAAGGCTACAAGCGAAGCGGTGAGCCGGCTCGGATGACACCCGCCACTCTTTCGTCCGAGGCCTATGGAGTGAAATCCACAGCAAGCGACATGATCCGGTTCATCGACGCAAACATGGGACTGGTCAAGTTGGACGGAAAACTCCAGCAGGCGATCACCAATACGCACACTGGATACTTCCATGTCGGCGCGATGACGCAAGACCTTATTTGGGAGCAGTATTCCTATCCCGCGACGTTGACGACCTTAATGGACAACAATTCCAGCGCGATGCTCAAGACTATTCCCGTCAAGCAGCTGAAGCCGGCGATGGAACCGCGCGACGATGTGTGGATCAACAAAACCGGCTCCACGAATGGTTTCGGCGCATATGTGGCGTTCATCCCGAAAGAGCGAGTTGGTATCGTCATTCTGGCCAACAAAAACTATCCCAACGAGGACCGTGTCTCTGCCGCATACCAGATACTGACTGATATAACTACGGCGCGTTAATCCGGGCATCAGCGGTCGAAGATATCCCGCCATTGCTTCTCACCAATCAGGCAGTCAGTGCCCGCCTCAGCGCCGGCGATTTTCTGCACCATCGCCGGCGGGGATAGGTCGCTGATCTCCAGCACCAGCTTGCGGCGCACGGCAACGGCGAAATCCTCGATCTTGCGGACCGGCAGCACGAAGGCGCCGGGGCCGCCGATCACGCAATCCGCATAATATTTGTCGAGCCCGTTGGGCGCATCGGAGGGCCGCAGCATGATGGCAAGGCCGTTGATGACCATGCCGGCTTCCACCGCCTTGTCCCGAGTGGGGGTGACGGGATCGCCGGAATTGTTGGGACCGTCGCCGGAGACATCGATCACCTGTCGCCTGGACTGAAAGGGACTGGAAACGATCATGCTGGCGCCCTGGGCGATCGCGGTAGAGATCGATGTGCGCCGTTGCGTGGCAATCGGCCGGGCTTCGAGTTTGCCGGCAAAAGCGATCGCATCCTCTTCCGTCTCGATCACCTGCCAGTCGATCACGGAATCCTGGACGACATAGCCAGCCCATTCGAAATAGCTGATGGCGATGCGGCCGGTCAGCCCGCCCTTGACCGCGTCGATGAACTCCTTGTGCTTCAGCGCTTCGACATAACCTTCGCGCTGGATGCCGATCTCCTCGAAATCCATCGACCGCGAGGTGTCGACGGCAAGCACGAGGGTCACATCGACCTCGCTTCCCCCCGCCTGGGCGACGGAGACGAGGCCGGAAAGACCCATAAGCACCGCAAGTGTCGTCAGCATTGGCAATCCAATCCCTGCGCCATCCAAGCCAGCGAACTCTAACACAGCTTGGCCGACGCAGATCGCTCGGCCCCGCGTACGGCTTCAATTTTCGGTGATGGATCGGAAGGCCTTCAATGCAAGGGAAGCCACAAGGGGGTCTTCCATGCTTTCAGCGCCTCGAGAAAGACCTGCAATCGGGAAGGCAGAAAGCGGCGCGTGGGATAGACGGCGTGCACGAAAATTTCCTCGGACGACCAGCCCGGCAGCAGGCGGACGAGTTCACCTTTTCTGATCTGTTCGTCGCAATAGGTCGAAGGCAGCAAGCCGATACCGTGTCCGCGATAGGTGAAGGCGCTTACCGCATCGAAATCCCGGCTCGATACCGGCCCCGACACATGCAGGCGAACCGATTTGCGACCGCTCACCAGATGCCATTCCGCCTCGCCGTTGCGGCCGTTCAAGAGCACGCATTGATGGTCCTTCAGATCTTCGGGCTTCAAGGGAAGCACCCTCCCCTTCAGATAGTCCGGTGCGGCGACCAGATAGCGCACGCTCTTGCCGAGCCGCTGCGCCACGATGGAGGAATCCTTAAGTTCGCCGAAACGGATGCCGAGATCGATGTTCTCCGCGATCAGATCGAGGAACAGGTTGGTGACGAAGAGATCGACCTGGATCTTTGGATAGGTTTTCAGGAAAGCCGAGACGAATTCGTAGAAGACTTCCTGTCCGAAGATGACTGGCACGGAGATTTTCAGCAGACCTTCCGGCTTTCTCTGTGTCTCGGTAAGCGCCTGCTCGGCATCAAGCAGATGGGCGAGCGGTTCGCTGCACCTGTTGTAATAGGCCTGGCCCTGCACGGTCAGGCTCAGTTTGCGGGTCGTCCGCTGCAGCAGCATCACACCGAGCTGCTCTTCCAGCGATTTGACCTTCCGGCTGACCGTCGATACAGGCATGCCGAGGGAATGGGCAGCGCGGCTGAAGCTGCCGTACTGCGCCACCTTCACGAAAACGGCGATATCGTTCAGATCAGCCATGTTCTGATTTTTGCATGGATGCAAAAGAGAATCCAGATATTTCCATCTAATCGCGTAATGGAGTTTTCGCCATATTCACCTTGCGAAAACAAGACAACCGGATGGAGGCGCATTCGCAGCAGCCCCATCTCGAGCGACCCCGCCTTTGCAACCGCAAGGTCCGCGTTGCCCGAACCAGATTATGGAAATCAGCATGACTACGAGAAAAACAGTCATCGTCACCGGCGCCTCCCAGGGTATCGGAGCCGGCCTCGTCAACGCCTTCATCCAGCGCGGCTATAATGTCGTCGCCACCTCGCGCCAGGTCAGCACTTCGAACGCTTTCCAAGCCTCCGACAGGCTGGTGCTCGTCGACGGTGACATCGGCAATGCCGAAACCGCCGCGCGGGTGGCAAGGACCGCAATCGATCGCTTCGGCTCGATCGACGCGCTCGTGAACAATGCTGGCATTTTCTTGGCCAAGCCGTTCGTCGAGTTCACGATGGCCGACTTCCACAAAATGTCCTCGACCAATCTCGAGGGCTTCATCCATCTGACCCAGCTGGTCGTCCGACAGATGCTCGCGCAGAAAACCGGCGGTAGCGTCGTCAGCATCACCACGCCATTGACCGATCATCCGATCGCCGGCTTCTCCGCCTCAGTCTCGATGATGACAAAGGGCGGCATCAACGCCATCTCCAAGAACCTGGCGATGGAATATGCGAACGAGGCCATTCGCTTCAATATCGTCGCTCCCGGTGTGGTGGACACGCCCCTGCACAAGGACAATCCGAAGGATTTCCTGAAGACGCTGTCGCCGATGGCAGGCATATCGAACGTCGAGGAGATCGTTGACGCCGTCATCTTCCTCACCGAAGCGCCGCGCGTAACCGGGGAGGTGCTGCACGTCGACGGCGGCGCACATCTGGGCAGATGGTAGACCATGCGAAAGCTAAGGCAGCCGGCGCGGAACGACGGCTGCAGGAACTCGGCATCACGCTTCCCCCGCCGCCGACACCCTTCGGGGCCTATGTCGAAGCGATAAGGACCGGCAACCTGGTCTTCTTCAGCGGGATGCTGCCGGTCGTCGGCCATGAGCCGCGCTATATCGGCCGCGTCGGCGGTGCACTGACGGCCGAGGACGGCAGGAAGGCGGCCGAAACCGCAACGCTGAGCGCGCTCGCAGCCGCCAAGGACTATCTCGGCTCGCTGGACAGGGCCGTCAGGATCGTCAAGCTTGGCGTTTATATCGCGACCGAAGGCGATTTCCGCGACCATCCGAAGGTTGCGGACGGAGCATCCGAAATGCTGCTTTCGGTCTTCGGCGAGGAAAAGCTCTCAGGCCGCGTCGTGCTCGGCGTCGCCAGCCTGCCTTTAGGCGTGCCGATCGAACTCGAACTTGTTCTTGAGGTCGAGGGATGAAAACGGCCGGGCGCGTTTCGGCGCGCCCGGTGGAGCGCATCTCGCTCTTCGACGCCGCTGGGGCGCGCTACGCTCACACCGCCACCAACAGCAGCACATAGGCGATCACACTCACCATCAGCCCGCGGAACGCAAAAGTGACGCAGCGGTATTTGTTGCGGGCGATGGTGGAGAGGATGTCGGCGTTTTCGAGGTACTGTTCGAAAAGGTAGCGCTCGTCGCGCCGCAGCGCCGCATCAAAGAACCGGTCGCGATGACCGTGCCAGGCGCCCCAGAACAATGACGTCGAGTTGTTCAAATGGCGCGGCAGTACGACGAGGATCGCCGACAGCATCGAAAAGACCGAAGCTGCGGCAAGCAGGCCGGAGAACAGCATACTGCCGGGCGTGCCGCTCACGTAGCGCGCCAGGCTGAAGACGGCCCTGACATCGCTGGAACTCACCAGGAATGCCAGCATGAAAGTGAAAATATAAGCGGCTTTCTGGTCAGAGATCTTGATCTGATCATAAAATATGTCATTGATTTTCTTGATATGATCGAAATACCCGGCGCCGATGTCACCCGTCGACGGTTCGCTTGGCATAAGTTCAGTTGCACTCTCGAATTCGCTCACCCGAATACTCCATCCCATAAGTGTTTCCCTGATATTACACTTCACACGGAATTCAAGAACACGTGTGCAATATGCTTGACTTTTCTTTTCTACTTGGACAAAGGGGAAGCGGGGGTTGGGGTCATGCTGGGTCGCTGGAAAAACATCTGTCGCGCCGGGGTGGCGCTTGCGCTTGTCGTGCCGGGCTTTTCGCCGGCGGCGGCTGACCCCGTGCAGCGTGCAACACCGGTCGCCGGTTCCGTCATCGCCCGCAAGACCGGCGAGGAGGTCCGCTTCATCGACGTGTCGAACTGGCGCGTCGTCGACATCAATCAAGACCTACTGACCGGCGACGTGCTGCGCACCAACGCCAACGGCCAGCTCGCCATTGTCTTTTCCGATCACACGCAGGTTCGCCTTGGCCGCAATTCCTCGCTGCAGGTCAAGAAGATGGCCGCGAGCGGCGACACGACGCTGGAGCTGCAATCGGGAACGATCTGGGCGCGCGCCGAGCGCGGTGGCCAGGGACTGACTGTGGAAACGCCGGCGGCCGCAGCCGCCATCCGCGGCACCGACTGGACCATGACGGTCGAGGGCGCCAAGACCTCGATGATCGTGCTCGAAGGCCGCGTCGCGCTCACCAACCCGCAGGGCAGCGTCGAGGTAAATGAGGGCGAGGGAGCGGTCGCCACGATCGGCCAGGCGCCGCGCAAGCTCGTCATCGTCACACCCGACGATCGCGAGCAGATGCTGTTCTACCTGAACCTGCGCGACGGCTTCGGGCTGATGCCGACCTCGCCGCTTCCGGCAGGCCGCATGGCCGACGAGCGCCGCCGACTGCTGGCTTTGCCGCCGGAACGGCGCACCACCGAGGACTGGCTGGAGCTTGCCGAAGTGCAGAGCGCCTTCGATGGCCGGCAGGTTACAGCCGCCACGCTTCACGAGATTCGCCGCCGCAAGCTGACGACCACCCAGAAGGCCCGCCTCGACCTGATCGATGCCACGATCGCCGGCTCCGAAAAACGCTACGACGAAGCGGCAAGATTGTTTGCGGCAGCACTGCCGCATCTCGACGCCAGCCGCCGGAACATGGCCCAATATGGCGGCTATTTCGCCCGTTCGCTTGCTGATCCCGCCCATGTCGAAAAGCCGCCTTCGGCTGCTGTCGGCCCCTATGGCGCGATCATGCAGGCCTATACCGCCGGCTTTTTGCAAAACCCGCGCACTGCCCTCGATGTGATCAGCCAAGCCGAAAAGCGCTTTCCGAACGATCCCACCCTGCCCGCGATCCGCGCCCAGCTGGCGCAGCTGATCGACGACCGCGCCCAGATGCAGGAGGCCGTGAACCGCGCCCTCTCGCTTGATCCCAACCATCCGATCGCCCTTGCCGCGCGCGCCTCCTACAAGGCAAGCTACGAAAGCGACATCGACGGCGCTTTAGCCGATTTGAACCGCGCCATCGAGCTTGCGCCGGGGGCGTCGGGATCATTGAACTCGTTGGGCCTGCTGCAGAGCGCCCGCGACGCCAATGGCGAGGCCGAGGCCGCCTTCCTGAAGGCAATCGCGCTCGATCCGCAGGATCCCGTGCCGCACGCCAATCTCGCCATCCTCTATCTCGATCAGTCGCGCATGAAGGAAGCCAAGCGCGAAATCGATACGGCGCTTACCGTCGATCCGTCCTTCGACATCGCGCTTCTCGCCCGCGGCCGCTACTATCTGCAGACTGGCGAACGCGACAAGGCGCTGGCGGATCTGCTGGCGGCCAGCACCGCTAATCCGGCGCATTCGCAGTCACAACTGATGCTCGCCGCCGCCCATTACGAAAAGGGTGACCGCATCCCCTCCGCGCAGGCGGTCGACAATGCCGACAGGCTCGACAAGAACGACCCCGTCATCTCCTCCTTCCGAACCGCTGTCGACATCGATGACTACGACGCCGACGGCGCGATCCGCAACGCCCAGGAGTTTCTCCGCCGCTCCAGGGCGCGCGGCGGCGACTACAGCGCGCTCGGCGCCAACAAGGATGCCGGCTCGACGCTGAACAACGCTTACCGCCTTCAGGGCCTGGATGCCTGGGGCCGGTATTACGGCGATGCCGTCTTCAGCCCCTTCGAAGGCAGCGGCTATATCGATCAATCGATCAAGGGCAGCATCTTCCCCTTCGTCAACGCGACTGATTTCGGCGACGATAATATCAGCCAGTACCGCGTCAACACGTCGAGTTTTTCCTCGCTCTTCCAGGGCCTGCTGCTTGATCCGCATATGCTGTCCGGCCGTTCGCGCTCGGCAACGCTGCTGCGCACCCCCTTTATCGAAGGCTCGCTCGGCGGCGGCATCAACAGCGTCGACGGCCATACGAGGCGCATCGGTGAGGCCGAAATCCAGGGCTTCTCCAACGAGACGATCCCGCTCAGCTTCTACGGCAACCTGAACTGGGAGGAGATCGCCCGCGACGGCAATTATACGGATTTTGGCGGCTTCTCCACCGAGAACAAGATCCTCAGCGGCAACGGTTATCTCACAGCGACGATCACGCCTGAGGATCGTATCGTCGCTTATTTCAATGGCGCCAAACGCGATTTCGACCTCGATACCTTGAGCAGTAATTCCCAGCTGTCGACCATTTTGAACGACGGGCTGTTCATTCCCTTGCTCGGCTTTCCTTTGGCACCCGACGAATTACCGCTCTATCAGACCCGGCGCGACATCATCACGACCACCAATGCCGGCATCGGTTGGAGCCACACATTCGGTTACGAAAACGTGCTGAATACAGCACTGCTCTATTCCGGCACGCGAACGAAGACTACCGACGAACTGGCGTTCGATTGGGAGACGGTGCCGTTCCTTGGTGGTCCCGGCACCGATATCCGCCCGTTCGGGCAGATCAGTCAGGACCAGAGTTCGAAGACCTATGTCGCCGCCCTCAACCACGATATCGGGGCGGGACCGCTTACCTTCCGCTACGGCGTCGAAGGTGGTTGGATCGACGCCCATAACAGCAGCTTCCTCAACATTGAGGAAGTCTTTCCAGTCTTCTTGCCAAGTGTGACACTTGGCCCCACGGAGACCGACAACCGCGTCGACATCGCCCGCGCCTATGTCGACGTGCTGCACGAGATCACGCCTGATCTGAAGGGCGAATATGCGCTGTTCGGCACGCGCATGTCAGGCGATGGCGTCGATGTCAGCCGGCTGGAACCGCGCTTCGGTCTCGCCTGGTCGCCTGTCCAGAACCACTGGCTGCGCGCCGCATTCATGCGTCAGAGCGTCGATACCGGCGTTCCCACTCTCGCTCCGGTCGGCATCCTCGGACTGCAGCCAAACCAGTTCTCGGTCGGCATCGAAGGTTATAGCGATACGGTCGCGCTGCAATGGGATGCCGAGTGGACCGATCGTTTCTTTACCTCGGTCGAATACCAGCACCAGGAATTGCATGATTTCTCGATCGACTTTCCGCTGATCTCGCTTCCGGCAGCCGACAGCCTGCCGCTGTCGAGCGGCAGCATCGACCGCGCCGCCGTGACCGCCAACGTCGCGCTCGGCTATGGTTTGGGCCTCTCCGCCACCTATGCCTATATGGAATCGGAGAACAAGGATCCGCTGGAGCCGAACTATGGCGGCTCGCTGCCCTACATTCCGAAGAATTCCGGCCAGATTGCCCTGACCTGGGTCAACGAGGCCAAGGTCAAGGCAACGGTGGCGGCCAATTATGTTGGCGAGCGCGACGGCGACGATCTCGGCACCAAGCTCGACGACTATTGGAGCCTCGATGCCCACCTGATCTGGGAACCGCTGGACAAACGCATCGCGCTGGAAGCGGCCGCCTATAACCTGCTCGACGAGGATTTCGAGCTGACGCCCGGCGTGCCGGGCTGGGGCCGCGCCTTCAAGGGCACGCTCAAAGTTCGTTTCTGATGCGGGTACGAGGCAAGCCTCGGCCGGCCGGCCGGCAAGCCGAAAGCCGCCATCTCAGGCTGCTGGTGCTGGCGCTTTCGACACTCGTCGCCATCTCACTGCTGTCGCGCCTGCCCGCCTGGTCGCTGCTGGAGCTGAGAAGCTTCGACTATCTCTCGACCGTCGACGATCCCCGTCCGCCACCCGGCGGACCCGTCATCGTCGCGATCGACGAGCCTTCGCTTGCCGATATCAATGCGCAGTGGCCCTGGCCGCGCAGCCTGCATGCCCGGCTTGTCAGGCAGCTGCGCACGGCCGGTGCCCGTGTCATCGGCCTCGATATCATCATGGCCGAACCCTCGAACCCCGATAACGACGACGCGATCACTAGGGCTGTCGGCCCGGATGTCGTGCTCGCCGGCGACGAAACGCTGATCGAGACGCCCCAGTCCTCGCAACTGATCCGCGCCACGCCGCTGCCGCAACTGACTGAAGCGGGTGCTGTGACCGGCATCGCCTCCGTCGATCTCAGCGGCGACGGTGCGTTCCGGCGCATTCCAGGTTATGAGGACGGCTTTGCCGCCATGCTGATGAAGGCGTCGGGAGCAGCACCCAAAGCCTTGCCTGCTGGCCGGCTCATCCAATCCTTCGGCGCGGCCCGCAGCTATCCCACAGTCTCCTACTACCAGGCGCTCGACCCTGAGAACCTGCTGCCGCCGGATTATTTCAAGGGCCGCGTCGTGCTCGTCGGTCTCAGCCTGCAGAATGCCCCTGCCATCGACAAGGGCGGCGTCGATGCCTTCGCGACACCTTATACCGTCCACACCGGCACGCTGACCTCCGGCGTCGAGATCCAGGCAACGATCTACGACAATATCCGCCGTGGCCTGTCGATCGCGGAAGCCAGCCTTCCGCTGGTCGCCGCCTGCATCCTGATCTCCGTGCTGCTCGCCGCTGCCACCGTCTGGCGTTCGACTGGATGGCTGACGATCGTCGCCAGCGTCGTGACCGTATTCGCCTTCGCTGCTGCGAGTTTTGCCGGCATCCGCTTTGCCCATATCTTCGTCCCGCCGCTCGGGCCAGTCGTTGCCTATGTCTCGGTCGCCTTCGGCCAAGCCGCCTTCGATTATGCCGAAGAACGTCGCAACAAGCGCCAGATCATCCGCGCCTTCGCCCAATATATCTCGCCCGATCTGGTCAGGCGCCTGTCGCACGACCCCTCGCAGTTGAAGCTTGGCGGCGAGCGGCGCACGCTCTCCGTGCTGTTTTCCGATGTGCGTGGGTTCACCACCATCGCCGAGACGTTGAAAGATGATCCGGAGCAACTGACCGGCCTGATCAACCGGCTGCTGACGCCGCTCTCCGACGTGGTGATGGATCACGGCGGCACGATCGACAAATATATGGGCGACTGCATCATGGCCTTCTGGAACGCCCCGCTCGACGATCCCGATCATGCACTGCACGCCGTCAAAGCCTCCCTTGCCATGCAGGCGGCGATATCGAGTCTCAACCAAGAGCTGGAGCGGGAGGCGGCGATGCGCGGCGGCAGGCCGCACGTGCTAAAGATGGGCGTCGGCATCAACACCGGCGAATGCATCGTCGGCAATATGGGCTCGACCCGCCGCTTCGACTATTCCTGCCTCGGCGACAGCGTCAATCTCGCCTCCCGCCTCGAAGGCGCCTCGAAGAATTATGGCGTGGCGCTGCTGCTCGGCGAGGAGACTGCAAGACTTGTCGCCGGCACCTATACCGTCGTCGAGCTCGACCGCATCATCGTCAAGGGCCGCACCGTGCCCTCGCCTGTCTATACCGTCGTGCACAAGGCCGACGCCGAAGCCCTTGCCGCCCATCGGGCCTTCACGCAAGCGAAATACGCCGGCACACTTGCGCCATCCGACCCCGCCTTTGACAGGCTGGCCACCGATATCCCGGAACTTACCCCCTACTACGCGATGGTCCGCGATGCGCTGGCCGAATCCGGCGAGGAATGACCGGCGACGACGTCTTGTCACGCCTGATAATTGCGCATGGATGTTGTTTTATGAGCCGCTCGTTTTGCCAAAGGCATACATGTTTGTCGGCGCGCCATGCAGTATCACCTCGCGCTCGAAAGTGAAGCCGCATTTCTCGAGAATGCGCTTCGAGGCGGCATTGACGGGGCGAACCAAGCCGATCACTCGGTCCGCATGCAGATTATCGAAGGCGAAGGTCAGCGTTTCCCGGACCAATTCCGTGGCATATCCCTGCCCCCAGCTTTCGGGTTGCAGATGATAAGAAAGATTGAGGTCGTCGAATTCCTTGGAAACGGTCACACCGCCGAACCCGATCAGCACACCGTTCGCCTCGACGGCCCAACGCCCAAACCCGTGATCTTTCCAATGCCCGATATCGCGCGCAAGCCGCTCTGCGCTTTCCGCCGGCGTGTCAGGCCGGGGCGCCGGTCGGTGTGCGACCAATTCCGGCCGCGAAAAAAGTCGGGTCAGGAAATCGATATCCCTTTCCATGGGAATTCTGAGGCGCAATCTGGCGGTACGCCTTACCGCCGACGGCAAGGCACTCTTGAATTCGTTCTCAAGCATCTTCCATCCAATTTGGAAAATTCGGTAATGTGACTGATATCAAATTATTCCGGTCGGCGCGCTTCCAGCGGCGCCTCCTGCCTGTATCCGTCGAAATAGCGGCCGCCATGCAAGGCAAGCTCCCGGTCGGCCAAAGCCAGGAATCGGGCGCCGTCACCCGCAGCCGCCAGACTGAACGCCGCGTCGAATTCGGCCGCCAATTGCGCGTCGAGCTCCCTGATCAGACGGGGCGCCCACTTTCCCCGGCCAGCCCACGCGCCACGTCCGAGAAGCATCAGGTCGGCGAGCTTCTGATAGAGCAGCGCCGCAATGGCAGCGATCTCTTCGGGCGGGCGCGTTCCGCGCAGATCGTCGGCCAGATCGGTGACCTGATAGCGCAGCAAGTCGTAGTCTGCCCCGGCAAGAGGTTTCGGCCCCGCCGCCAGCATCCTTGCCGCCCATGCCTGCATGACGCGGGCGTTGTCGATATCCGGCCCCAGTATGCTGCCCGTGACAACCATGTTGACCATGATGGGATAACCGCTGTCTGCATCCTGATGGAGATAATGCGCCAGCGTCTGCGGATCGTGGACGAAGGCCTCAACCGGGAAGCCGTCCTCAGTGAACGATTCCCGCCAGGCTCTTTTAAGCGACGGGAACACGACGACCAGATCGATATCCGAAAAGGTGGCGCCTTCGCCGCGCATGATGGAACCCGCCGCGTAGGCGAAAGCAGCCCCAACATAGCGGCTGGCGACACAGCGGCGGGCAGAGGCCAGCGCTCGCTCCGCAAGAATATTTTTCTGGATATCGTCCACGGATCTCGTCCTCGAATGCGAGCACGGGCGGGAACAAAAAACCCGCTCGTCACCGGCGGGTTGGTCTTAGCAGCAATGAACGGAATTCAGTTCACGCGTCTACCACCCACCGCGGCGCGGTGGTCGTAGACGTCGTCGAAACTGCAAAACTCCTGTTCATGGCAGTAACGATACCGCTGGATAGTCACAGCGTCAATGCACCGAAGCCGGACGCCAAGGACGCTTCCCCGGCGCGATGTTTTCCGTCTAAGATGGCGCAAAGACTCGTAAACAGGAACAGCCCACCAATGTTCGATCCCGTCACCGTCATCCCGCTTCCGCAACCGGTGCTGCTGCCGGTCGAGGGCAGCGTCGAGCGTTTTCCGGTGCGCCGCGTCTATTGCGTTGGGCGCAACTATGCCGACCATGCGATCGAGATGGGTCACGATCCCAGCCGCGAGCCGCCCTTCTTCTTCCAGAAGAACGCCGACAACCTGCTGCCGGCAGGCAAGGCCTTTCCCTATCCGCCGCTGTCATCAGACGTGCATTACGAGGTCGAGTGCGTGCTGGCGCTGAAATCGGGTGGCGCGAACATCGGGGCCGCGGACGCGCTCGACTGCATCTACGGCTATGCCGTCGGTATCGATTTCACCCGCCGCGATCTACAGGGTGAGGCAAAGAAGCTCGGTCGTCCCTGGGAGGTCGGCAAGGCCTTCGAACATTCTGCCCCTGTCTCGTCGATCGTTCCGGCAGTGCGTCTCGGCCACCCCGCTGAAGGTAAGATCTGGCTGGAGCAGAACGGCAAGCGCGTGCAGGACGGCGATCTCAACCAGATGATCTGGAAGGTGCCGGAGATCATCGCCGAACTGTCGAAGCTCTTCACTCTCGCGCCTGGCGATATCATCATGACCGGCACGCCCGCCGGCGTCGGCGCGGTGGCCAGGGGCGATCGCATCAATTGCGGCATCGACGGAGTCGCCACCCTATCGGTCGAAGTCGTCTGAGGAGAGAGCCATGCCCGTCTATGCGCTTGGCGGATCGACGCCGAAACTGCCCGCTGCCGGCCTCTATTGGATCGCACCGGATGCCAATATCATCGGCCAGATCGAACTCGGCGAGAATGTTGGCATCTGGTTCGGCGCCGTGCTGCGCGGTGACAACGAGAAGATCACCGTCGGCGAAGGCACCAACATCCAGGAAGGTGTGATGGCCCATACCGACATGGGCTTCCCGCTGACAACAGGCAAAGGCTGCACCATCGGCCACCACGCCATCCTTCACGGCTGCACCATCGGCAACAACACGCTGATCGGCATGGGCGCAACCATCCTGAATGGTGCGAAAATCGGCAACAACTGCCTCGTCGGCGCTAATACGCTGGTGACCGAAGGCAAGGAATTCCCCGACAATTCGCTGATCGTCGGAGCACCCGCCCGGGTCGTGCGGGTGCTGGATGAGCAGGCTGTCGAGAGCATCCGTCGCTCGGCGGAAAACTACGTGGCGAATTGGCAGCGGTTTGCGCGGGATCTCAGGCAGATCGGGTGAACCAGGCAACGCGACCGGTGGCTTGTTCTCTGACGCGGGCAAGGGTTGACGAGAGTGGTATGCCCTATATTTTGCCCCTCGCTTGCGCTCACTGCATTCGCGGCTTTGCCGCTCATCCCCTCATCCGACCCTTCGGGCCACCTTCTCCCCGCTGGGGAGAAGAGGGAGAGCAAGTCGCTTTCGCTCGTTTCCGCAAACGGCGCAGTCAGGAAGGGCAAGACGCCGCCACGATTCCGCTTCTCCCCGGCGGGGAGAAGATGCCGGCAGGCAGATGAGGGGGATGAGCGGCGAAGCCGCGAATGCACTGAGCGCAAGCGAAAGGGCAAATAACTGGACGTACTCCGGACACGCGAGCCGCTTACCAAATTCCCGGAATCCACCGCCAGCGCACACGCTCCATGTACTCAGCATAGCCTTCGAGCCCCTTGCGCAATTCTGCCTCCTCTCCCAGCGTGCGGCCGAAGAGTACAATGATGAGCAGGCCGGCGGGGATCAGCGCGTAGAGCGATCCAAGCGACAGCGCCATGCCGACGCTGAGCACGACAGCGGTTGCGTATCCGGGATGGCGGATGGCGGCATAGGGTCCGGTATCGATTACCTTGTGGTCGCGGTCGGTCTGAATGCGCACTGTCGGCTCGAAATGCCGGTTGACCGATTGCGCCCAGGTCAGGCCGAGATAGCCTACTGTCATCAGCAGATAGCCGATGAGGACCACCCAATCTGACTGCGGCGCCCAGTGGAAACGCCCGTCGTCGAACGCGCCGACCGGAAGAATGGCGACAAAGAGAATGATTGTCAGCGTCGCCACCACCGCATCCCAGGGCTTGGTGCCTTTCTGATATCGGCTGCGCGCCGCAAACAGCTCCGGATTTGTCCGCCAGATCCAGATGATCGCGACACATGTCAGTGCAAGGAAGAGACCGAGAAAGATCCAGCCACGCGGCCAGTCGAGCGTGCCGGCTGGCCAGAATAGCGCGGCAAACATCACGGCAATGGTGATGGCGAGCGAGCCGAGCGATGGCGCCGTCGCTGCGAATGAGTGATTGGGCCGAGTGTTCTGCTCTGTCATGACCGCTTCCGTTCAACCGGGAACGAGCTGTCTGCATCCCAACGGCTGCCGCCTAAGTCTAACACAACCGCACCGGATTGAGGAGACGGAAAGCACCCGATGGCAGCGTAGCGAACGAAAGCCGCGCTTGATCGTAGCGACGCTTTTGCATCCAGCATTCGGAGATGTCGGAAAAATTCTGCCGTCGCCGCAATGATGGTTGAAGGCGGATTTCGGTAAAGAGCCGCCTACTCGGCAGCTTCGAGAAACTGGCTGTTTCGTGAGGAAGAGGCAAGCGCCTGAACCCTGGCTTCGGCCTTTGCGATCAGTTGATAGAATTCGTCCTGTGCTTCGACATCCAGTTGAATGACGGCATTGACGTCATCAGGCGTATCGCAAACGCAGGCGACCGCAGAAATAGGACAGATGCCGCCGGGGTAACGTCTGCCGGTGCCGGTATAGGCGCGACGGCCCCAACGCTCGGAATAGACCGTCTCTTCCCGCTCGAGCTGCAGGATCGTTCCCTTGCAGGCGGTCACGATAGCCGCCTTGCCGTAAGCGAACCAGTGGTAGTTCAGCCTCCGGAGAATATATTTGCCGGTGATATCTTCGCCAGCCAGTTCGGCGGGGTTTTCAATCATTCTAATCATGACGGCTTCCTCAACGTTTAAACAATATCCGTCATGTCTTCGCGCGCAGCAAGTCAAAAAACGCAGCTTTTGGAGACACTTAGTCACAAAGTGTTTCCGATTCTTACATTAACCACGCACCGCGCACCCCCTGCGCGCACAATTCTTTGTCGAATTTCTCGTACTCTGCTACCGATTTCGTCATTGTCCGAAATGGCAGTCACGTCGATGTCCCCTTGTGTTTTTCGGCGCGGCCCCGATATGTCTCTCTGACAGGCCCGAAGACTGCGCCGTTTTCATTCCGGGAAACGGCTGGCTGTTTCGCCGGTTCGCCATGGAGCATGATGCCGAAAAGCGTAAGCCGTCTTCGGACAATATCATCCTCTAACTGTTTAATTTAGAATAGGATTCAGATTTTTGGGCCGACCAAGCCTAAATCATCCTGTTCCGAGAGGAGAGCATCATGGTCGACGCGATCAATCCCATCTCCGCCACCGCCCGGTCCGAAGCTACCAAGGTCGGCACCAGCACCTCGATCGGCTCCGAACCCGACAATGCCTGGGTCGCTGCCCGCCAGTCGCAGATCACGGCCGATCAGCTGGCAGCGAAGAAGTCCACAGAAAAGGAAGCCGCAAGCGATATCATCCCGCACGCGGATCTGATCGTCGATTATGAGCAGCATCCGCAAAAGCGGGACGGGCATGCGGCATCGGAAGAAGGAGGAGAGGCCGGCGAACAGGCGGAACAGCCGGTGTTGTCAGGCGAAAGCGATCGGATCGGCACCCGCAATTTCGACGACGACACGCCCTTCGGCGAACGCGTCGCCATCATCTGATCGAAACACAGACCGGAAACCATCCGCGCGATCAATTCGAGCCCGCAAGCTGGGACTCGATCGCCGTCTTATCGATGACCGACCAGACTTCGACGATCTTGCCGCCGCGAAATTCGTAGATGACATTTTCGGTGAAGGAAAGGCGCCTGCCGTTTACATCGAGGCCGAGGAATTTTGCCTTCGGCCTGCAATCGAAGCCGAGCCGGCAGGCGATGTATGGCGGATCGCAAAGCAGCATCAGCACCTTGAAATAGAGATCGGGAATCTCTTCGAAGTCCCGCTCGAGCATGGCGACGTAACCCGGCAGCCCGAGGCGCCGGCCGTTATGAACTGCATCGTCGCCGACGAACTGCCCGAGATTTGGCCAGTCCTGCCTGTTCAGGCAGGCGATGTAGCCCCGGTATATCTCCGCGAGTTCGGTCTTCGTCACGCGATCGTCCCTGGCTTGGTTACTCCGGCAAAGATAGCGCCGGGATCTGCGCCTGCCAGCGGCGAACGCGTCGCCTCGATACTCTCAGTTCAAGAGAACTCGCCTGCACGGGGACCAGCAAGCGTCACGCGCCAGCCCGTTCGCGATTGGAAATCCTGAGTGGCCAGAAACGTATAGCCTGTCGTGCGCCAGAGCCTCACGGCGCCGGTCAGATTGTCGAGCACATAATCGCCGCCGTCCGTCCGGGCAATGAGAACGACATGGTTTTGATCCTGCGGTCCAATCACCACGGAAAGCGCCAACCTGTTCGATGGAAAACCAGCTTCGATCAGGTCCTTCATCTTCTGGAGAGCGTAGTCCTCACAATCGCCATGGCCGGCAACCGGCAGAGACCAGACATCCCTATTTCGGGAAGACGGGCTATCTTCCGCGGGAATGATACGTCCATTTACGGCGCGATTGACCTTTTGCAGAAGCGCCATGCCTGCCTGATCGTTCAGCTGTTGCGTCGCCATCCTGCCGCACAGCCACTTGTACTTGGCGCAGGCTGCGGCGAATCCCACGGGTGCGCCGATGCTTCGCGCTACGGGAAGCGATGATCCCGCAAGGGCTTGAAAATGCAGAAGAATGAATAAAAAGCCAGCGAGCGAAAAGAGGCGCTTCATAGCCGATTCCTTTTATTTGTCGTGAGACGATAACATAGGCAGAATAAAAATTTAGTAAAATTTTATACTTGCCAATTTAACTGTATTAAACGATTGAGACAGATTAACCATTATCTATTCTTCGTGTTAATTGATTGTTAGTGTAGGAGTTCTCCCTATTAACATTCGGTTAACCTTCGGAGATGGATTGAAATGATCAGCAGAGCAGCGAAATTCAGCATCGCCGTTGCTTCCCTTCTGGCAAGCAGCAGCTTGGCAACGGCAGCCCCGGCAGTCGTTAATTGCAAGGCCGCAGTTCGCGGTACACTCGAATACAGGCTGTGCATGCCGACCAGTGCAATTCGGTCCGATAGCAGGTTCAATCCGAACGATAACGATCGCGGCAACCAAAACATTGGCGGCGGCAAGAAGACATCCAGCAGCGGTTCACTCGCCAGCAATGGGAATGCTGGCGATAGTGACAATGGCGATGGCAACGGCAACGGGAACGGGAACGGCGACGATGCCGGCAGCGGCAATGGCGACGGCAGCGGCAATGGCAATGGCGACGGCAGCGGCAGCGGCAGCGGCAGCGGCAGCGGCGACAATGGCGGAAAGGACGATCACGGCAAGGGCCATGATCATCACGGCGGCGGCAAGGGCGGGAAAGATCACGGGCACGGCAAGGACGGCCGTGGCGACGGTGGGAAAGACAATCACGACGGCAAGGACCGCGATCATCACGGCCACGACGGGGGCGGAAAAGATCACGGGCACGGCAAGGGTGGCAATGACGGCCCGGGCAAGGGTGGCAACGACGATGGTCCCGGCAAGGGCGGCAACGACGGTCCCGGCAAAGGCGGCAATGACGGCCCCGGCAAGGGCGACAATGACGGCGCCGGCAAGAGCGATAATGATAGCTCCGGAAAGAGCGATAATGGCGGCTCCGGCAAGAGCGACAACGGCGGCTCCGGCAAGGGCGACAATGGCGGCTCCGGCAAGGGCGACAATGGCGGCTCCGGCAAGAGCGACAACGGCGGCTCCGGCAAAAGCGATAATGATAGCTCCGGAAAGAGCGACAATGGCGGCTCCGGAAAGAGCGATAATGGCGGCTCCGGAAAGAGCGATAACGGCGGCTCCGGCAAGAGCGATAACGGCGGCTCCGGAAAGAGCGATAACGGCGGCTCCGGAAAGAGCGATAACGGCGGCTCCGGAAAGAGCGATAACGGCGGCTCCGGAAAGAGCGACAATGGCGGCTCCGGCAAGAGCGACAACGGTGGCTCCGGCAAGAGCGACAATGGTGGCTCCGGCAAGAGCGACAACGGTGGCTCCGGCAAGAGCGACAATGGTGGCTCCGGCAAGAGCGGCTCTGAATCCAAGCCGGATTAAGCTTATCCGCACAGAAATGCAAAAGGTGAGGCCGTTCTCGCGGCCTCACCTTTTTGAATCATTGATTTGTGTATCGATCGGCAGCAAAGAAAGCGAGGAAACCAACGCGTGGATGGTCACCTTCGGGCACGCCGCCTCCCCGCCCTCGCTCATTCCTGTCCTCGGGCTTCGACCCGAGGGATGTCACAGCAATGAGGGTGGAGATGATGGCGCCCCGTCAAAGTCCCGTCGGTGAGTTAGGGTAGGGCGCCGACGGATAGAGTGGCCGCTTACGCCGCACAAGCCTTGCACAAACCGCGAATCTCGATCGTCGTCTTCGCTGGTTTGAACTTCTGCCCCCGCACCCAGCCCATCAGCCGGTGGTCGACCTCGTGATCGTGGAACTCCATCACCTGACCGCAGCTTTCGCAGATGGCGAAGGCGACGATGCCGTGGCTGTGGCAGTCGTCGCCCGGATGGGCGCAGGCAACGAAGGAGTTGATGCTTTCGAGCCGGTGCACGACGCCGTATTCGAGCAGCTTCTCCAGCGCCCGGTAGACCTGCAGGGGTGCACGAAAACCGTGGTCGCGCAGCTTGTCGAGGATGGTGTAGGCGCTGAGCGGCCCTTCGGCCTTTTCAAGCACGTCGAAGACCAGCGACTGGTTCTTGGTCAATTGCGGTGTCGTCATGAGCCTTTTCCTTGCATGACCGCGCGGTGGCGCCTGACGGGAAGCAGGCTGAACATGAAGAGGATCAGCGCCGCGACCACGATCGAGGGGCCGGAAGGCGTGTCGTAGGTGAGCGAGCCGAACAGCCCGCCGACGACGGCGGCGGCCCCGATCAATGAGGCGAATACCGCCATGATCTCCGGCGTCGCCGAGAAGCGCCGCGCCGCAGCCGCCGGAATGATCAGCAGCGAGGTAATCAGCATGATGCCGACGATCTTCATGGCAATGGCGATGACGACGGCCATCAGCAGCATGAAAAACAGCCGCGCCCGCTCCGGCTTCAGCCCCTCGGCCTCGGCGAGCTCAGCATTGACCGTTGCCGCCAAGAGTGGCCGCCAGAGCCAGGCCATTGCCACGAGCACGAACAGCCCGCCGCCCCAGATCAGCGTGATGTCGGTGGTGGAAACGGCAAGGATATCGCCGAACAGGAAGGCGATGAGATCGATCCGCACCCAGCTCATGAAGGCGACCATGACGAGGCCGATCGCCAGTGTGGCATGCGAGAGAATGCCGAGCAGCGCATCGGCCGACAGCGCCTGGCGTTTCTGCAGGAAGAGCAGCAGCACCGACACGAGCGCGGCAACGGCAAAGACGGCAAGTGTCAGGTTGAGTTCGAAGAGCAGCGACAGTGCGACGCCGAGCAGCGCCGAATGGGCGATTGTATCGCCGAAATAAGCCATACGCCGCCAGATGATGAAGCAGCCGAGCGGCCCTGTCGTCAGCGCCAGGCCGACGCCGGCAAGGATGGCGCGCACGAAGAAATCGTCAAGCATGGCGCTCTCCCTCCGCATGCGTGTGCGGATGGGCGTGGTCATGTTCGGCATGCCCGGGGTCATGGCTATGGTCATGCCCGGGGTCATGGCTATGGTCATGCCCGGGATGGCCGTGATCGCGCTCATGACCGGTATGGCCATGTTCATGGTGATGACCGTCATCGGGGAAGCAATGATCCGTCACCGTGCCGTCGGCATGCTGCACGCGCCCATCTGGCAGATGCGTATGATCGTGGTGATGGCTGTAGACGGCAAGCGTCTGCGCCGCCCGGCTGCCGAACAGGCGCACATATTCCGGGCTGCGGCTGACGGATTCAGGCGTGCCGCGGCAGCAGACATGGCCGTTGAGACAGATGACGGTGTCGGTCTCGGCCATGACGACGTGGAGATCGTGCGAGATCAAGAGGATGCCGCAGTCGGTGGCGTTGCGGATCGACTTGATCAGGTCGTAGAGCGCGATCTCGCCGGAAAAATCGACCCCCTGCACCGGCTCATCGAGCACCAGCAGATCGGGTTTGCGGGCAATAGCGCGCGCCATCAGCGCCCGCTGGAATTCGCCGCCGGAGAGATGCTGCACCTCGGCATCGAGCATATGGGCGATGCCAGCGGATTCGAGTGCCGAAAGAATGTCGCGCTCCGGCAGCGGCCCGGTCAGCGTCATCAGCCGGCGCACCGAAAGCGGCAGCGTCCAGTCGATCGTGAGCTTCTGCGGGACATAACCGACCTTGAGGCCGGCGTTGCGCTCCACCCTGCCCTCGTCGGGCTTCAACACGCCGATCGCTGCCTTGGCGCTGGTCGACTTGCCCGAGCCGTTTGGCCCGATCAGCGTGACGATCTCGCCGCGCGAGACGGAAAAATCGACGCCACGCACCAGCCAGCGGCCATTACGCAGGATGCCGACATTTTCAAGCGAAACCAGCGGTTCGGCCCGGATACCAGCGGGGGTCTTTGCGGGAGAGAGCATCAAATTTTCCGAAAGTGCTGTTGCGTCCTGCTATTGCACACGTTATAGCATAACGCAATTGATGTAATAACATAACAACTGCAATTCAAGCGGAGCATATTGATGAAACGCGCCCTGGGGCCTGCCCTTAAAATCTTGGCCCTCAGAATACCGGCCCTCGCAATCCCGGTCCTGGCGATCCCCGCCCTTCTCTTCGCCGGCACTATGCGCGCAGCTGACGCGCCTGTCGTCGTCACCTCGATCAAACCGATCCATTCGCTGGTGTCGGCGATCATGCAGGGTGTCGGCGAACCGGAGCTGATCGTCGATGGCGCCGCCTCCCCGCATACCTACAATCTGAAGCCGTCGAATGCTCGCGCTTTGCAGGATGCCAAGGTGATCTTCTGGGTCGGCCCCGGCCTCGAGGCCTTTCTCGAAAAGCCGCTGCAGGCGCTGGGCCGGGATGCCAGCATCGCCGAACTCGACAACGCCCCCGGCCTCGTCAAGCTGCCTTTCCGTGAGGGCGGCGCCTTCGAAGCGCATGATGATGGTGACGAGCACCATGAAGCCGAAGCAGCGCATGGCCCCGACGCTGACCACGACGATCACGAGCACGGCACATTCGACACGCATCTCTGGCTCGATCCGATGAACGCCAAGGCGATGGCCAGCGAGATCACCACGACGCTGGTTGCCGCCGATCCCGCCAATGCGCTGACCTATCAGGCAAACGCCAAGGCGCTGGACGACAGGCTGACGGCGCTGGACAAGGAACTCACCGCCACCGTCGCCCCGGTCAAGGGCAAGCCCTTCATCGTCTTCCACGACGCCTACCAGTATTTCGAGCACCGCTATGGCATCCGCGTCGCCGGCTCGATCACCGTCAGCCCGGAAACTATTCCCGGCGCCGAGCGTGTTTCGGAAATCCACCGCAAGGTCGGTGAACTCGGCGCCACCTGCGTCTTTGCCGAACCGCAGTTCGAGCCGCGCCTCGTCAATGTCGTCATTGAAGGCACGCGCGCCAAGTCAGGCGTGCTCGATCCCGAAGCGGCAACACTGAAGGCCGGCCCCGATCTCTACTTCACCCTCATGCGCGGCATCGCCAACAGCATGAAGGATTGTCTCTCCAGCGCATGAACCTTCATGCGCCGCTCCGCGCGTCCTATCGGACACGCGACGCTCCGGAGAGAGCTGAGGCGGAAAAGGCGGACAACCCCGTTCCGCCTTTTTTCGGCGCACCGAACGTAATGATATAACATAAAGACAAACCCTATGAGGTTCTTATGGACAACAGACTTCCCGTCACGGTGCTTTCAGGCTTCCTCGGCGCCGGCAAGACGACGCTGCTCACCACGTGCTGAGCAATCGCGAGGGCTTACGCGTCGCCGTCATCGTCAACGATATGAGCGAGGTGAATATCGATGCTGCCCTGGTGCGCGACGGCGGCGCCAATCTCTCCCGCACCGAGGAAGAGCTGGTCGAGATGACCAATGGCTGCATCTGCTGCACGCTGCGCGACGATCTGCTGAAAGAGGTGCGCCAGCTCGCCGATCAGGGCCGCTTCGATTACCTCTTGATCGAATCGACCGGCATCGCCGAGCCCTGCCCGTCGCCACCACCTTCGAATTTCGCGACGAGAATGGCCAAAGCCTTTCCGACGTCGCAAGGCTCGACACCATAGTGACCGTCGTCGACGCCGTCAATCTGCTTGCCGATTATGCCTCGGCCGATTTCCTCGCCGACCGCGGAGAAACGGCCGGTGACGGCGACAACAGAAACATCGTCGACCTGCTGGTCGAGCAGATCGAATTCGCCGACGTCGTGGTGCTGAACAAGATCGGCACGGCAAGCGAAAAGGAGCGCGACGCCGCCCGCAAGATCATCATCGGCCTCAATCCCGATGCGCGGCTGATCGAGGCGGACTTCGGCCAAGTGGCGTTGCGGGAGGTGCTCGGCACCGGCCGCTTCGACATCGACAGGGCCGAAACCCATCCGCTCTGGTACAAGGAACTGCACGGTTTCAAGGATCATATGCCCGAGACAGAGGAATACGGCATCCGCTCCTTCGTCTACCGCGAAAAACGCCCTTTCCATCCGGCCAAGCTGCAGGCCTTTCTCGACACGGCATGGCCGGGCGTGGTGCGCGCCAAAGGCTTCTTCTGGCTGGCGACCCGCCCGCATCACGTCGGCGAGATCAGCCAGGCGGGCGCGATCGTCCGCACCGGCAAGATGGGCCTCTGGTGGGCCTCCGTACCGTCCGAGCAGTGGCCCGAGGGGCCGACCTTCATGAACGCCATCGGCCCCTATCTCGACCCCGTCTGGGGCGACCGCCGCCAGGAAATCGTCTTCATCGGTGCCGATCCGATGGACGAAGCCTGGATCAGGAAGGAACTCGACGCCTGTCTTATCAGGACAGATGCCTTCGTGCCCGAGCGCTGGCGCGACCTGCCCGATCCTTTCGCCAACTGGAACAGGCAGGCTGCATGAAGGCGAAGGCAATCCAACGCACTCTCTGCGTCTGCACCGAATGCGAGCCGCTACCGCCGATCGAAGGGCTTCATCCCGACACCGTCGAGGCAGCAGGTGAACGGCCCGATCGGCAACGACGATCCGGCAGCCTGTTCCGAAGCCTCGCCGAGCACATCGTTCCCTTCAGGAAGCCCTTCTGACGAGAGATTTGCCTGCCGGCAGAGGAAAAGGGCGGTCGAAGCCGCCCTCTTCTCGTTCATCTGCCGATCAGCGACTGGCAATAACGCTGGAGATAATACCGCTGGTGACGCCGATCAGCAGGTAGTCGTGATCGGCCCTGACCCAGCGATAACCGCGTGGCGGTGGCGCCAGCCGGTAGCGGCGATAGTCGTTGACATCGGAGAACCGTCGACGCTCGCTGGTATTGACGCGGTATCCCTTTTTCCAGTGCGACCGGACGACTACCTTCTTCTGCACGACGACGGGAGGACGGCGATGATCGTCGGCGCTAGCCTGGGAAACAATCATCGGGGAAAGAAGGAAGGAGGCGGAAAGAAGGGCTGCAAAAATCTTTTTCATGTGGGGGTTCCTCGTGTTGGACACCGGGGCAAACTAGGGCCGAGAAGATGAACCGAAACTGAAATAGAAATTAAACTTCTGTAATGGAATCCAGTAGCTACATGTCGAAGCTTATACTTTAGATTAGACTTATACACGATGATCTGGCGCGGCAGGCTGGCTTCGTCCAGTGAAGCCCTTCGGCTTTTGCTGCTCATCCCTAGAAGGCGCGGCCGTGGAGAGTTGTCCCGCTGCTGGCGGCGGGCGGCATGCTCTCGATTCGATCTGGTCTCGCCCAAAGGCGCTCGGCGATTTGGCACAACGAGATGCATAAAAAAACTTGAAACGGGCGCATAATCGAGTTTCGAACCGACGCATCCTAGGAACAGGAGAGTTCTGGATGTTCCCGCGAGGGGACGATCAGATCAAGACAACGAAGACCACAATGGAGGAAAACATGCCTGGTATCAGCATGCGCTACATCGTCGACGACGTCGACGCCGCGGTGGAATTCTACACGAGACATCTCGGCTTCTCCGTCGCACTTCGCCCCGCGCCGAGTTTCGCCATCCTGACCAGAGACGGTTTTCGTCTGTTCGTCAGCGGCATGACGGGACCTGGCGGAGCATCTCAAGCAATGCCAGATGGGC
This sequence comes from Rhizobium sp. LARHSG275, assembly GCF_052871115.1. Lineage (NCBI taxonomy): Bacteria > Pseudomonadati > Pseudomonadota > Alphaproteobacteria > Hyphomicrobiales > Rhizobiaceae > Rhizobium > Rhizobium sp. LARHSG275. The sequence continues at coordinate 231,711 of NZ_JBIXJN010000003.1, read as the reverse complement.
GAAAGCCGGAGCCCGGCGGTTGGAATCGCATCCAGATCGAGGTCAAGGACCTGGAAGCAGAAGTCGCCGCGCTGCGTCAGGCCGGCGCGCGTTTCCGCAACGAGATCGTGCAGGGCATAGGCGGCAAACAGATCCTGGTCGATGATCCGGCCGGAAACCCGATCGAGCTCTTCGAACCACCCAAGCGGTGAATGGCGCGACGCCGGTCATTCGGTTGCCACGCATTTGCGGTCATCCGCAAACCGACGCAGTATTTCGATCACGGTCTCTCGCCGCGAGGCTGGCCGGAACGCCTTGCCACCAGTGTGCGAGCGTGTAGTTTCGGACTCCCATCAACTCGAAGGCAGGGAAAACATGTCCGATTCCGCCGGCGGGCTCTCCGACTATATCGGGATACTAGCCGTGTTTCTTCTCGTCGCCGCCAATGGCTTCTTCGTTGCCGCCGAATTCGCCCTGGTGTCGGTCAGGCGTAGCCGCGTCGCCGAACTCGCTGCGGCAGGCCGCATGAACGCCTCGGCACTTCAGCGCGCCGTCGATAATCTCGACTCGAATCTTGCGGCCACCCAGCTCGGCATCACCATCTCGTCGCTCGCCCTCGGCTGGGTTGGCGAACCGGCGCTTGCCCATCTGATCGAGCCGCTGCTATCATGGCTGCCTGGGCAATGGGCGACGGCGGGCGCGCATACTGTTGCCGTCGTCGTCGCCTTCGTCATCATCACAGCACTTCATATCGTGCTCGGCGAGCTCGCACCGAAGAGCCTGGCGCTTCAACGCAGCGAAGCCACTTCGCTTACCGTTGTGCGTCCGCTCGGTCTGTTCCTGGTGCTATTCAAGCCGGCGATCTTTGTTCTGAACGGCATGGGCAACCTCGTGCTGCGGGGTGTGGGTCTTCGCGCCGGAACCGGCGAATCGTCGTTCCATTCGCCGCAGGAGCTCAAGCTTTTGGTTGCCGAGAGCCAGGAGGCCGGCCTTCTCAACCAGGTGCAGCAGCAGCTCGTCGAGCGGGTGTTCAACATCGGCGACAGGCCGATCTCCGACATCATGACGCCGCGCCTCGATATCGAATGGTTCGACGCCGACGACAGCGAGGCCGAGATCCTGAAGACCATCCGCGAATGCAGTCACGAACAATTGCTGGTCGCCCGCGGCTCGATCGACGAGCCGATCGGCATGGTGTTGAAGAAGGACCTTCTCGACCAGGTTCTCGACGGCGGCAAGATCCGGCCAATGGAGGTGATCAAGCAGCCGCTGGTGCTGCATGAGGGCACCTCGGTCGTCCGCGTGCTCGACAGTTTCAAGGCCTCACCCGTTCGCCTCGCCATCGTCATCGACGAATATGGCAGCCTCGAAGGCATCGTCACCCAGACCGATCTGCTCGAAGCCATCGCCGGCGACCTGCCGGGATCCAACGAAGAGCCCGACATCGTCGTCAGGGAAGACGGGTCGCTCTTGATCGATGCGATGATGCCGGCCTTCGACGCCTTCGAACGGCTCGGCCTGCGCGATCGTCCGGATGCCGATTTCCATACGCTGGCGGGTTTCGCCCTGCATCAACTCCAGCACATTCCCGAAGCCGGCGAAACCTTCGTCTTCGACAACTGGCGCTTCGAGGTTCTCGACATGGACGGCATGCGTATCGACAAGATGCTGGCGACGCGCATCCCCGCGGATCGGGTGGAGGCCTAGCGCATCGGCCCGAAAATCGGAATCGATTTTCGGAAAGCACGATGCGTAGATTCAAAGTGTTAGAGCGTCCTTTGTGCGTCCGAAAGGACGCACGGCGCTCTAATTCACCGCCAGCGTCCAGAGCATCCCTGCGGCCGCGCAGGCTAGCAGCGTCGCGATCACGGAAGCCTTGAAACGGAAGATCGCGATAGCGGCGGCGGCAGACAGCGCCATTGCCGCCGGCACGGCCGATTGCAGCTCGGGGATATCGAGCCGCAAGCCGCCAAGGTGGACGATCGCAACCTCGCCAAACAACGTGTGCAAAGCAAACCAGATAGCGAGGTTGAGGATGACCCCGACCACCGCCGCTGTTATGGCCGACATCGCGCCGGCGAGCGCGATGTTGCCGCGCAGTTTTTCGATGAATGGCGCGCCGAGGAAGATCCAGAGGAAACACGGCACGAAGGTGACCCAGCTCGTCAGGACCGCCGCAAGCGTTGCAGCAAGCATCGGATTCAAAGCTCCCGGATCGCGGTAGGCGCCCATGAAGCCGACGAACTGGACGACCATGATCAATGGCCCCGGCGTCGTCTCGGCCATGCCGAGACCATCGAGCATCTCGCCGGGTTTCAGCCAGCCGAAATGCTGCACGGCTTCCTGCGCGACATAGGCAAGCACGGCATAGGCCCCGCCGAAAGTGACGACCGCCATCTTGCTGAAGAACAGGCCGATCTCGGTAAAGACGTTGTCAGCACCGAAGGTGGCGTAAAGCGCTGCGAGCGGAGCGAGCCAGAGGGCAAGCAGCACGGCCGAGATGCGCAGCGACCATGCAAGATTCGGGCGCGCATGCGCCGGTATGCCCTCGCCAAGCGCCGACTCGGCGTCCGACAGCACCGGGCCGCTTCCGGCCTTATGGCCGCCGCCCGTCCGGAAGGCGGCAAGCCCGAACCTGCCGCCGAGGAAGCCGGCAATGCCGGCGGCGAGCACGATCAGGGGGAACGGGACATGCAGAAAGAAGATGGCGATGAAGGCCGCGGCCGCGATACCGACCATGACGCGATTTTTGAGCGCCCGGCCGCCGATGCGGATCACGGCCTGCACGACGACCGCGAGCACCGCTGCCTTCAGCCCAAAGAACAGGCCGGCGACGATGCCGACGTTGCCGTAAGCCGCGTAGATATAGCTGAGACAGAGGATCGACAGGAACCCAGGCAGTACGAACAGCAGGCCGGCGACGAGACCGCCCACTGTCCGATGCATCAGCCAGCCGATATAGATGGCGAGCTGCTGCGCCTCGGGTCCGGGAAGGAGCATGCAATAGTTCAGCGCATGCAGAAAACGGTGCTCACCGATCCATCGCTTCTCGTCGACGATGATCCGGTGCATGACGGCGATCTGGCCGGCGGGGCCGCCAAAACTCAGGGCGGCGACGCGCAGCCACACCCTGAAGGCCTCGCCAAACGAGACGCCGTGATGGTGCTCTTCTTGCGCATCGTCCTCCGCCATTTTGCCGCCGGGAGCACTATCCGTCATCTCAACCATCTCATGCCCTCTTCTTTGGCGCCGGCCAATTGTGGGTTTCCTCGGTCGCATCGCGGCACCAGCGGAAAAAAGCGTCGTAGAGAAGCATCCCGGCCTCGAGTTGCTCCAGATCGTCGGCATACATCCTGGAGAGGCCGAGCGATGCCGCAAGCAGGCCCGCCGCCTCAGGGGCGAGGTCGAGCCTGGCGGTATCCGCCGCCCTAACGATACGCGCCAGGCGCAGAAGCGGTTCCGACGCCAGCCCGAACTCCTCGATCATCACGTCGAAGGTACAGAGCTCGCCGCGATGGCTCCAGAACACATCCTCGATATCGAAGGGCGTCGCCGCGAAACGCTCGCCGACGGCCAAAACCTCGGGCGCCGGCACGAACAGGAACACGGCATTCGGATCTATGAAGCGCCGGATCAGCCAGGGACAGGCGATGCGATCGATCTTCGGCCGCGCCCGCGTCACCCAGACGGTGCGCCCCTCCACGTCGCAACGCGGCAGCTTTTCCTCTGGCACGGCCGGTCCGCCCGCGATCCACGCCTCGAAGCCACCTTCGAGGCTTTCCGCGTCGATCCCGACATGGCGGAGATAGGCGGCAACACCATGACTGAGCTTGCCGCCTCTCTGGCATACCACCACGACGGCTTCGGCATCGAGGCCGCCAACCCAGGACGCGACATCGGCATAGGCGCGCCGGATCGAGCCCGGCACCAGGCGTGGATCGAGCGCGAAGTCCTCCTCCGTGCGCACGTCGATAATGACGGGAGCCCCAGGCGTCCCGATGAGGCGGCTGAGCTTTTCAGGTGAGATTTCTAGAAATGACGGCATGACGCGTCCCTCCGTTGATCGGTTTTACTGGACGCGATTCTTCAGCATGACGCCTCGTGGGGTGATCGCGACCCCATGTCTGAACCATGCGCAAACAGACCCCATCGTGTCAAGCGCATTGCGCCATGGCGGCTTGCCGTCCGCGGCAGCGGCCTGCCATCCACCACGGCACCCGATCAGCCGGCAGGTCTTCCACCCGGTCTCTGCCGGTCGCCTCCAGGCGAGCCGGCGGGCAGATGAGAGGTGAGTGGCAAAGCCGCGAATGCACGAAGTGCCAGTGAAGAGCGCGAATGAAGGTACGAAAACCCAATCAGTACAAGCGCTTCGGCCCAGAACGGAACAAAAAGCCCGCTTCGGCATTCTTCTCTGACCGAAAGAGGAGAAAGTACCATGACGTACGACCCCAATAATGCCAACGACCCGAACCGCCCGCTGAACCCAAATTTGGATCTGCGCACCACGCCGAGCGCGCGCAGCAGTAATACGTGGATTGTCTGGGTCGCTGCATTGGCCGTGATCGCTGTCGCTGCATTCGCCTATTCGCAGTGGGGCACCCCCGGCACATCGCCGGACACGACAGCCTCCACGACCCAATCCGAGCCGGCGCCGGCCAAGCCGATCGCTCCGACCAATAACAGCGCAACGCCCGCACCGGCACCAGCAACGCCCGCACCGGCACCAGCACCGGCCACTCCGCCGCCGGCTGCCCCGGCACAGCAGTAATCGCTGCCCGGCCAGCAGAAGCCGGCCCAGTGCCGGCTTCTTTTCTGCCGCGAGCGCTTGAAGATATTTAAGCGAACCCTATTTACGGGATGCTGAATCTGTCTCTGACCGCTGACCACGGAGGCACTGGCAGCCGTTATCGAGACTGATCGAGGAAGGTCGGTGCGAATTTCGCCCGGCCTTTTTTCTTGACCTCGTCATCCATGCCGAACAGCCGTACTGGCAACGCCTGATCGGGATTATCTGGGAATCCTGTTATAGAAAGACTGCGGATCGTACACGCACTCGTAGTCGAGGAGGCAAAGCTTGCCATTGGCATCCCTCACCCTTGCGGTGTCATACTTGTCGCCGAGATTGCACCTGGCCGGCGGATAGCGGAAGCTGCGACCGCCAAAGCCCATCCGCACAAAAACCGCCTTGTCCTTGCGGATGATCTGCGCAAGCTCTTCGCAACTGTGATCCCTGGCATTGACCTCCACCGCCTCGACGGCAAGAGCGACGGACGGAAACAGCAGTGCGACGGCCAGAACAACGCTTTTCATGGAAACTCCTGAATGTGATAGAGCGAAGTTAAGGCATCGCACCCGATGCCGCCAGTCCGCAAACCTTCCGAATTATACATCTGAGCAGCCCTGCCCCTTTGCCTCCCGGGACGCTCGATAACGGCGTGTGTCGAAACAGAAATTGTCGGATGAGCGACCAACCGCGCGGGCTCTTTGAGACAGCGAATCCAGGTGGACGGGACACTCCTTCGCTACTCCGCAAGGATGTTGCCGCATCCCCATCCATCAAGATGTTTGGTCTATGCTGCCGGCCATGAAACCGACGTTTGGGCGTAGACACCTTGCAGAGCCGGAGCGGACAAGGACCGTTCCAGCACAGAAGGTCGATGCGCCACCCGCCAGAAGCTTCGATTGGCCGAAAATCAGGCGTTACGCCAAAAACGCGACCTTGGCCCTGCTGATCGCGATCAAACTTGTGGTTGTGATTATTTACGTCACCAGACTAAACGCCTCGCATTCCTTCCAGGAATACGCACCGCCCATAGCAATGATGGCGGTACTGTCGTTTTTCATCGTCGCCGCTCTCTGGCTCGCCGGCATGAAACTGAGCGGCAGCGATTGACGTAACCTCGGTTGGCGCCGTCTGAAGTTGACCGCCGCCCGCACTTCCCGCTCGCTCCCTCTCACAACGGAAGCGTCCAGAGCATGATGCCGAAAAGGGTGAGCAGTTTTCGGACGACATCCTGCTTTAACTCTTTAATCTAGAAAAGGATCCGGATTTCAGGCCGACCCGGCCTAAAATCATCCCGTTCTAGGGAAAGTTATAGGGCGACGCGGGGTCGAAGACGCAGGAATAATCAAGGATGCATTGCTTTCCCTCGCCATCGCGCAAACTGGTCGTGGTGCGCTTGTCACCCATACTGCACTGGGCGGGCGGATAACGGAAACTGCGGCCGCCGAAACCGATGCGAACAAAGACCTTTTTGTTCTGGCGAATGATCTGAGCAAGCTCGCTGCAGCTATGCTCGCTCGCTTTGACGTTCATGACGCCTGCGCCAAAGGCCGGTAACGGCAGAGACAAGGCAACGACTAGAATGACGCTTCTCATGGGACCCTCCCAGTGTGTGAGGGAAACTAGCGCGCACAGATCACTGCGACCAGTCATTTGGGCAAGGCTAGCAATGTCGCCCGCTTCCAGCAGGCCGGAAAATCCGGCCTGATTTCAAATATATCAATCTTTTCAAGAGATTTGGTGGGTGATGTAGGGCTCGAACCTACGACCCGCTGATTAAGAGTCAGCTGCTCTACCAACTGAGCTAATCACCCGTTCGCGCTTGGCTGCGCGGTGTGACGGGGCGTATAAACAGGATCGGCAGGCTTGTCCAGCGCATAGGCGAAATTTCTTTGGTTAATCGCGAAGATTTTTCGGCATGGCTGAAATACAGCGCAGAAGCCCGAAAATCGGAATCGATTTTTGGGAAGGATTATGCGCCGATTCAAAGTGATAGAGCGTCCTCAGCGCCAGTGAAATCAAAGGTCGAGCGTGCCGCTGGCCAGCCGTACCGCCTGGCCGCCGATCCGCGCGTTGGAGATCGCTCCCGCGTCGACATCGATATGCAGGTGGATGAAGGACGGCCGGCCCATCTCGACGCCCTGCTCGATCATGATCGGGTGATGCCCGTCCGTCAGTCGGTCGAAATGGTGGATGGCGCCGGAGAGTGCGGCCGCCGCCGAACCGGTGGCCGGGTCTTCGACGATACCCATGCCGCTGGCGAACATGCGCGCATGGAACTTCGCCACGTGGTTGACGCCGCCGCGGCAATAGGCATAGGCCGAGGCAAGCGCGCCATCGACGAAGGGCACGATCTTTTCCCAGAGTTGCGGATCGAATTCCACTCGCTGCGTGGCTCCGACATCGTGCACCGGAATGAGCAGGAAGGGAACGCCGGCGCTCCAGACCGACGGGACGTGATTTTCGAAGCCGATCTCAGTCACCTTCAGCGATAGCGCATCGGCGATCCCGAGCTTGTCGAGCGGCATGATGGCGGGCTGCGATTTGCGCGGCAGGTCGAATTCGGCAAAGCTCGCCTCACCCTCTCTCAGCCGCACCGCGCAACGCACCGGCCCGACATTTTCCTCAAGCACCGTGACGAGATCGCGCGTCGCAGCACCGTGCACCCGTTCGGCCAGCGCAACCGCCGTGCCGACCGTCGGATGGCCGGCAAAGGGCAGCTCGCGCCCAGGCGTGAATATCCTCAGACGCGCCGCATAGGCAGGGTTGGTCGAAGGTTGCACGAAGACCGTCTCCGAGAGATTGATCTCGCGGGTGATTGCCTGCATCGCCTCGTCGCTGAGATTGTCTCCGTCGAAGATCACCGCCAGCGGGTTGCCCGCAAGCTTTCGATCGGTGAACACGTCATAGACGCTGTAGCTTCGCGCCACATCGGCCTCCTTGAATCGTCATCGCGCCGCCAACCTGCCCGACCGGGCGAACGAGTGCAAGGCGCTAAAACGCGTCACGTCAACCGGAATCACATGACGCGCTTTCGATCTTTAGGTGATGCATGTCGTTATCCCGAAACGCTACATGGCTTTGGGGGGATACATCAACTCCGCTCGGCCTTGCCGAAATACCAGTCGATCACCGGCAGCATGGCGATATTATAGGGGTGCGCCGAGTGATCGGCCGAGCGGATCGCCGCTGCACCCGCGATCTCCTTGTCCTCGGCGACGAGCATGTGACTCTCGATCCGTTCGACCATCTCGTCCGCCGTCATATCGAAGCGGAAGAGCCGCAACAGTGTCACCGTCCGGTTGGAATGGCTGGCGAAGAGCCCGTGCCCCGCCACCGAACGCCTAAGATCCAATCCGGTTTCTTCATGGACCTCGCGGCGCATGTTTGCCTCGATGTCGCAGCGCCCGTCGACGATATCCTCCGGCTCCAGCGAGCCGGCGGCGAAATAGACCTGGCCGGGATTGGCTGTATGGGCGCCCATACGGATCGCCACAAGCGCACCGTCCGAGGTTTCCAGCACCGGATAGGCGAAGATGTGAATGCCGCCCTGACGCTGCGGCTGCCGGCGCCACCACATGAAGGCGGAAAAGGGAATGACGTGGCCCTCGCCCGCAATCCCGTTTTCACTGAGCGAGAGCCGCTGCTGAAACACCATGCGCCCATCGAACAGCGCCGGATTGGCGGCCGTCTCCCTGGCCCAGTTCTCCCGGATCGCCGCTTGTTCGGCGACCGCGAAGGGATGGGGACCGGGCAGGATGCGCAGATCCACGCCGGCGATCGGGAAGACCGTGGCTTCCGGGGGCCAGCCGGCGAAATCGGAAAAATCGGCATTCGGAAAATTCATGTTCAAATTCGTTTTCATGGGAGATCCAGTGTCATGACGACAGGGCAGTGATCGGACGCCTTCGGCCTGTCCCAGCCGGTGCGCGGATAACGCTCCACCTCCTGCCCCGGCGGGAAGATGGTGCGGTAAGGCTGGCCGCTGCGGATGATTTCGGGCAGGCGGCCGGCATTATGGGCGGCAAGTGCTGGCGAAAGCCAGAGATAGTCGAGTTGGCAAAGCCACTGCTCCTGTGGCCCGCGAGCGTGATAGAGCGTCCAGCGGTCGAGAGGTTCCCGGCGGCGCACCACATTTTCGGCAAAGCCGTCGCTACTGAAAACGTCGAGCGCGCTTTCGGACTCGTCGTGATGTTCGAAGCGATAGCCGGTGCCCCGGCGGCCGATGACGTCGACACGCTCCTGATAGTCATTCATGTCTCCACAGATGGCGAAGCTCTTCGTGCCGGCTTGATCCGCACCGAAGCGATCCTCGATGATGCGGCGCACGGCGCGCGCCTCGGCGCGACGGATCGGCATGGTCGATTGCCGCCCGTCCAGCCCGTCGCGCGGATTGCCCATCGACTTGAAATGCACGACGTAGAGCGAAAACGGCCGGCCGCCGATCAGAAGATCGAGCTCCAGGCAATCGCGTTTGAAGATCTTGTCGTCAATACGGTTGGTGAGCGCCACGTCCTCGTCGAAGAGATCAAAGTCGCGATAGGTCGTCATCGCATGGCTTCTGATATCCCTGAGCTCGATCTTCTGGCCGTCGCGCGTTTCCTCACGCATCAAGACGGCAACATCGATGCCGCGGCTGTCATTGCCCTCGACCAGATATTTTTGGCGGTAGCCGTTTCCGACCATGCGGAAGAGATAGCCGTATTCGAAGGCCTGAAGGGCAGCCATGTTGTCAATTTCCTGCAGGCAGAGGATATCGGCGTCAGCATCGGCGATCGCGAGCGCCGTCATCTGCCGGGTATCGTCGGCGGCGGCAATCACCCGGGCCTGCTCGAGCTGCTGATAGACGCCCTCGCTCGAAACCTGGAAAAGCTTGATGACACGGTCCTGGCGCAGCTGGTTGCGGAAGCCGGTGAAATCGAAACGGGTGAGGAGATTTTCGACATTGAAGGTGGCCAGGCGAAGCGACATGGGAAGGATCCGGTTGCGGGGAGTAACTTAACCAGCAGAAGCCGCAGGAAAAGATGGCGGAGCCAAGAAATATGCGGACAACCACCCCGCTTACAGCCCCGAAGGCGATTGCCTGTGACTTAGGCTGCTGACATAGTCTCCGCAGAGGGCAATCATCATTCCGGCGCGGGGCATTTCATGAGGCGGGTTCTTGCATCGTTTGCGGTTCTGACGTCCCTCGCCGGCGCGGCCCTTGCCGATACCTACGGCGCCATCGCCTACTCGCCCTCGACGAGCGCCACCGGCTGGTCCTATGCTTATGACACTCGCGGCGACGCCGAAACCGTTGCCCGACGCAATTGCGACAGCAGCGCCAACGATTGTCGCATCGGTATTTGGTTCCGAAACGGCTGCGGCGCGGTAGCCGTCGGCCGTCGCAGCGGCTGGGGCTCCGGCTGGGGTTATGATGGCCGCGAGGCCCAGCGCCAGGCGATCGGCAGCTGCAACCGGCAAACCGGCGGCTGCCGCGTCATCCGCTGGCAATGTTCCGGCAGCGAATGATTTTGGCGGGGCACGGCGTCTCAAAGCCGCCACGCCGCGCGTACCGATAGCCTGAGGCTGTCACCCGTCCGGACGGGAAAACGGGCATAGGCCCGCAGCACCTGATTGTCGGTGAGGACGAGCTTCAGCGCATAACGCTCGCCCTCGAAGAGCACGGACTCGACCATCGCCGCGATCCCCTCGCCGGCGGTATTCTCGCCGGAGACCATAACATCTTCCGGCCGGACGAGGACATCAATCCTGTCGCCGTTGGCTGCCCTGGTAACAGTGCCAGCAAACATCGGCTCCAGCGCCTGCCAATCCAGCGCCCTGTTGTCACCAGCAGCACGCGGCAGCGACACGATCGCGCCTCGCCCGATCAGCCCGCCGACGATGCGTCCTTCCGGCCGCGCGTAGATCTCGACGGGAGCCGCCACCTGCAGCAGCCGCCCTTCCGACATGACGGCGACGTCGGTCGCGAGCGCCATCGCCTCGCTCTGGTCGTGGGTGACGTAGATCATCGTTGCGCCCGAGCGCTGGTGGAACTCGCGAAAAGTCTCCTCCATCTCCTGTTTCAGATGCCGGTCGAGATTGGCGAGCGGCTCGTCGAGCAGCACCACGTCGGGTGATGTCACCAGGCAGCGGGCGAGCGCGACGCGCTGGCGCTGGCCGCCGGAGAGATCGTCTGGAGGCCGTTCGGCATAGTCGGCAAGCCGCACGATGCCGAGCGCGTCGCGCACCTTCGTCCGGTAGGCCTCGCCCGAAATGCCGCGCACCTTGAGGGGATAGCCGACATTGTCGGCGACACTCATATGCGGCCAAAGCGCATAAGACTGGAAGACCATCGCCATGTTGCGCTTTTCCGGCGGCAGCGACTGCGCGGCATCGGCAAGCAATTGCTCGCCGAGATGGATGGAGCCGTCGCTCGGCGTCTCGAAACCGGCGATCATGCGCAGTACCGTCGTCTTGCCGCAGCCGGAAGGCCCGAGCAGCGCCAGGAAGCCGCCCTCGCGCACCTCGAGCGAAAAACCGCTGACGGCGGCCCGGCCTGTACCAAAATCCTTGCCGAGCTGGTTGAGGGTCAGCCTCGCCATGGGACCACTCCTTTCGGCAGCCGTTTCGCCAGAATTTCGAGCAACAACATCAGCACGATGACCATGAGGACGACGAGCACCGAAAGCGCCGAGGCAAGGTCGGAGCTGCCGCTGTCGTCAAGATTATAGATGGCGACGCCGAGCGTCTGCGTGCCGGCCGACCAGAGCAGCGCGGAAATCGTCAGCTCGTTGCAGGCGATCAGGAAGACGAGGATGACCGACGCGCCGGCGGCGGGCGCAATCAGCGGCACGATGATATCGAAAAGCCGGCGGAAGAAGCCGGCCCCGGAAAGCCGCGCCGCCTCTTCCAGCGCCGGATCGAGCTGGTGGAAGGCGCTGACCACCGGCTTCAGGCTGACGGCAAAGAAGGAGGAGAAATAGGCGATCAGGATGATCCAGATCGTGCCGTAGAGCGAGACGTGCAGGATTGGAATCGGTGCTGCGAACACCAGGATGAAGCAGACCGCGATGACGATACCGGGCAATGAATAGGGTATCTCGATCAGGCTCGAGACGATGCGGGAAGCCAGATCCCTGCGTCGTGCCAGCGCATAGGCCGCAAGCATCGTCACCACGAGGAGACAAAGCGCGGTCGCGCCGGCAAGTGACAGCGAGTTGATGAAGGCGGTGCGCGTCACCGCCTGCCGAAACAGGATCTCCTCAAAAGCATGCAGCGACATGGTTTTAAAGGTGAGCGGCACGCCATAGGCCGGCACCAGCGCGCCGGCGACAAGCGCGAAGAAGGGTGCTGCCAGCATGAAGAACAGGATCGCCCATACGAGCGGTGTGAAAACAAGGCGCCAGGCACCGAGTTCGAAGGCCGCACTCGCCCCGGATAACCCGATGACGCGGTAGTCGCGGCCGCGCAGCGCCCGGTCCTGGATCATCAACCCGACGACCGAGATGCTGGCGATGATTGCGGAGAGCACGGCGACGTCGCCGAAGGTGCGGCTGGTGAAAGCGGAAAATTTGGTGAAAACAAGCGTTGGCAGCGTGAAGATCGAGGCCGGAATGCCGAGAATGGCGGGAATGCCGAAATTGCCGGTGCAGGAGACGAAGGAGATTGCCGCGCCCGCTATGATGCCGGGCAGCGACAGGGGCAGAATGATGTCGCGGAACACCCGCAGCCTGGAAGCGCCGGAAAGCCGTGCGGCTTCGACCCCGTCGCGCGGCAGCGTCATCAGCCCGGCCCGGAGCGCCAGATAGACTAGCGGCGCATGCTGCACGCCATAGAGCAGTGCGATGCCTCCTACCGAATAAAGCGGCTGCGGCGAGCCGAGCGGCGGGGCGATATGCAGCGCCTTCAACAGCGGGCTGGAGGGACCGGACATCTGTACCCAGGCAAGCGCCGTCACTTGCGGGGGGATCATCATCGGCAGCACGAAGAAGAAGCTGAGCAGCCCCTTGGCGCGGATATCGGTCAGCGTCAGCAGGAAGGCAAAGAGGCAGCCGATGACGAGCGAGATGATCGTGCCGAGAATAGCGGTGACGACAGTGTAATAGGTCGCCGACCAGAGTGACGGTTCGCTCAGAACCGTCATCACGCCGCCATTGGCGAAAGCCGCGATCCCGACCATGGCAAGACGGGCGAGCGGCAGCACGCTGAGCATCAGGACGATGATGACGACAAAAGGAAACAGCCAGGCGGGCTGGCTGTTTCCGGTTTTGATGTATCCGTGCATGAAAGGATCAGTTCGAGCGGTAGATGCCCGAGAAGGTCTTGAGATCCTGATCGGTATTCTTCAACGCTTCGGCCGCCTTGATCGGCAGGATCTTGATGGTGTCTCGCGCCGGAAAGCCTTCCGGCAGCTTCATGCCGTTGCGGGCCGGGATGTAGCCGAGCTTCAGGAAGCCTTCCTGGCCCTTTTCGGAGAGCACGTAATCGACGAACGTCTTAGCGGCATCGGCGTTCTTGGTGCTGGCAAGGATACCGACCGGCTCGGTGACGGCCGAAACGCCTTCGCTCGGGAAGACGAACTCGACGGGAGCGCCCTTCGCCTTCTCGCGGATCGGCAGGTAATCGACGACCATGCCGTAAGCCTTCTCACCCGAGGCGACGGACTTCAGCACGGCGCCGTTGCCGCCGGCCGCGATTGCGCCGTTTTCCGCGAGCGACTAGTAGAAATCCCAGCCGAGGCCGGGAACGGCGGTGAGCGTCTGGGCGTGGATCAGGGCCGCACCCGAGGCGAGCGGGCTCGGCATGGTGACGAGGCCCTTGGCTTCCGACTTGGTCAAGTCCTTCCAGCTCGCCGGCTTCATGGCAGCCGAGGTATTGTACATGATGCCGGTGGTGATCAGCTTGGTGGAATAGTAGTAACCTTCGGCGTCATAAAGGGCTGCATCATACTGGGCAGCTTCCGGCGACTTGTAGGCCATGAGCTTGCCGTCTTCCTTGAGGCGCTCCAGCGTCACCACATCGGCAATCAGCAGAACATCGGCAACCGGGTTACCGGCCTGGATCTCGGCCTGCAGCTTGGCCATGATCTTCGGCGTGCCGTCGCGAACCCAGTCGACCTTGATATCGGGATTGGCAGCCATGAAGCCGTCGACCGTCGCTTGTGCGTCTTCGTTCGGCTGGCTGGTGTAGAGAACGAGGTTTGCGGCGGACGCCGGAATGGCAAAGAGGCTCGCGGCGAGAAGCGCTGCGGCGGAAACGATGGTTTTCATGGGGAAGATCCTCGATTTCGATACCCCTCCCTTATTGGGGGTCGTTGACAGAGATGTGACAGGGCGCCGCAGCCGCCGCGGCGCCATTCCCACAACCTTCCTTGGTGGTTCGCCTGCCCTGCCGACAATATAGTTGATCGCCCCCCCGATTTCTGGAATCGCCTGTGAACGCGGCCCGATCCGGGCCGATTCGAGGGGATGGCAAGAATGAGACGGACACCCTGGCGCGCGCGCCTGCGCTACCAGTTCGACAAGAGCATGGCCGCCGGCCCGATCGCCCTGATCGGCTGGCTGGCGGTGATATCGCTGGTCGTCATCATCGCTGCCGGTCTGCTGCTGGCGCTGACGGGCATTGCGCCCGACGGCGGCGAGCATATGAGCTTCGTCGAGGGTGCCTGGGAATCGCTGATGCGCACCATGGACGCCGGCACGATGGGCGGTGATATCGGCTGGCCCTTCCGCGGCGTCTCCCTTGTCGTCACCATATCGGGCATCTTCGTCTTCTCGGCCCTGATCGGCGTGCTGAGTTCCGGCATCGAGGAAAAGCTGGATGACCTGCGCAAGGGCCGCTCGCAGGTGCTCGAAAACGACCATACGATCATCTTCAACTGGTCGCCTTCAATCTTCGACGTCATCTCCGAACTTGTCATTGCCAACACCAGCCGGCGCCGCCCGCGCATTGTCATCATGGCCGCCAAGGACAAGGTGGAGATGGAGGACGAGCTTGCCGACAAGATCGAAAGTCTCAGGAACACCCGTATCATCTGCCGCAGCGGCGATCCGACTGATCTTTACGACATCAACATCGTCAACCCGCACACCTCGCGCTCGATCATCGTGCTGTCGCCGGAAGGCGACCATGCCGATTCCGAAGTCATCAAGACGGTGCTCGCCCTCGTCAACGATCCCGGCCGCCGCAAGGAGCCCTACCAGATCGCCGCCGAAATCCGCGACACCAGGAATGCCGAGGTGGCGCGCATCGTCGGCGGCAAGGAATTGCAACTGGTGCTTGCCGACGACCTGATCTCGCGCATTGTCGCCCATTCCAGCCGCCAGTCGGGACTGTCAGGCGTCTATTCCGAACTGCTCGATTTCGAAGGCTGCGAGATCTATACGCTCGAGCAGCCCGAACTCTCCGGTAAAAGCTTCGGCGCCGCGGTGATGATGTACGAGACCTCGACGCTGATCGGCTTCTGCGACAACGAGGGTGCGGTCCATCTCAACCCGCCGGCAAGCCGCATCTTCCTGCCCGGCGAGCGCGCCATCATCATCGCCGAAGACGATGCCGCCATCAAAAGCGCCGCCGCCGAGATGCGTGTCGACAAGGAGGTGATCCGGGCTCCAGTGACACGCGAGACAAAGGCGGAGCGCACGCTGATGCTCGGCTGGAATCGCCGCGGCCCGATCATCGCCCGCGAGCTGTCGCGTTATGTCGCCCCGGGTTCGCAACTCACCATCGCCGCCGACACGCCCGATATCGAACAGGAGGTTCGTGGCCTGACGCTTGCGAGCGACAACATGGCGGTCACCTGCCGCCTCACCGACACCAGCAGCCGCGCCGAACTCGACGACCTCGATATTCCCGCCTACGACCACGTGCTTGTGCTCGGCTACTCCGACCACATGGCCGCACAGCCCGCCGACACCCGCACGCTCGTCACCCTTTTGCAGCTACGCCGGATCGCCGAGAAGACCGGCCGCCACATCGGCATCGTCAGCGAGATGATCGACGTGCGCAACCGTGAGCTTGCCGCCGTCACCCGCGCCGACGATTTCGTCGTCAGCAACAAGCTCGTCAGCCTGATGCTGGCGCAGGCCTCCGAGAACGGCCAGATGGCGGCGATCTTCGACGAACTGCTCGACGAGGACGGCTCGGAAATCTACATGCGCCCCGTCACCGACTATGTTTCGATCGACAAGCCGCTGACCTTCTATACGATCTGCCTTGCGGCGCTACGCCGCGGCGAGGTCGCGATCGGCTATCAACGGCAGCGGCAGGGAGAAGCCGACGCCCGCAATCTTTCCGGCGTCGTCGTCAATCCCGGGAAATCGGATCTTCTGGCCTTTGCCGAAGCCGATCGCCTGATCATCCTCGCCCGCCAGTGAACCCGCGTGTGAGAGTTCACGCAGGCGTGAACGCGCGGCAATTTGCCATTGCCGTGCTTTGCGCTACGTCACTCACATTTCGATGAGGGAGGAATTTCAATGGAATATCGTCTGCTCGGCCGTTCCGGCCTGAAGATCTCGACTTTGACCATGGGCACGATGACCTTCGGTGGCGTCGGCTGGGCAAAGACCGTCGGCGACCTCGGCGTCGCCGAGGCGCGCAAGATGATCGACATGTGCATCGATGCCGGCATCAACCTGATCGACACTGCCAATGCCTATTCATCAGGCGAATGCGAAAACATCATCGGCGATGTGCTCGGCGGCAAGCGACCGCAGGGCGTGTTGCTCGCTACCAAGGCCCGCTTCAGCATGGGCGACGGCCCGAACGATCAAGGCCTGTCGCGCTACCACCTGATCCGCGAATGCGAGGCGAGCCTCAAGCGCCTGAAGACCGATGTCATCGACCTCTACCAGGTCCATGAATGGGACGGCCAGACGCCGCTGGAAGAGACGATGGAAGCGCTCGACACCCTGATCAGGCAGGGCAAGGTGCGTTACGTCGGCTGCTCGAATTATTCCGGCTGGCACATCATGAAGGCGCTTGGCATCGCCAACGAGCACCGGTACCAGCGCTTCGTCAGCCAGCAGATCCACTATACGCTGGAAGCGCGCGACGCCGAATACGAGCTGCTGCCGATCTCGATCGACCAGGGTCTCGGCGTGCTGGTCTGGAGCCCGCTCGCCGGCGGCCTGCTCTCCGGCAAGCATCGCCGCAACCAGGCAGCCCCCGAAGGCACGCGCCAGTTCGCCGGCTGGACCGAACCGCCGATCCGCGACGAGAACCGCCTTTGGAATATCGTCGAGACGTTGGTCGCGATCGGCGAAGAGCGCGGCGTTTCGGCGGCACAGGTGGCGCTCGCCTGGCTGATCGGCCGCAAGGCCGTGACCTCGGTCATCATCGGCGGCCGCACCGAAGCCCAGTTCCGCGACAACATCGCCGCTGCCGAGCTGAAACTCACGGACGACGAACGCAAGCGCCTCGACGCGGTCAGCTTGCCGCCGGTGATCTATCCCTATTGGCATCAGCTGAACACGGTTAGCGACAGGCTTGGTGAAGCCGACCTGGAGCTTTTCGGCCCGCATCTCCAGCAATAGGCGATAGCGGATCCGGCATTGCACGGCGGAAGACAAAGCATGTCGCGCGAAAGTGTGCAGCGGTTTCGCGACCACGACATGCTCAATCAAAGACCTAAAGTGTGGCAGGCGAACCTGAAAGATCGCGCCATACTTTAGCCGTCACAAAAGATGCGCTTTCGCCGTGTTATCGTAAGACCCCGCCGCTCCCGCGAGGTTCTCCATGCTGAAGAATTACAAGGTCCTGAAGGGTACGGCGAGCGCACTCGCTCTTGACGACGACAACGATCCGCACATCGAGATCCGCATTGAGGCGAACGGCGTCAGCTACCGCATCGCGCTCAACGTCCGCTCCAAGGAATCGCCGCACGACTTGCTCTACGCCAATATCGTCGATTTCAAGCACCCGGCGCTGACCGAGGTGCTCGAAGCCCTGCCAATGGGCCTGACCGACATCCGCAAGGACCGTCCGGAGCTTGCCATCGACTATGTCCGCGGCGGGCTGATCGAGCGCGAGGACATGAATGTCGCGCCCTTTCAGCTCACCGGCCCGAAGAACGACCTGCGTGACTTCATCGAGCCGATCGTCCAGGAAGGCATTGTCGATTCCGACGTGCACTTCTACGCCTTCGGCGAGGCCTGGGGGCCCGAGAACGACAAGCCGGACCAATATTTCGACTTCGAACCGGGCAACGGCATCCACGACATCCACATGAACCAGGGCGACGGCGGCAGCTTCAAGGCCACCAACGGGCCGAACCAGGACGGCGCCCTGCTCGTCCATTTCAACGATACCGACGAATGGGCGGCGATCTTCCTCTGCTTCCAGTCGCAGAACTGGAACACCGATGCGACGACCGGTCATCCGGTTTCGGACAGCCGCGGCGGCCAGGGCCGCGGCGAAGGCACACGCCGGCCGCAGCCGATCGTCGCCTCGTCGCTGCGCATCGTCGCCGCGCTGATCAACCCGGTGAACGATGAAGGCGGCACCGAGGCCGAAACGGTGACGATCGTCAACCGTTCCGACATGGAGGCATCGCTCGACGGCTGGAAGCTGGAGGACGAAAACGGCAGGACCCAGACGCTGTCGGGATCGCTTAGCGCCGGCGAACTGCGGACCATAGCGCTCGATGCCGCAGCCGGTGGCCCGCAGCTTGCCAACAGGGGCGGCGACATCATCCTGCGCAATGCCGACGGCGCCGTGGCCGACCGAGTTGGCTACGGCAAGAGCGAGACGGCGAACGAAGGCTGGACGACGATCTTCTGATCGGCGTTCTGGCTGGCTGGTTTGCATAACGGGGGAGCCTAGGGAGCTGTATGGCTTGTGCCACATGTTGCTCTTCGCCTGCGCTGATTGCATTCGCGGCTCTCTGCCGCTCACCCCCTCAACCGGCTGCCGCCACCTTCTCCCCGCTGGGGAGAAGACATTCGCGGCAACGCCTCGCCTCCTCGAAAGCGTTCGTTATGGAAGCGAAAGCTTACGGCTTGCTTCCTCTTCTCCCCAGCGGGGAGAAGGTGGCCCGAAGGGTCGGATGAGGGGGCCGCACGGCACGCCCTCTACTCAACCTCTCACGTCAGCCGCCGATTTCGGCCGAGATCAGCGCGCTCAGGCGGCCAATGCCGTCTTCGATCATCTGCTCGTTGGCGCAGGAGAAGCTGACGCGGAAGGTGTTGGCGCCCGAACCATCGGCGAAGAACGCCTTGCCGGGCACGAAGGCGACCTTGGCGGTTTCGAGTGATTTCGCCAGCAGCTTGGCGCCGTCCATGCCCTCGGGCAGCGTGATCCAGATGAACATGCCGCCCTCCGGCTTCGTCCAACTGGTGCCTTCCGGCATGTATTTGTCAAGTGCGGCCAGCATGCAGTCGCGGCGCTTGCTGTAAGCGGCCTTGATCTTGGCGACCTGCGCATCGAAGCCGCGCTCGGCGACATCTGATATCGCCATCTGGTTGATCGTCGAAGAATGCAGGTCGGCCGCCTGCTTCATCAGCACCAGCTTGCGGATGACGGGCGCGTTGGCGACGATGAAGCCGACGCGAAGACCGGGTGCCAGCGTCTTCGAGAAGCTGCCGCAATAGATCGTGCGCGTATCGTTGATATGGCCCTTCTCGGCGATCTCGAGCGCCAGGATCGGCGGGATCGGATCGCCGTCGTAACGCAGCGACTGGTAGGCCGCATCCTCGATGACGGCGATGTCGAGATCTTCTGCCAGTGCCAGGACCTTTTTGCGGCCGTCGAGATCGACGGTCTCGCCAGTCGGGTTGGAGAAGTCGGCGGAAAGATAGGCGAACTTCACCTTGCCGCCGGCAGCGGAAGCGGCCGCGCGGTAGGACTCGGGCGTCCGATTACCGTTCGGCGTCAGCTGGTCGTAGGCTGGTTCATAGGCGTTGAAGGCCTGCAGCGCGCCGAGATAGGTCGGCCATGTCACGAGTGCGGTGTCATCAGGCGATAGGAAGAGCTTGCCGAGATAATCGAGACCCTGCTGCGAACCGGACACGATGAAGACATTGTCGAGCTCGCAAGGGATGCCGAGAGCCGCCATCTGCCCGACCAGCCATTCGCGCAGCGGCTTGTAGCCCTCGCTGACCGAATATTGCAGCGCCGAATTGACGGCCGCGCCGTCGAAGATATCGGCATAGGCCTGCTTGAACTCTCGATCCGGAAACAGCGCCGGATCAGGAATGCCGCCGGCAAAGGAGATGATGTCGGGCCGGTCGAGAAGCTTCAGGAGCTCGCGGATTTCGGATGCGCGCATGCGCGACGAGCGCGACGCAAACATGGTGTCCCAGTTCAGCATGGAGTTTCCTCGTTTTTTCTATACCGCCGACAAATCATGCCGCGGAAATTATGTCAACAATACTGACCTATTTTCTTGTCATGGTGACAAGTGTAGACGCCATCCGATATCAAGGCGCTCGATCCAGAATCTGCTGCTCGATGTCAGCCCCATCAAGCGATTATTCCGCTGATCAAAGCCGAACCGGCTGATTCAGACCTTTCCAAGACCGCCTCGGCGGCGCTAGTGTCGCCGCCACTATTCAATGTACTATCAAGGTGCCAGCAATGACCGTGACGTCGGCCTCTCCTGAAATCAAAATCGAACTCCACAAGTCCCCCGTCTCCGACGCCGACCGCATCCAGGCACTGGCGACGCCCGGCTTCGGCAAGGTCTTCACGGATCATATGGTCCTGGCACGATGGACTGCCGACAAGGGCTGGCATGATGCGAAGGTTACGCCGAGGCGTCCTCTGGAGCTCGATCCTGCAAGCGCCGTGCTGCACTATGCTCAGGAAATTTTTGAAGGCATGAAAGCTTACAAGGCAGACGATGGCCGGATTCTGCTCTTTCGGCCCGAAGAGAACGCCCGCCGCTTCACGCAGTCGGCAAACCGCATGGCGATGCCTCCCGTGCCGGAAGAACTCTTCCTTAAGGCGGTCGAGGAACTGGTCCGCGTTGACAAGGCCTGGATTCCGTCCGGCGACGCCAGCCTGTACCTTCGCCCCTTCATGTTCGCCAACGAGGCGTTTCTCGGCGTTCGTCCGGCTCAGGAATATGTCTTCTGCATCATCGCCTCTCCGGTCGGCGCCTACTTCAAGGGCGGCGCGAAGGCCGTCTCCCTTTGGGTCGAGACCGAATACACCCGTGCAGCCAGCGGCGGCACGGGCGCCGCAAAATGCGGCGGAAACTACGCAGCCAGCCTCGTGGCGCAAGCCGAGGCGTCGAAGAAGGGTTGCGATCAGGTCGTCTTCCTGGACGCCGCAGAGCATCGCTGGGTCGAAGAACTCGGCGGCATGAACATCTTCTTCGTGATGAACGATGGATCAGTGGTGACCCCGCCCCTTGGCGGCACGATTCTGCCGGGCATCACCCGGGCCTCCGTGATCGTACTCGCCGAAGAAAGGGGCTTGCGCGTCGAGCAGCGCCCCTACTCGTTCGCGGAATGGCAAGACGACGCTGCCAGTGGCAGGCTCGTCGAAGCCTTCGCTTGCGGCACTGCCGCAGTCCTGGCGGGCATCGGCCTCGTTCGACATGCAGGCGGCGAATTTCCAGTCGGAGACGGACAGACCGGCAAATTGACCAGCGAACTGCGCCAGCAGCTCGTCAGTCTGCAGAAGGGCGTAACGAACGATGAGCACGGCTGGACGCGCCTCATCCCGGCCTGAAATCCGGACGTTCCACACCAACGGCGGCGTCAGCACCGACATGGTGGACGCCGCTTTCCGCCTCGCCCGGAAAAGCCGTCGGGCTGGCGATCTATTCCGCCCTCGTCGGAGTTCGCTTCGATCTGCACGATACATTACGTATGTTCTTCGAGCCGACAGCAATTAAGCAATCCGCGGATCGCTTTCGAAACGGACGCCGCCCGGTTTTTTGGGGCCGAGTCAGCCGGGAAAAACCATCGTCAACTTCCCATTTGGCGACAGAAATAGTACCGACGCCAAAACGGTTCGCCATTGACCGATGCCAAGTGATTTCTTACGATCTATTAATCGATAGAGGAAAGGTAAGAATGGCCACCGCAACCCTCTCTACAAAATTCCAGATCTCCATTCCCAAGGAAGTGCGCGAACAACAACACTGGTCGGCGGGACAGGAATTCGTGTTCATTCCCAAAGGCAAAGGCGTATTGCTGATGCCGGTCCCGACGCTTGCCGATCTTCGCGGCATCGCCGAAGGTGCAGACAAGACAAACTACCGCGACCGGAACGACCGTTTCTGATGCGCGTGATCGACAGCTCCGCATGGATAGAATGGCTGACGAAAAGTGCTGCTGGAATCCAGCTGCAGGCCGAAATCCCGGAACGCGATCAATGCATCGTTCCGACGATCGTGCAGCTCGAGCTTTCCAAATGGCTGGCACGCGAAAAGGACGAGGAAGCCGTCGAAAGCTTCATCGCTTATACCGCAACATGCATGGTTGTTTCTCTCGACACGACGCTTGCTCGCCGTGCTGCCGAAATATCGGCAGCCCATAAACTCGCCACCGCCGATGCGATCATTTATGCAACCTCGGAGCGCCACGATGCCGATATCCTGACCTGCGATGCCCATTTCAAGGATCTCGAACGCGTCATCTATATCGATAAAAAAGACTGATCCGCATGTGACCCAAGCCCTCGACGGCTGGGCACAACGCTTCTATCACAAACCGGGAAATGATAATCTGGCATCTGGAATGGCTGAAAACCGGCATGTGCAGGCGGCACCGAATCCAATGGCGAAAATGACGATCTCGCTTCCGGATAATCTGGCGGAATACGTCGAAAACCGTGTCGCAAGCGGCAGATACAGCAGTGCTGACGCATTCCTGGCAGAGCTCATTCTGAAGGACCAGCTCCATCACAAGCTTGACGACGACGAACTGCGCAACATCCTGAGACAGGCTGAGGAAAGCGGCCCGAGCGATCGACGCATTCCCGACATCCTGTCGGAAACGAAGGCGAAGCTGCGTGACAATAGCCTATAGGCTGACCCGAAAGGCGGACGCGGTGCTATCAGGCATCGACGAATATGCTTGCCTCAACTTCGGCGAGGCGCAGGCAGACGCCTATCTTCTCGACTGGGACAGGATTTTCGTGCTTCTTTCCCATGCTCCCTCCATGGGAGAAGAGTGCGACGAACTCGGCGTCGGCCTTCGCCGCCTCCTCCACATGCGCCACGTCGCCTTCTACCGGGTGACATCGGCAGGGATTGTCGTCATTGACATCATCGACGCGGACCGGCTTCCCGAAAGACATCTTCAATCCAACCAACGCCCGCGATCGGCCGAACAGCATGCCTCTTGAGCGCACCTTTTTACTTCTATGAGGAAAATGCCGAGACCTACGCCAACCGGGCGCGCGGCCTGCCAAAGCAGCAGCTCGATGCCTTTCTCGCTGGGCTTGCGCCGGGTGCGGCCATCCTCGAACTCGGCTGCGGCGGCGGGCAGGACAGCGCCTACATGCTGGCGCACGGTTTCGACGTGACGCCGACGGATGGCTCGGCCGAGCTTGCAAGAAAGGCCGAAGTGCTGATCGGCAGGCCGATCAGGGTCATGTTGTTCCAAGAGCTCGACGCCGATAGCGCCTTCGACGGAGTCTGGGCACAGGCAAGCCTTCTCCACGTCCCGAGGCCCGAGCTGCCCGCCGTCTTCGCCCGCATCCGGCGTGCCCTGAGGACGGGCGGCATCATTCACGCGACATTCAAGGCAGGCGATGCGGAAGGCCATGACGGCTTCGGTCGTTATTACAACTACCCCTCAGCCGAATGGCTGTCGGAGCTTTTGACGAAGGGCGGCTGGCGGAATATCGCCATCAGCGAAAGCGACGGCGGCGGCTATGACGGCAAGCCGACCCGCTGGCTCGTGGTGGGCGCGCAACGATAAAGGCCAGAGCTTCCGCCCTACGTTCGGCACGCAGTTCTTGGCGCCGTCGCGATTTCAGGTGAAAACGCCGCTCCCCCTCCGTCAATAGAGAACAAACCCTTCTCCTTGAGTGTGTTGGCTCCCAGTCGTTTCGTGTCGGCTGAGACATCGAGAAACTCGCGCACGATCGTCGGATTTTTCTTCTTCAGCGGGAACCGAAAACCATCAAGGGGGTTCGATCACAATCTGACGAAGCCGGCTATAGCTGAACATGCCGCAGGTATCTCAAAAGCGGACGAGGATTGGACGGGGAGATACCAAAGATCTCTTGTTGACCACCTGTCTCCCAGGATGGATTGCCCGTTCGCTCGCCAGAAGCGGAATTCACCGAATGAGCCAATTGGCAGACATGAAGAACGCCGAACTTCTCAAACTCTCGGGGATCGGCCCTCGGTCCGTTGAGCAGATACGGTCGGCTGTTAGAAAATTCAAGCGCAACCGAACACACATCTCGGCGGCGCATTCTAAGGAATGATCGACGCTGCGGATTGGAGTAAGGAATGAATGAGAAAGCTCGACTGGAAAGCGACATCGCAGCCCTGAGGCCATGGTTTCACAATCTGCGAATTAACGGCGTTCAAACCGCGCCGGATCATTTCCTCGGTGACTATCCGTCCTTCAAATGGGCACACTTTCAGCAGGTTGTGCCTGAAGATCTCAACGGATGCAGCGTTCTGGACATCGGCTGCAACGCCGGGTTCTACTCGCTTGAAATGAAAAGAAGAAATGCCGGGCGGGTCGTCGGAATCGATTCCGACCCGCATTATCTCAGGCAAGCTGAGTTCGCAGCCAGAGAGACAGGTGAGGATATCGAGTTCAAGCTGATGTCGGTGTACGAGGTGGAAAAACTCAGGGAGAGATTTGACCTGGTCCTTTTCATGGGTGTCCTTTATCACCTGCGGCATCCGCTACTGGCACTCGACCTTCTGCATGAGCATGTTGTCGGCGGAAAGATGCTGTTTCAATGCATGCAGCGGGGTGAAGAGGAAGTCGCGGCACTCGAGGAAAATTACGACTTCTCCGACGCGACAATATTTGAGCAGCGCGGCTTTCCGAAGCTTTATTTCGTGGAAGAACGTTACGCCGGCGACCCCACCAATTGGTTCATTCCGAACAAGGCGGCGGTCGAAGCGATGCTGAGAAGCACTGGGTTTGTCATTCGTGCAAATCCGGAACGGGAAGTTTATCTGGTGGAACATGGGACGCGCCATCCCATGGCGGAACCGCCTCCGGCACTTTGCTGAAGAAATTCAGGTCCAAACCGCTTCTGCAGTCAAATATCGATCAATTGGGGCAGGCGGTCCAGGTAACGTTTGATGGTGCGTTCAATTCGCGCTGTCTCGGCGCAGTCGACGCTGCCCCTAGCCTGCGACCACAGTCCTATCTGAAAACCGAGATAACAAGCCTCAAAAAACCTGAGTACATCGTCGCGCAAGTCGCAATCCGCTTGCCGAGCGACGAGATCGGCAAGACGTTCGCGCTCCTTGCTCGACAGTTCGAACTCCACGCAAGCACCCACGACGTCCCAGGCGATGTCCTGGCACCCAATCAGATCATGGGCCGCATTGTGGTCGAGCGCATCCGTCTTTATGATCCGCCCGGTGGTGCTCGTCAGCCATTCCCATGGGTGAAGCCGGTTGTCCGTATCGACCCGTCGCAATCGTCCGGCTAGCCGCTCGGGCATGCCTATTGCGCGCCTCAATATTTCTGCTGTGTTCGATCCTGCCGCTTCCGCGATATTGAAAATTGCCATTTCGCAAAGTTTCTGGATCGGCGCGCCGCCGTTTCGTGCCGGGAGGTGACGGGCCCGAAAACCAAGATAACGTCCGAGGTGATCCACCATGTGGCGCCTGCCTACACCGCTATTGTCGAGGGGCGTTCCATCTATCCATTCTTCGATGATGAATCCGTAACAGGTGCCGGCAATCCTCGGAATAAAGCCGGCTTCGCTCAGCAAAGAGCCTCTGCGCGCCTTGTCCACGTCGCTCCCGCAAAGCCCGGCAAACTTGACGTGCCAGGCTTCTCCTTCGGCTTCCATCAGGAACTTGCGTTTTTCCATCTGCATGTGGCTCGGCGGCCAATGCGAAGGATCGCGATACCGAACGCCGCGCCATGCGCCACCGGACAGATCCCGCCACGACGATCTCGCAACTCCGACGACATCGGCCGCCCATGTGTGCAGCCGATGTTTTGGGTCTTGGGCCTTCAGAGTAAGATCATCGAAGCTGACGACATGGCGTGGCCGGTCTCGCCAACGGGTCAGATGCGTCTTGCTCGCATGCGGACCCGGCTCACCGGCGTGACTTGGGAAAAAGTGAAGCCGACCGGACGCCACGCCATTCGCCTGCAACCAGTCCCCGACACAGCCGAACGAACTCCCCGATAGCCCCGGCCCCTCATCGACGATAGCAAAATCGGTATCGGGATGGGCAAGGATGCGCTTGGAAAAATCGGGCGTAGCATTTACCTGCCGCTCGAACGGGTGGCCCGTCGGCCGCAGCGAATAGGCAGGCTCGGCACCCAAGGCTGCGGAAACCATGGCCGCCAGTCCGGTCCCGATGCTCCGTATCCCGATGACGACCGTCTGAGGCGTTAGTTTCGAGATCGAAGCCGCTTCGATATAGCTCTCGGGATACAAAGCATAAAAGGCGTAGCCCTCTGCCCGCTTCATCCTTACCGGATCGGTGCTGTCCAAAGATTCGAGTTTGGCTGTCCAATCTTTTGGAAAGGACAAAATCCCGCCAAATCCGTCTCGCCACGACTGCATGACCTCCCGCGCCTGCATGAGCAAAAGTTTCGCGCCGGCGTCCTGAAGCTCGGACACATCGTCGGCGCCTTTTTTCCCAAATTCTAGATCGGCCAGTGCCTGGACCAATTCTCCGGTCAGGATGAACGCCTGGACTAGAGTTTCGTGGCGCTGACGGCTTGGCTGCATTTCGATACACGCCATCATCAATCCTCTGATCGATGCGCGCACTGCTGCTGCGCTCTCGATGTGCTCGACATCGCCATAGACCAGCATCCGGTCCTCCTCTTTGCCACGTTGCCTGCCCGAACTGGCTGGATGATCGTTAGTCGCAATTGAAAAAATCGGAAGAACCGGGAACCGTTGCGGCTCCCGCTTGTTAGCTTTGTAGATGCCTCAGAAAGCAGCCCCTGGAGGGAACCATGCGTTCGAAATCCATTCGCGTTGGATTGGTGGGAGTTGGCAATTGCGCCTCGTCATTGGTTCAAGGACTTACATACTATGATAACGCCCGGGAAAACGAGCCGGTTCCAGGCCTCATGCATACTGATCTCGGCGGCTATCACGTGCACGATATTGAGATATCCTGCGCCTTCGATGTTGCCGCTTCAAAGGTAGGGCGGGATGTCGCGGAAGCGATCTACGCCGAGCCGAACAACACTCACCGTTTTGCAGATGTCGCTCCGATTGGCGTGGAGGTGAGACGCGGGAGGACGATGGACGGGATAGGGAAGTATCTTCAGGATCGGATCGAGGAATCGACCGAGCCTTCAACGAACGTGGCGGAAATCCTCAGGCAAAGCCAGACGGAAGTGCTAATTTCCTATCTTCCCGTTGGCTCGGAAGAGGCAACGAAGTGGTACGCCGAACAGGCGCTGGCGGGAGGTTGCGCCTTTATCAATTGCATTCCGGTATTCATAGCCTCCAAACCGGAATGGCAGCAGAAGTTCGCTGCCCGAAAGCTGCCGATCATCGGCGACGATATCAAGAGCCAGGTGGGAGCAACGATCGTCCACAGAATGCTCGTCAATCTCTTCCGCGAGCGGGGCGTCCGTGTGGACCGCACCTATCAGCTCAATTTCGGCGGAAACACCGATTTTCTCAATATGCTGGAGCGCGAGCGGCTGGAATCGAAGAAGATCTCCAAAACCCAGTCGGTCACCAGCCAATTGGATATTCCGCTTCCAGCAGACGATGTACATGTCGGACCGAGCGACCATGTCCCTTGGCTCACCGATCGGAAATGGGCTTATATCAGGCTTGAAGGCACCACTTTCGGCGGCGTGCCGCTCAACGCAGAGCTCAAGCTTGAGGTGTGGGACTCCCCCAATTCCGCTGGCGTGGTCATCGATGCGATACGCTGCGCGAAATTGGCCCTCGACCGAGGCGTTGGCGGAGCCCTGACAGGGCCGTCGAGCTATTTCATGAAATCGCCGCCGCAGCAGTTCACTGATTACGAGGCCCGCCGGCGAACGCAGGATTTCATCGATGACCTGGAGGATGTTTTGCGCGGGGCCGCGGAATGACGGTAACGTTCTTCCTGGTCCGCCACGCCGCCCACGACAATGTCGGGAATTTCCTGGCCGGCTGTACGGCCGGGATTTCGCTTGGCGAAGCCGGCCGCTCGCAAGTTCAGCGTCTCGGGCAGAGGCTGCGCCGCGAGGACATCACTGAGATCTACACCAGCCCGCGCGAACGTACACGGGAGACGGCAGAAGGTATCGCATCGGCCTGTGGTCTGTCTCTACCGCAAACAGATAATGCTTTGGACGAGGTGAATTTCGGCGACTGGTCCGGAAAGACGTTCGAAGTCCTTAATGACGATCCTCTGTGGCGGCGCTGGAATACCACACGTAGCCTCACCCGCACGCCAGGAGGCGAGACGATGCTGGACGTTCAAACTCGGATCTTCGGCCTAATGGAGACTTTGGCCAGCGGCGGTGACAAAAACCGAATAGCTTTGGTCTCTCATGCCGATGTCATCAAGGCGGGTGTGAGTCACGTCCTAGGATTGCCGATCGATGCTTGGCCCAGATTTGATATTGCGCCCGCCTCCGTCACGACAGTTGTGATCGGTGACTGGGGTGCAAAAGTGATGACGCTCAACGAAGTGACCTTATAACCCGTTCGTTAAATCCTGCCCGGGGAAGTCAAATGATCGAAGCTGCAATGATCTGGAACGAGCCGAACAACAAATCGCACTGGGATCCGGAAATCGATCCTGAATGGAGCCTATTTGCGCAAATGGCAATCCTCGCCGCCGATGCCATCGGAGCCAAGAATCCGGAACTGACGAAGGTACTCGGCGGGATATCTCCAATCGACCCCCTCTTCATCAGCCGCATGAAAAATTACGGCGTACTCGATCACCTCGATGCCGTCGCGCTGCATGGATTCCCGCTCGACTGGAACCTCTGGCAGATCCATGAGTGGCCGGAGAAGATCAACGAAATTCGCGCTGTCACCGATCTGCCGATCTGGGTCAGCGAAGTGGGTGTCTCGACATTCGGCGCCGAGGAAGTGCAGTTGTGGGGTTTGCAACGAACTGCCGAGTTGCTCAAGGGTAAAGTCGAGCGCTTGCAATGGTACAGCCTCTACGACCTCCCCCGATCATGGGAGGCAACCACCCGTCATCGCGAAGCCGAAGGCTCCTCCTATTACCGGCACTACTATATGGGCATTCTGCGTGAAGACGGAACGCCCAAACCGGCGCTTGAGGAGTTTGCCAAACACACGCCGGATTTCGGGCTGGTGCAATGGTTCCACTTCGAAGACCCGCGGCTGGATGAAGCCGCCGCCTGGATGAAGCGCTTGGGAGTAAAATCTGTGCGCACCGGGCTTTCCTGGGCTGACCGATTCCGGCCCAATGCCCTCGATTGGTTCGACCGGCAGATGCGTGCCCTCGAAGACTTCGACGTAACGGCGACATTCTGCTTCACGCCCGAGCATAGAGGTATCGCGCCGCACCATACGAGTCCGCCTCTGGTGCCCGAAGAATTTGCCGGGTTCTGCGAGGAAATGGTTGAGCGCTACGCACCGCGCCAGGAAAGCGGACATATGTCACGTGTTGCCAAGTCAGCTGCCCGATTGCTGGGCCTCGAATCACGTGCGTCCCTCGGAGCCGGCTAAACCCAGGCTCCGGGCTATCCTGCCGATCGGCCCTCGGGAATAAGCCACCCCCTGATAGCATGCCAAGGCCGCACGAGCCCACAGGATGTAAAGTCTGGGGCTGTGCAGGAAACGGGCGATTGAAAACACCCGGTGACTCCAAAAGCTGATCCAGTAGCGCATGATGTAGACCGCCTTGCGCTGCGAAGACAGACTATGGCTGCCGGCACGGACACGTTTGCGCGGGCGCATACCCTTACGTGGCCAGGTCAAACGGAATGAGAGGCCCTCGCGACGCTGACGGAATCCCGCAGCTTGCGTCGCTACAACAAAATCGGCGTCGACGTGAGACAGTGCGATCCTCTTGTCATCTATCCCCGCAAGGATCGCATCCAGAAGTGCTTTTGAGCGGACGATAACCACATTCGTCCCTCGTCCATCCGAGGAATAGGGCTCCTTCCAGGCATCCCCGAAAGCGATATCCGCCGTTTCTGCGACGACGTCGTCGCAGAAATTGCAGGCGGAATTCTGAAAAAAGCCCGCCCCCCAGTCCCCATCGGCCAGATGCCACCAGTCTTGGGCACGCGTATCTCCGTTTTCGAGTGTCAGTTGCGTCCGATACCAATTCGCAGGTCGATCCGGGGACTTTATCCTGTAGTCGAGCCGTTTAACCTTTCTGATATCCTCACCCATCTGCCACGCGAAGCTTTCAGCCATGCGCGCGCTTTTCATATGGCCGCAAAACAGCCCAAGCGTGAAGGCAATGCGCTCCTTCAATATTGGGTCATCGGCACAGGCTAGTCGCACCGCCTTGATGAAACAGGGAATACCAACCACGGCATACCGGCCGGGCGCCTCGCGAATGGACTGAAGCACTCCGGAAAGTTCGACTGGATAATATCGAGATTTGGCGCCGGCCTGAAGTTCCTGCAGATTGCGTGACAGCGAATAATGAAACAGGCGCCCTTCCAACTGCGGATCATCGCTCTCCTTGACGTGAGCCACACCGTCAACCAGCCCCAGGCGCAGCAGCTCCGCAGCCACCCAGGTGACCATGCCCCCGGAACTGCCCTTCGAACGGTATTCCCCTTCCTCGACATGGCCGACAAAAGCAGCCTCGAAACGACCCAGTAGAGGGTCTTGGTTTTCCGCGCGGGGAAAATATTCGGCCGCCAATTCGTCCTCGTCGCGAGCCATTGGCGAAAACGGGCAAATTCGGGCAAACTCTTCATCACCGCCCTGCAACCAAGTCCGTGGGGCTGTGGGCTTCATCTGCCCGTATCGGTCGAGTCCCATGCGCACATCAGGCCGCGCTGACTTTGCGACGCAGGAGCCGCAGCCGATGCAGAGGCCGGAGGCCGCAATATCCCCGGGGCCGATGCCCGCAGTGAGATGATCCTGCTGCTGGGAGCTATTGCAAGGCATGGCTGAGATAGGCGGTGGATCTATCACGCAAGGAAGTTATTTGTTGCGAGATAGCCACGGGAAGTGGGTTATCAAGAATAACATCTAGATGCGATGGAATCGTATCCTCGGTGAGGACATGATGCTCGGCGCGGACAAGCTGCATCAGATCGCGAATCTTGTTGGAGCGATAATCGGAGAGGACGCATGCAAACGGCTTTTCGTTGACAAGCGAAAACACGCACCCATGAAAGAAGTTCGTCACGACAGCCTTAGCGTCGGATATGAACCTGGCGAAGTCCTCCGGCCCGGCATCGATCCATTGCTCGTCGGCCCAATCGTTCCGATAGCCGATGCTGACGAGCGGATAGCCCCGATCTCCTGCCCACCGGCGCACCGCATTTTGGAACCAGGTTGGAAAACTGTGCCCGTAAACGGCTATATAAGATGCCGCATCCCCGTCATCTCTGCTCGCAGTCTTCATCTGCGGAAATTGCAGACACGGGTCGAGAACGAGTTCTGGCTCCCGTCCCAACGTCTCGCGGATGATCCGCTCCGAATGGAGATCCCGGACTGAAATATGAGAAAACTTTCGCAACTTTTCCGCCCAACCCTCCAGCCGCTCCGACGATGCCAGACTTCCAAATGTCGCGGCATAGGAGATAGTGCGCCCGCATCGCAGGCCCTCACCATAAAACACTGCATACCCGCCATACCAGGGATGGCGAAGGTTCCACACCTCGTCGCTGCCGACGACGACGAGCGAAAACTCGTCCATTGCGGCCGGATTCTCCAAGGGAAAAGGCGATGAAAGAGGTAAGCTGGCAAAGGAGTGAAAGAATTTCCGGATCTTCGCTTTGTAGAGCGGGTGGTCTTCCTTCGGCGTTGCAACAGGAAGCAGCGGTTGCAGCGCGCATTGCCATTCGGCGCGGTTCACGCGATCGGACATGTGTTCCAGGAGAACGGCTTCGACTCCCATGGACGCGAGGCCTTCGGCTAGACAGCGTGCCTGCCAATAGGAGCCGTAGTTTATGCAGCGATGAAAGGTAAGAATCCCGACCTTAAGCATTTGGTCCCTGAAGCAGATCGAATACCCTCCGATAACCGTTCAGTTCCAGTTCCGTTCCCAACAAACCGACGCTCGCCTCTTGGTCCGCGACGAGAAGTTCTCCTGAGAGCGCCAATTCGCATCGAACCGTCAGCGGAACCTCTCGCGGCGTGACGTGACCAGCCGGTGCGCGATTGCCGCCTGTTCGGGAGCCGTTTCTTCTGCATGTCGCGATGAAGTAGATAACCCCCAGCTCAGCCGTGGGTTATCAGCAGTCTGGAGGCCGGAGCTTTCACTCCGACCTTCCTATTTTATGTCACAGGACCGCTTAGTTGACCGACTTGTCGACCAGTTTGTTCTTACCGATCCAAGGCATCATGCCGCGCAGCTTGGCGCCGACTTCCTCGATCTGGTGGCTGTCGTTCAGGCGGCGGATGCCCTTGAAGCGCGAGCCGCCGGCGCGGTATTCCTGCATCCAATCGGACGTGAACTTGCCGGTCTGGATGTCCTTGAGGACACGCTTCATCTCGGCCTTGGTCTCGGCGGTGATGATGCGCGGACCGGAGACGTATTCGCCCCATTCGGCCGTGTTGGAGATCGAGTAGTTCATGTTGGCGATGCCGCCTTCATAGATCAGGTCGACGATGAGCTTCACTTCGTGCAGGCACTCGAAATAGGCCATCTCAGGCGCGTAACCGGCTTCAACTAGCGTTTCGAAACCAGCGCGGATGAGCTCGACCAGACCGCCGCAGAGAACGACCTGTTCGCCGAAGAGGTCGGTTTCGCACTCTTCGCGGAAGTTGGTTTCGATGATGCCGGAACGGCCGCCGCCGACACCGCAGGCGTAGGAGAGCGCCAGTTCAAGCGCATTGCCGGACGCGTTCTGGTGAACGGCAACGAGGCAAGGAACGCCGCCGCCCTTCTGGTATTCGCCGCGGACCGTGTGGCCCGGGCCCTTCGGTGCGATCATGACGACGTCGACCGAAGCCTTCGGCTCGATGAGGCCGAAATGAACGTTGAGGCCGTGAGCGAAGGCGATTGCCGCACCGTCACGGATGTTGCCGGCGATGTCAGCCTTATAGATGTCGGCCTGCAGTTCGTCCGGGGTGGCCATCATCATCAGGTCTGCCCAGGCGGCAGCTTCGGCAACCGTCATGACCTTGAAGCCGTCGGCTTCGGCCTTCTTGACTGTGGGCGAACCGGCCTTGAGTGCGATAACGACGTTCTGGGCGCCGCTGTCCTTGAGGTTCAGCGCATGGGCACGGCCCTGCGAACCGTAGCCGATGATGGCGACCTTCTTGGCCTTGATGAGGTTGAGATCGGCATCACGATCGTAATAGACGCGCATTTGAAGTTCCTTCCCTTTGCTTGTCTTGTTGACTGTCATTAAAGCGGAATCAGCCGAGAACCGGCATCTCCGCCAGAACCTTGTCCGTGCCATAGAGCCTGAGGAAGGCGGTGACCGCCCTCTCCGCCTGGCGTGCGGTATCCTTGAGGCCCGGTTCGCCGAGCAGCATGCGCACATGCAGGTCGGAAACAACAAGGCCGTAAAGCGTGTGATAAGCCTCGTCGGCATCGGAAAAACGCAGGAGCCCTGCCCGCTTCCCGGCATCGATCAGCGCCATGGCGCGCCGGTCGATCTGGCGGCGGCCGCGCTCGAGCAGCAGCTTGCCGAGTTTCGAGCCGTCGCGGTTCGACTGGCCGATCGCCAGCCGGTTCAGCGCCAGCGAGACGTCGCCGGCGAGCACTTCCAGCAAGTCACGCGCAAAAATGACGACATGGTCGTGCAGGCTCGCCGCCGTCAGCCGCTCGCCGTTGCGCTCGAAGGTGCGCACCTTGCTCGCCTGGTAGGCGATCATCGCAGACAGCAGCCCGTCGCGATCACCGAACCATTTATAGAGGCTTTCCTTCGAACAATTGGCGGCGCGCGCCACACCCGAAGTCGTCAGCGCCTTCTCGCCGCCATCGACGAGCAACTGCAACGCCTGCTCCAGAACGGCGTTCTGGCGCGGCGAAAATTCGCTCGGCTCTGCGGTATCGACGGACACGATCATGGCTCCCATATACGTACCGTACGGTACGGTTCGTGAGACTTATGCGATAAACCGATCAGCTCGTCAAGAAGTCCTGATGGATTTTTTAATAGGGGAAACCGCGATGAAACACCAGAATTGGATAGGCGCGAATCCTCGGCGATCGCATAATGTCGCGCTATACCATTTGCCCGGAGCCTTCGATGTCACGCCTGTCTGCAGCTCTTCTCCTACTCGGAGCAATTCTCCTTGGCGGCTCAGGCGCTTTCGCGCAGTCCGACAGCGACGTCTATAACCGCATCGAGGAACTGCACGGCGATGCCGCGGGCTTCGACCGGCCGCTGCGCCAGCTTGTCAAGGCGATGCGCTCAGGCGACGCCGAGACCATCGCCGGCCTTGCCGAATACCCGCTGACGGTCAAGGCCAACGGCGAGACCTACGATGTCGAGAACGCTGAGGATTTCATCGACAATTTCGACGATCTCGTGACGCCGGGAACGCGCCGCGCCGTCGGGCGCCAGCAATACGAGGATCTCTTCGTCAATAGCGACGGCGTCATGCTGGCCGGCGGCGCCGTCTGGATGGGCGCGGTCTGTGAGGACAACAGCTGCGAGGCGAGCCATTGGGCGATCATCGCGATCAACAATTAAAATCCGGCGATGAGGAAAAGCCGATGAAATACCAAATAGCCGCCGCGGTCATGATTGCAGCTCTTGTCGTCGCAGCCAATGCGCGGGCCGCCGAGACCCGCTGCGGCTGGATCGAGAATCCGACGCCCGCCAACTGGTGGCTGGAGGACGCGGAAAACACCTGGACGATCATGACCCAGGGCGACGATGCCGGCGAGGTCGAAGGCATGGAGCTGATCCCCGACATCTCCGAACATGATTATATCAGAACCAACGGTACTTACGGCTATGCCTGCGCCTGCGTGAGTGTGGAAACGGATGGCAAGGACCGCATCACGCGCATCCTCTCCTTCCGCCAGCTAAAGCTCGCCAAATGCCGTGCCGACAGGGCCCTGAAATTCCCCGGCTGACCAATCCCATCACCCGAAGACCAGATGGCGGCCGCGATCATGCGCCAATCGCCGGAGGCAATCGGTCCCCGAAGAGCCCCGACCTATGAAGCCCCGGCGCAACCGGTGGGAATCGAGGGAGGCTCTGCCGGAATCGCCTTGTCGATCGCGTAAAGCTTCGCGAAACCCGCATCCTCGATCAGCGTCAGGCCCGCAGGCATGAAGGTGCCGACGTAGCGGTCGGAGAGATCGGCATTGGCGACGAGGATGAAATCGAAACGACTGCGCCAATCCGACAGATAGGGCGTAAAACCCTTGTATTCCTGCATCATTGCCGGGCATGAAAGCACGCCGATCGACAGCAGATTACCCTCGGGAACCGCGATCTCAGACCATGGCGGCAGAACCGATAGCGGCTGCTTGCCTTTTGCGGTGAAGAGCGTCGGCACGAAGGCATGCGAGAAGGGCACAGCAAGCGTCGGCAGGTGCCAGAAAGTTTCCTCTCTCATGAAAAAATACCGGCTGGAGTAGGCAAAGCCGCTCACCGTCTCGGAGTCATGCTCCAGAGGCAGAACGGCTGCACCGGCCGGCAGCTTTTTCAGCACAGTCTCGACGGCAGCGACGTCCTTCTGTGCCAGCCACCAGTTCCAGCCGATCCAGCCGGTACGGCCGAAGACCGCGAGATTGATGATGAGCGCCAGTAACAGTGCCTGCCGGCGCTCGAGATTGGCGAAGGGGCACACCATCGCCATGGCGACGAGCGCCGTCATGATCGGAAAGCGCCAACTGATCCACCCGGTGCCGAGCATGTGGCGAGGCGAAACACAGGACAGAAGCAGCAGGCCGCCGGCGGCGACGGCAAGCCCGGCATGCATGCGAATGTCGCCCGCGCGTGCGGCACGCGTGCAGATCAGCATCAGCGGCAGAACCAGCACGACATCCACCGTCGGGACATAGGTGGTAATGGCGGAGAGCAGATTCATGACGATCAGGACGACGCCGTCGTTCCAGGCAAGGGCAAGGCCATTGCCACCGGCGTTGGGCAAGGCTGGTGCACGGAGATAGAGCGCCAGCAGCGGCAGGACGCAGGCGCCAAGCGCCAGCGCCAACCGGCTGGCGAGCCTGAGCAGACCCGCCTTCGATCGCACTATGTCTATGCGCCAGGAAAATTCGAGGCCGCAGACGATCGCCATATAGAAGCCGAGCGAGAAGAGGTGCATCACCGTGAGCAGCAGTGCGGCGGCGAGCCGCCAGGCAAGGACCAGGGCGGGATTTTTGCCCTGCAGCCGGAGGTCGACGCATGCGAAGGCGAGCGCCATGCCGAGGCCGACCTGGAAATTGATGAAGCCGCCGATCATGGTGGCGCACCAGCTAAGCGATAGCATGGCGGTCTGCCAGTGGTGCCGGCCGCCGAAAAGCGTGCGGTGCAGACAGATCGCGCCCAGTGGCGGCAGCACGATCGCCAGGAAAAGCAAAGCCCGCGCAAGCCTGTCGGCACCGACAAGCGGCCCCAGCCAAGTGGCCAAAAGATCGATCCCGACATTGGTGAAGGTGCGGTTCCAGTCGACCGCATAGATCTCAGGAAACGGCTGCTCGCCGATCCCGCCCGAAAAGAGCCAGATACGGGCGTAATGATTGGGGTAATCGAGAATTGGCGGAAAGGGAAAAAGGAGAACCAAAGCCGCGGCAAGTCCGACGAAAGCGACGATCGCAACGGTGGAGTCCTGTCTGGCAATCAATTTCTCAGGCCCGGCTGCGGCCAAGGCAGGAGCGGCAATCCGGTCCATTATCCGATCCGGCTGTTCTTTTGCGAGCGCGGCGGCTCTTCGGATGCAAAGGCCGCATCCAGCGCCGTGCGCCTGTCGCTGGCGCTCATCTCCGAGAAAGCGACCGACAGTTCTGCATGTTCACCGCCGCGCACGATCGTCTCGACCATGAACATCGGCCGCTTCTTGCTCTCCTGAACCAGTCGGCCGAGATACTCGCCGATGATGCCGATACAGATCAGCTGGATAGCGCTGAACGCGCTGACCGCGGCCATGATCGACGACCAGCCGGTCACCGTCTCGCCCTGCAGCCAGCGAATGAAGGTGTAGACGAGCAACGCGATCGCGACGCCGGCGCTGATCATGCCAAGCCATGTGCTGATGCGCAGTGGTGTCGTTGAAAAGCTGGTGATCGCATCCAGGGCAAAATTGATCATCTTGCGCAACGGATATTTCGTCGTGCCGGCAAAACGGGCGTCACGCTCGTAGGGGAGCGCGACCTGCTTGCCGCCGATCCAGCTAACCATGCCACGGATAAAGCGATCGCGCTCCGGCATCGCCAGCAGGATATCGACGACACGCCGGCGCATCAGCCGGAAATCACCGGTATCGCGTGGGATAGTCACGGAAGCGAGCCTGGAAAGGGCGCGATAGAAAAGCGAAGCGGAGGCGAGTTTGAACCAGCTTTCGCCCTGGCGGCGCGTACGCTGGCCGTAAACAACGTCGGCGCCGCGCTCCATGATCGGCATCATCATCAAAAGCAGCTCTGGCGGATCCTGAAGATCGGCATCGATCAAAAGCACGCGCTCGCCCCGCGACACGGCAAGACCCGCCGTCGATGCCAGCTGGTGGCCATGATTGCGCAGAAGACGAATACCGAGCACCTGCGGCACATCAGCCGCCAGGTCGGAAATGATCTCCCAGGTGCGGTCGGACGAGCCGTCATCGACGAGAATGAGCTCGAAGGCATCGCCGGCAACGCTATAAGCCGCGGCGGCGGCGCGGCGGCAGAATTCACGCAGGCCCTCTTCCTCGTTATAACAAGGCGCGACGATGGAAAGAAATGGTACTGGCGTCATGCGGACATCGGGGCCTGCTGGATGTTTGGCGCCAGACTAGCGTGGAAAGGTCAAACATCTTTTAACGATGCCAAGTCACAGGCCGACCTCCCCGCAGCCAGCGGGCCGTCGGTTCTCCCGACCGGACGCTGTCGGCCGCGCGGCGCGCTATTCCGCCGCCATGACCTCGCGGGCGCCGTCGACATCGCGGGCCGGCGAGGCGCCGTAGAGGCGGCTGTATTCGCGGCTGAACTGCGACGGGCTTTGATAACCGACGCGGTGGCCGGCCGTGCCCGCATCGAGGCGCTCCACCAGCATCAGCCGGCGTGCCTCGTGCAGGCGAAGCTGCTTCTGATACTGCACCGGCGTCATCGCCGTGACCGATTTAAAGTGATGATGGAAGGACGACACGCTCATGCTGACGCGGTCGGCAAGGTCTTCGATGCGCAGTGGCCGCGCGAAATTCTCCTTCAGCCATGCGACGGCGCGCGCGACCCTGTTGCTGTGGCTGTCTGCAGTGGCAATATTGATCAGCCGCGCGCCATCCGGCCCGGTCAGCACCCGGTAGAGGATTTCCTGCTCGATCAGCGGCGCCATGGCAGGAATGTCGCCTGGACGATCGAGCAAGCGCAGCAAGCGGACGGCAGCATCCAGGAGCTCCGGTGGAGCGACGTTCACCGCCATCCCGCGCTGTCCGTCAGTATCGGCGGCTGGGCGCGGAATATCGATCCGGCTGAGCAATTCCAGCAGTTTTTCCGAGTCGATTGCCAGTCCCAGGCAGAGATGCGGAACCTCAGGGCTTGCCTCCGTGACGCGCCAGGCGACCGGCAGGTCGAGCGAGGTCAGCAGATAGTCACCAGTCCCGTAGCTGATAAGTTCCGTGCCGAGGCGCAAGCTCTTGGCGCCCTGCAGGACAAAGGCAAAACAGGGCCGGTAGCTGCTGTGCAGCGGATCGCTGGGCTTGGACCGACGGCTGATGTGAAGATTGCCGATATCAGTCGCAAACTCGCCGTCACCAGCCGCGAAGCGCATCGCGATATCGACAATTTCCTGATAGGGGCTGAAGGGCAAAGTCATGCGGCAACTCTTTCTGTCAATTGTCTGACGCCGGCGATACCGCTCTTATCTAGAGTGCCTTCGCCATTTCACAAACAGGCCGGCGCCTCACTTTTGCAGGATCGTGCAAAAAGCTGAGAGGATCGCTCTAACTCTCTGCCGCCGTTCCGGGCAATAGTCCACCATCTCTTTCAACCCCCACCACAATCGAAAAGGATGGTTCCCATGCCTATTGCAAGAGGCTACGCCGCGACCGACGCTTCCAAGCCGCTGACCCCTTTCACCTTCGAACGCCGCAACCCGAACCCCGACGACGTCGTTATCGACATCAAGTTTGCCGGCATCTGCCACTCGGACATCCACACTGTCCGCAACGAATGGAAGAACGCCGTCTATCCGATCGTGCCGGGCCATGAGATCGCCGGCATCGTCTCGGCCGTCGGTTCCGATGTGACCAAATTCAAGGTCGGCGATCGCGTCGGCGTCGGCTGCTTCGTTGATTCCTGCATCGGCTGCGCCGAGCGCGACCTTGATCGGGAACAGTATATGCCGGGGCTCGCCGGCACCTACAATGACTTCGAAGCCGACCGGAAGACACGCACCCAGGGCGGCTATTCCGACTCGATCGTCGTTCGGGAAGGCTATGTCATGTCCATTCCGGACAATCTGCCCCTCGATGCCTCCGCGCCCCTGCTCTGCGCCGGCATCACGCTCTACTCGCCGTTGCGCCACTGGAATGCCGGCCCCGGCAAGAAGGTTGCGATCGTCGGCATGGGCGGCCTCGGCCACATGGGCGTCAAGCTCGGCGCCGCCATGGGCGCTGATATCACCGTTCTCTCCCAGAGCCTTTCCAAGAAGGAAGATGGGCTGAAGCTCGGCGCCAAGGAATATTACGCCACCAACGACCCGGAAACATTCACGAAGCTCGCCGGGACTTTCGACTTGATCATCTGCACCGTCAGCGCCGAGATCGACTGGAATGCCTATCTCGGCCTGCTGAAGGTGGATGGTTCCTTCGTGGTGGTCGGCGCCCCGGAAAACCCGATCCCCGTGCATGCCTTCTCGATCATCCCCGGCCGCAAGAGCATATCAGGCTCGATGATCGGTTCGATCAAGGAAACCCAGGAAATGCTCGACTTCTGCGGCGAGCACAACATTGTCTCCGAGATCGAGAAGATCAACATCCAGCAGGTCAACGAAGCCTATGAACGCGTCCTGAAAAGCGACGTCCGCTACCGCTTCGTCATCGACATCGCCTCGCTGGCGGCCTGAAGAATGGGCGGCGGCTCCTTCGGGAGCCGCCGCCGGACAGGCGACTAGATCGGCCTCCAGCGAAGCCAAAACTTGCGGCCGGGCGACTGGATCGAGATGGCGATGAGGTGCGCCGTCAATAATGACAGCGGCAAGAGGAACACGGCCAAGGAAATAGCGTCTCGGCTGCATTCGCCACCCCACGAGGTATTTCCGAGCCCGAGATAATTGCGCAGCGCAAAACAATCATCCACTCCGAACGTTGCGAGCAAGATCAGTAGCGGTACGTGCGCGAGGTAGAGCGGGTAGGAAATTTCACCCATCCAGGTGGCGAAGCGTTCGAGCCGCGCGTTTCTCGCCAGCCCCAAGCCGAACCAGATGATCATGGGGTGAGCGATAAATACCAGGAGCAGATAGTATTTCCTCTCGGTGAGGATGAACCCCGAATAAAGCGCCGTGAGCGCGGCCACCAGAATCAAACTGGCCGAGGCGGCAAGCCTGATGCGGAAGCCTCGTCGCCAAAGATGACTGATAAGTACGCCGCCGTAAAAAGATACCAGCACCCGTGGAAAGCCTCCGAGAATATCGCCCCAGACGGAGCCCGGCGGGTACCGAAAGTGCCATAAAGCAACGACGAAGGCTGGCGCTGACATCGCGACGATGAAAACAGCCACTCGGAGACGCGCCGCAGTAAAAAGAAAGACCACGTTGGCCACGACTTCAAAAAACAACGACCATGCCGGTCCGTTTAAGGGCAGGATGCCGAGGACGGTGTCAGACGGCGCCGGAAGCATGAGCAGGCTGGTAACGGAGGAAACGGCAAAAGCGTTGATGCTCCAGTTTTCGAGATGGCCAATCAATGGGAAAACCGAAACAGCGCCCAGCAATGTGCAGGCGAGGTAGACGGGATACAGCCGGGCAATGCGGTGACTGATGAAATCTCGGCGGCCGCCCGTCTGTAACAGGCTCTCGCCGTACTTTTCCGACAAAACGAATCCGCTTAACATGAAGAAAAGATCGACAGCAGCATAAGCAACGGGAAACGCATTGCTGGAATGATAAACGAGTACGAGTATTGCAGATGCCCCACGCAACAGATCGAGCATCCAGAAACGATGCTTTCCCTCAGCTGCTACGTCACTTGTCATGCAAAAATCTCACGCTCTATTCGAAGCCAGCGAGCTACCATTATTCGATACGAAGACATTTGGCGAGGGAATAACCCTGCATCAACGCTCACTATACACTGCCGAACCACCTCCAGATCAGGGCTGTACTCAAATGGGGACACCCCGCAGACGCAGCAGATATTCGGCACCGTTAAACGGATCGGGGCCGGAGCGCACACGTAAACGAGGCTGGCCGGTAACCGGAGCGTAGTGATCAAAAGAGGTTTCCATTATCCCCGCCCCGCTCGTCAGGCCCGGCAATTGCTGCTGAACGCTTTGGATCACCTGAGACGCCACGGTGCCCTCGAGCCGGGCGACGCCATCGGCGATCGCCGAATCCATCATCGCCGCTGCCGATTTCGCAAGCAAAGTGAGCACACCGCTCAAGCTCTCCGCGGGCGCTTCAAGATGAAAGCGGTCGATCGGCTCGCAGAGGACAGTTTGCGCAGCCGACAGTGCATCTGCCAGCACCCAAGGCGTGAGCTGCCGGAAATCGGCGGCAGTGCTTGCAGGCGAGCTGTGCCGAGCTGCCGTCATCGCCACGTGGCAATCGATGACCTGCCAGCCGAAAATTCCCTGTTTCAGGGTTTCGAACACGGTCTCCTCGACCGCTCGATAGAAGGCTACAGGCATCTGGCCGACATCCACTTCGAGCGCAAAGCTGTTGCCCGCCCCGCGAGGCGCGGCTCGACGCGCAGGCCGACGGTTGCCAGGAAGGGATTGGGCTCCTTGAAGAGGACCTGCAGGCCGGCCCCGGTGCCGACTGGCCTCTCGACCAGGATGACAGTGCTTTCCTCGAACCTTGCCTCA
The DNA here is from genome assembly GCF_052871115.1 of Rhizobium sp. LARHSG275. Lineage (NCBI taxonomy): Bacteria > Pseudomonadati > Pseudomonadota > Alphaproteobacteria > Hyphomicrobiales > Rhizobiaceae > Rhizobium > Rhizobium sp. LARHSG275. Next base: position 189,586 of record NZ_JBIXJN010000003.1, on the reverse strand, counting down.
AGGCCGAAATCCGTCAGCAGGGTCGATTGGATAACCTCCTTCTGCACCTCGCCGTAGAGCGACACGAAGACTTCGTCGGTCTCTTCGTTCCGGCGCAGATTGATCAAGGGATCCTGTTCGGCCATCTGGTTCAGCGCCAGCCAGAGCGCCGCCTTGGCGGAAGGCCGGCGGGCCAGAACCCGGGTTTCGAGCGTAGGCGACGCGAAATGAGCCCGCCCGCCCGTGAGATCTCCGCCCACCGCATCCCCGATGCGGGCACCGGCAAGGCCGCTGATGCGCGCGATCTGCCCGGCGCGGAGGCTCTCGGCGCCATGAACCCGGCCGGCCTCGAAAACCTCGATCGCGGTCACCCGTTCCGGGCCTCTGGGCAGGTCCAGATATTGCCGTAGCCGCACCGTGCCTGAGGCCAGGTAGATGTAGGAGAGCTTTTCCCCGCCCCAGCCGCGTTCGATCTTGAAGATCTTGCCCGCAACCGGACCATCCGGATTGGGGCGACGCCCGGGCAGGATCGTCGCAATGGCCGATGCCAGGGCGGGGATGCCGACGCCGGTCATCGCGGCTCCCGCGAAGACGGGATGCACTAGGCCGCTCGCCACCTGATCGGCTAAGCCGCGCCCGAGCCTTTCCTCCGTCAGCCAATCGGCAGCGAGTACATAGTCATCGAGCAGCGCCTCGTCGTTGTCCCCGAGGGTCTCGCAGAGCACCGAAAGGAGTGGCTCGTCTGCCAGAGCAAGCGTCTCCACCCGGACAAGCTTGGCTCCCGCATCGATGACCGAAGACATGGCGATGGGGCGGACCGCCAGCTGCACGGCAAGGGCCTCGACAACCTCTTGATATCGCGCGCCGAGACGATCGACCTTGTTGACGAAGAAGATGAAGGGAACGCCAAGCCGCCGCAACGCCCGCACCAGCACCCGCGTCTGGGCCTGCACGCCTTCGACCGCCGAAACAACGACGACCGCGGCATCCAGCAACCCGAGCACCCGCTCGACCTCGGCGACGAAATCCGGGTGACCGGGCGTGTCGATGAGATTGACGATTCTGTCGCCGACCGTGAACGACACCACCGCGGCCCTGATCGTGATGCCGCGTTGCCGTTCGAGCTCGAGAGTGTCCGTCTGTGTATTGCCGGCATCAACGCTGCCAAGCTTGTCGATGACGCCGGCGTCAAAAAGCAGTCTTTCGGTAAGGCTAGTCTTGCCTGCATCCACGTGGGCGAGGATGCCCAGATTCAAAGTGCGCATGAACCACCAACTTCTCAGAATTTCGAATGTGATTTTCGTGAGAAGTGAATCGGCGCATTGGAACCTCTACCTGCTGATGGCGACGGCTGGATGCGTAACCCCCAGCGGTGGGGAGACGCGGGCGGAATGCTAAGGGCGTGTGCGGAGATATGTCAAGCTTGGGCGTATCACGTTCACGCGTGGGCGCGCTCGTGGCTGGTTTCATGGAACGGCGTGCCGTGACCGCCCCCCTCTGCCCTGCCGGGCATCTCCCCACAGGTGGGGAGATTAGCTAGGGTCGCCGGCTTCCCCAAACAACTGACGTCAAAGCTGGGTGAAACGTTAGAGAGACGGGACGGTTTCGCCACTTGTGATCTCCCCACTTGTGGGGGAGATGCCCGGCAGGGCAGAGGGGGGTGCCCCGCGGCACGCCTTCTCCTGCTGTCCCGAACATGACCCGAAGAAGGGCTTTATCCCTCCTCCCGCATCGTCTCCCGCTGGGTGATCAGCCGGGCGCTGTGCTGGCCGCTCAGATAGATCCACAGCCAGCTCCAGGCGACGGAGAAGCGCGAGCGAGTGCCAATCAGGAAGTAGATATGGGCAAGGCCCCAGATCCACCAGGCGAGCCAGCCCTTCAGCTTGATCCGGCCGAAATCGATGATCGCAGCACTCTTGCCGATCGTCGCCAGGCTGCCCTGATGCCAGTAGCGGAAGGGCGCCGGCGCCGGTTTGCCGGATATGCGGGCGCGGATCACCTTGGCGACGTATCCGCCCTGCTGTTTGGCGGCCGGCGCAATGCCCGGCACCGGTTTGCCGTCCTCGCGCATGACCGATGCGGTATCGCCGACGACGAAGACGTCGGGCAGCCCCGGCGCGCTCAGATCCTTCTCGACCACGACGCGGCCCGCCCGGTCGGCCGCAACGTCGAGCCACCTTGCCGCCGGCGAGGCGGTGACGCCGGCTGCCCAGACGATCGTCCGGCTGGCAACGAAGGTCTCGCTGATCTTCACGCCGTGGGCGTTGCATTCGGTCACCGGCTTGCCGAGATGGATCTCGACCCCGAGTTTTTCCAGCGCCTTCTGCGCATAGGCCGAAAGCTCCTCGGCGAAGGTCGGCAGCACCCGCGGGCCGGCCTCGACCAGCACGACGCGGGTCTTGCGCGTGTCGATGTTGCGGAACTCCTTGGGCAACGTGAAATGCGCGAGCTCGGCAATGATGCCGGCCAACTCGACGCCGGTCGGCCCGGCCCCGACGATGGTGAAGGTCAGCAGCGCGTCGCGTGCAGCGGGATCGCTCTCCATCTCCGCTCGCTCGAAGGCGAGCAGCACGCGCCGGCGGATCGTCGTCGCATCCTCCAGCGTCTTCAGGCCGGGCGCCACCGGCTCCCATTCGTCATGGCCGAAATAGGCATGCGTCGCCCCGGTCGCCAGCACCAGCGTATCGTAACCAAGAGTTATGCCGTTGCGTAAGGAAACCGTCTTCGCACCGCTGTCCACGTCGGTGACCTCTCCGAGCAGCACCGTCACGTCAGGCCGGTCGGCATAGAGGCGGCGGATCGGCCAGGCGATCTCCGAGGTGGAGAGAATGGTGGTCGCCACCTGATAGAGCAGCGGCTGGAAGAGATGGTGATTGCGCCGGTCGACCAGCGTAATCTTGACGCCGGCACTCTTCAACCCGTTGACGAGCTGCAACCCGCCGAAACCACCGCCGACAACGACGACATGATGATCGCTCATGACCTACCCCTTTGCGCCATTTTCGCTCAAAGCCAATGTGGCCTTCGCCGCGATGGTTGCAACTGCCGTTTCGGCATGCCTGCCCTGCATCCCGGTCGGTGGAGCCGACTCAATCGGCATACCCTACGGGTATCGCCATTCCATGTTTCAATTCTTCCATCGAGATCGACGCCGAGACATCGAAGAGTTCGAGCTTACGCACGATCTGCTTATAGATCACGTCGTAATGCTCGACGCGCGGCAGCACGATCTTCAGGATGTAATCATGGTTGCCGGTCAGGCGGTGCGCTTCGACGATTTCGGGGATGTCGCCGATGATCCGGCGGAAGGTCTCCGTCCATTCATCGGAATGGTGCGCCGTCTTGACCAGTGCGAAGAGCGTCGTCGGCACGCCCATCTTTTCCCGATCGAGCACGACGATGCGCCGGGCGATATGGCCGCTCTCCTCCAGCCGCTGGATGCGCCGGGAGCAGGCCGAAACCGAAAGCGCCACACGCTCGGCAAGATCGGTCACGGATATGCCTGCATCCTTCTGCAGCATGTCGAGAATGCGCCTATCGCGATCGTCAAGCATGTGTCTAGACTGAACCTCTCGCCGAATTTTTGCATAAACTCGTAAATCCACGCAAAATGGTATCACGTATTTCACTGAGATGACAAACAACGCAAACACGTCGCGCCGGAATCGCGGCATCATTCCCGACAGTTGAGAAGCATGGGAGCGTGAAGAAATGGAAATGATCGGACTGATCGGTGGCATGAGTTTCGAAAGTTCGGCGGTCTATTACCGCCTCGTCAACGAGATGGTGCGCGACCGCAAGGGTGGCCTCGCCTCGGCTGAACTCATCCTGCATTCGGTCAATTTCGAAGAGATCGTCGCGCTCCAGAAGGCCGGCGACTGGGATATGGCCTCCTCGCGCCTCGGCGACGTGGCGTTGCGCCTGCAGATCGCTGGGGCCCGCTGCATCCTCATCTGCACCAACACCATGCACCTGATCGCCGACAAGGTCGCAGCCAAGATCTCCGTGCCGCTGATCCACATCATCGACGAGACGGCAAAATCGCTGCATGCGAGCGGCCGCAAGCGCCCGCTGCTGCTTGCCACCCGCTACACGATGGAGCACGGCTTCTACAGCGATCGCATGAAGAGCCTTGGTGTTGATATCATGGTGCCTGATGCCAGCGACCGTACGACCGTGCACGATATTATCTTCAACGAACTCTGCGCCGGCAAGGTGCTCGACAGTTCGCGTCAAAAACTGTTCGATGTCATCGCTCGCGCCGTTGATAACGGCGCCGACAGCATCATCCTCGGCTGCACCGAGATCTGCCTGATCCTCGACCCCGACCATTTGCCGCTGCCGGGCTTCGACACCACAGCGATCCATGCGCGGGCGGCTGTCGATTTCGCGCTGGGAATGGACGAGACAACAGAAGAGGAAGCCGCCTGATATCGTCAAATTAGTTGACTCAGTCCAATAAATGTCAGACAAGATCTTCGTCTGGAGATCTTTGCCGGGCCGCTGACAAAGTCGACCAACTGCTCTTTCGTCATGCTCGGGCTTGTCCCGAGCATCTGCAGCCGGTGCAGCAGATCCTCGGCACAAGGCCGAGGATGACGCCGAGTGAAGAGCACACGGTTCGTCAGCAGTCTGACCAGGATCTCCATTTGGAGATCATCATGTCTAGCCTATCGCTCATCGAAACCGCTCGCGATTTCAACCGGTTCTATACGAACTTCCTCGGCCTCTTGAACAAGGCCTATCTCGACACCCCCTTCACGCTGACCGATGCCCGCATCCTCTTCGAGCTCGGCTCGCATGATGGCGTCAGCGCCGCCGCACTTGTCCGCGACCTGCAGCTCGACCCGGCCTATCTCAGCCGCATTCTCAAGCGTTTCCGCGCCGAGGGGTTGATCGAGACCAGCCCCGATCCGGCCGATCTTCGCAGCCAGGTCATCATTGTCACCGACCAGGGACGCGAGACGTTCGAGGAACTCGGCCGGCGCTCCAATGCGCAGATCGCCGCCCGTTTCGACCGCCTGGCGAGCGGCGAGCCGGAGGCGGCCGTCTCCGCCATGTGCACGATTCGCGCCCTGCTCGACCCGGCGGCAAAACCTGCGCCGGCAATCATCCGCGCTCACCGGTCCGGCGATATCGGCTGGATCGTCCAGAGCCAGGGCCGCTTCTATGCCGAGGAATATGGCTGGGATCTGCGCTTCGAGGCGCTGGTCGCCGAGGTCGCCGGCAAATTCCTCGCCAATTTCGATCCGGTCAAAGAATATTGCTGGATCGCCGAGCGCGGCGGCGTCAATGCCGGTTCGGTCCTCGTCACCAATGGCGGCGACGGCGTCGCCAAGCTCCGCCTGCTCTACGTCGACAAATCAGCCCGCGGCCTCGGTCTCGGCAAGCTGCTGGTCGACGAATGCATCCGCTTCTCAAAACAGAAGGGCTACCGCGAGCTTTCGCTCTGGACCAACGATATGCTGGAGACCGCCCGCGCCATCTACGTCAAGGCGGGATTCCGTCTTGTCTCCGAGGAGAGACATCGCATGTTCGGCCCTGAAGCGAACGGCCAGAACTGGGTGCTCGATCTCTGAATTTGCTGCGTCGCAGAAATTTCACTTGATTTGGAAATGTTCATTCCCTAATTAGGCGCCATGACCGTTGCCAATCTCACACCAGAAGCAAAGACCCGCAGCCGTGGCCGTCCGCGCGAGTTCGATATGGACGCAGCACTGGATGCGGCGCTCCGCGTCTTTTCCGAACGCGGCTATCACGCCGCCTCCATCAGCGAGTTGACCGAAGCAATGGGCCTTGCTTCGGGGAGCATCTACAAGGCATTCAAGGATAAGCGCGGCATCTTTCTGGCTGCTTTCGCCCATTATCGAAAACTTGGCCGACGGCGCCTGGAAGCGATGATCGCGTCTGCGAAGACCGGTCGCGAGAAGGTCTTCCAGATGGTGATGTATTATGCCGAGGTCTCCTATGGCGAGGCCGGCCGCAAAGGCTGTCTCGTTGTCGGCGGCGCCAACGACTTCGCCCTGCTTGACGAGGAAGCCGCTGCCCACGTCGTGACTGCCTTTACCGCGGACGAAAAGCTGATGGCCGATCTCATCCGCATCGGCCAGACAGACGGCAGCATTCCGAAGACGGTAGACCCCGATGCCGCCGCCCTCGCCTTCCTCTGCTTTACCAAGGGCCTGCGCGTCATCGGCAAAACAGGACGCAGCAGGGAAGAGATGCTGTCCGCGGCCGAGGCCGCGATGAAGCTCGTGACCTGAACAGTCCACATCGTGGACGAGAGAAATACCGGTATTCGGTCAAGGATCGGGTGGCCGCAGCCAGCATTTTTGCATTCAATCCTTTCAATCTTTGAATACCGGAGTTTCTGATGAGCATTTCAGCCACCACGCCGGATAGGGCCATTCCCAGGGCGCTATCCCCTTGGCTAACCTTCCTTTTCGCCGCCGCCTGCGGGCTGGTGGCCGCCAATCTCTATTACGGCCAGCCGCTGGCCGGCCCGATCAGTGCCGATCTCGGCTTCACGCCTGCCGCCACCGGCCTGATCGTCACGTTAACGCAGATCGGCTACGGCCTCGGCCTGCTGCTGATCGTGCCGCTCGGCGATCTCACCGAAAACCGCCGTCTGGTGTTGATGCTGATCGCCGTCTCCGCTGTCGCGCTCATCGGCGCGGCGCTGTCGTCGACGCCCGCGGCCTTCCTCGTCGCTTCGCTCTCTATCGGTCTTTCATCTGTCGCAGTTCAGGTCCTGGTTCCTTTCGCTGCCAACATGGCGCCGGATGCCACGCGCGGCCAGGTCGTCGGCAATGTCATGAGCGGCCTGCTCTGCGGCATCATGCTCGCCCGCCCCTTCGCAAGCTTCGTCGCCGAGGCCTCCTCCTGGCACATGGTCTACTACGTCACCGCAGCGCTCATGCTCGTGCTCGCCGTCGTCTTGCGCATCAACCTGCCGGTTCGCGTGCCGAAGACGAAGCTGCGTTATGGCGAGTTGCTCGCTTCTATGGGCCATCTGGCGCTCACCTCGCGCGTGCTGCAGCGCCGGGCGCTCTATCAGGCCGGCATGTTCGGTGCCTTCAGCCTGTTCTGGACGACGACGCCGCTGCTGCTTGCAAGCCCGGCCTTCGGCCTGACGCAGAACGGCATTGCCCTCTTCGCCCTCGCAGGTGCTGCCGGCGCCGTCGCCTCGCCGATCGCCGGCAGGCTTGCCGACCGCGGCATGACAAAGATCGCCTCGACGCTCGCCATGCTGCTCGGCATGGCCGCCTTCCTGATCAGCCATTTCGCCGCAGACGGCTCGCTCACCGCTCTGCTGCTTTTGACGGCAGCGGCGATCCTCCTCGATTTCGGCGTGACCACCAATCTCGTCTGCGGCCAGCGCGCCATCTATGCGCTGAACCCGGAACACCGCAGCCGGCTCAACGGCTTGTTCATGGCGACCTTCTTTGCCGGCGGCGCCCTGGGCTCAGCACTCGGCGGCTGGGCCTATGCGACCGGCGGCTGGACGATGACGGCCTGGATCGGCTTCTGCTTCCCGGCGCTGGCCTTCCTGCTGTTCCTGACGGAAGGACGCGGCGAGTAAGAAGCCGGCCTATTTGTCGACGGAATCGAACTGAGAACGGGCGGCGCGAACGGCATCATGGTTCGCTTCCGCCCAGTTCAACAGTTGCGCCAGCGTCTGGTACAGCGAGCGGCCGAGTTCGGTCATCGAATATTCCACACTCGGCGGCTTGGTCGGGAAAACCTCGCGGTGGATGTAACCGTCTCTCTGCAGGTCGCGCAGCGTCTGCGTCAGCATGCGTTGCGAAATATCGGGTATCATCCGCCGCAACTCGCCGAATCGATAAGGCCGATCCGCCAGCACATCGAGCAGCAGAGTCGACCATTTGCCGCCGATCTGCTGCATCATGTCCCTGACCGGGCAATTGCCGAAATCAAGACCGGCAAGATCGATCTCGCGCCGCGTCCCCGGCATCCTGTTCTTCAGACTGAGGACTGCGCCACTCATCTGCTGGTTCCCTTTTAGTAACGTACAGCCGAAAAACTGCCTCCTTTACACCGCGAAGTCAATTCCTATTCTAGTGTTACTCTCTTTTTGAGACCGCCTCTGAAACATAGAAGGAACCCGACGTATGAGCGAAACCATCCTGGTCACCGGCGCCGCCGGACAGCTCGGCCAGCGTGTCATCCATCACCTCATCGAGACCTACAAGGTCGCTCCAGGCAACATCGTCGCGGCAACGCGCCAGCCGGAAAAGCTTTCCGATCTGGAAAACAAGGGCGTCGTTATCCGCAAGGCCGATTTCGACGATGCGGCAAGCCTGGAGACGGCTTTCGCCGGCGTCGATCGACTGTTGATTATCAGCACCGATGCGCTCGACACCCCCGGCAAGCGTCTCGCCCAGCACAAGGGTGCCGTCGCGGCAGCAGTCAAATCAGGCGTCAAGCACATCGCCTATACCTCGATGCCGGCGCCGGACAATTCGCTCGTCACCTTCGCGCCCGATCATCTCGGCAGCGAAAACGCCATCAAGGCAAGCGGTGTCGCCCATACGATCATCCGCGACGCCTGGTATCACGACAACTACCTGCACGGCATGCCGCACAACCTGCAGGGCGGCAAATGGTACAGCGCCACGGGCGACGGCAAGATCTCGACCATCTCGCGTGACGACTGCGCCCTGGCGATCGCCGCGGCCCTTGCCTCCGGCACATCCGAGAGCGCCACCTATACGGTGACCGGCACGCAGTCGCTGGACAGCCGGCAGATCGCCGCCATCGTTTCCGACGTCGCCGGCAAGCCGCTCGAAGTGATCGACGTCAATGACGAACAACTCGGCCAGGGCATGCGCGGCGCCGGCCTCCCCGGTTTTGTCGCCGACATGCTGGTTTCTGCCGACGCCAACACCCGCGCCGGCAATTTCGACATCGTCACCGAAGACTTCACCAAGCTGACCGGCAAACAGCCGCAGCCGCTGAAAGATTTCTTCGTGGAACACAAGGCGGCGCTGACGGCTTCAAGCGCGCATTGAGTCTGCTGCGTCCCTGCGCTTGGCGCAGGGACGCAGAGCGACCGAACTTTGGACTCGAAAACTTCTTCATTTCAGATGAGTCGTTTAGAGCAGACGCGCCGTGCCACTTGCGTCAAAGCGGGCAGACTTGAGAGGGGCTATCCTATAGAATGATTGAAGTCCTTGCTTGGCTCCCTCTTCTCCCCAGCGGGGAGAAGGTGGCCCGAAGGGTCGGATGAGGGGGCCGCACGGCACGCCCTATCTATCGCCCTTCGCTGGCGCTCAGCGCATTCGCGGCCTTCGCCGCTCACCCCCTCAACCGCCTGCCAGCACCTTCTCCCCGCCGGGGAGAAGAGACGTGTAGCGGCGCCTTGCCATCTCTTGGGTCGGACGCGGAGAGATTGAACCAGGTGAGTGACCGCTTTCTTCTGCACCTGTCATAGGAATCTACCACACCTAAGTTGTTGAGCCTGGAGACTCTTCGCCTCTCTCAAACCGCCTGCCCGCAGGCCCGGCAGAAGCGCCGTACCGTTTCCGCCATGCCATATTCCAGCGCATCGGCGGTCAGACCATGGCCGATCGAGACCTCGGCAAGCCGGGGAATGCGCCTGACCAGCGCCGGCAGGTTTTCGACCGTCAGATCGTGACCAGCATTGACGGCAAGGCCGATTGTGAGGGCTGCATCCGCCGTCCGTCCAAGCGCTTCCAGGATCGGGGCCGCCCGCTCCGGCGCGTCGAAGCAACCGCCGTAGGGGCCGGTATAGAGTTCGATCCGATCGGCGCCGACGGCCTTGGCGATCTCAACCGCCTGTGCGTCCCCGTCACCGTCGGCAAACAACGACACCCGGCATCCCATCGTCTTCAGCCGCGCGACGGCATCGGTCAGGAACGCCCGGTGCTTGCGGAAATCCCAGCCGTGATCGGAGGTCGCCTGCGCGGGATCGTCAGGCACCAGCGTCACCTGCTCGGGTGCCGCGCCTGCGCAGAGTTCGAAAAAATCCTCTGTGGGATAACCCTCGATATTGAACTCGGCCTTGGGGAATTCGTCGTCTATCAGGTTGCGGATGACAGGCAGGTCGGAGAAGCGGACGTGCCGCTGGTCGGGGCGCGGATGCACCGTCAGGCCGCTGGCGCCGGACGCGAGTGCGATGCGCCCGAGCGCTTCGACGCTCGGCCAGGGCAGATCGCGCCGGTTGCGCAGCATGGCGACGGCGTTGAGGTTCACGGAGAGCTTGGCGGGCATGGCGAGATCCATCGGTCACGGAAATGGGAGACCTGCTTTTAAGCCAAGTGCTCCGCGATGGCCAACGAGATTCACAAATGGATGCGATGCCGATCGCTGATGGGCATCGAAATTACGCTGAGCATTTGCCGCACGCTTACCGCAGACAGTAAATCCCGTCACCTTTGAAGAGGATGGCGAGATCCCGCAGCGCAGCACATGTTTTTGTGCAACACACCCAAGAACCCGGCAAAATATGCCGGTAAAGTTGCTATCCCATTTAAAAGAGATTATTTTTAGCACTTATAAAAGAGATCGTTCACGCATAACGTGGACATCGTATCGCGTAGAGTACGCCGCGTACTGCTTCTTTCCCACTGAGAAGAACGCCTAGAGGAAACCCCACTCGCCGCGCATGGGAAGCAACTGGCAAAGCCGCATGAGGTGCAACAACATGCCCCAGGAGGGTTCATGCCAGACGGTTCCAAACGCCTGTTTGCCACCGCCGGTATCGCTTCGGAGGCCCGGTCGAAATACCGGTTCCTGCCTTCGGCCGCGCTACCGCCGGATCTACCGGACGGTCCCGTGCCCATTGCCGACATGGCAAACGCATTCGGCGTCACACACAGGACACTGCATTTCTATGAAGAGAAAGGGTTGATTTCAGCCAATCGCATCGGCCTGATGCGGGTCTACGGCCAGGACGACGTGATGCGCATGGCCGTCATTACAGTCTGCCGCGAAACCGGCATGCCGATCGCCGTCATCCAGGAACTGATGGACGAACTCCGCAACGCCGATTCGCAGGAAACGGCCGAAGCGATGTTCCGCGAGGCCCTGCAGGTGCGCAAGCGCGAGCTGACGGCCGAGATGTCGACGCTGCACCGCCAGCTCCAGCAGGTCGGTGACCTCCTTGATTTCGACGGCAGCATCGAGGATCCGCCGCTGAACGACAACCAGGACAGCGCAAGCCTGACCGCGCAGGAGCGGCGTTGCCTGGAACTGATGGCAGAAGGCTACTCCACCCAGCGCATCGCCCGGGCGCTCGACCTGAAACATGACGAAACCCGTGACCTGGAAGCCGGAATCATCCTGAAATTCCGCGCCAACAACCGCTTCCAGGCCATCGCCAAGGCAGTTCTGCTCGGCATCGTGCAGGCCTGAATCACGCCCCGACGGCCGCCACCGTCTCCTCTTTCCTCTGTCCGATCAGCAGATGCGATCTGGTCGCGGGTGCGACCGGGATCACGGATGTGATCGAGATCACGGGCGAGATCGGGTCAGCGAACGATCGTCAGCGTCTCCGCCGCGCGCGTGATCGCAGTGTAAAGCCAGCGTTCCCGGGTATCGCGAAACGCCCAGCTCTCGTCGAAGAGCACGACATCATTCCATTGCGAACCCTGCGCCTTGTGAACGGTCAGCGCATAGCCGTAGTCGAACTCGTCATAGCGCTTGCGAGTGTTCCAGGGGATCTCACCCTCGACATCCTCGAAGGCCTGTTTCAGCAGCTTGATCTTGGCAGCCCCCCGGTCCATGTCATCGTCTTCAGGACGGACAAGCAGATTGATGCCGGGCTTCGTCGTTTCCTTGGATGAGGTCATCACCTGCCAGAGCGAGCCGTTGAGCAGGCCCTTGGCCGGATCGTTCCGCAGGCAGACGAGCTTGTCGCCGGTCTGGGGATAATCGGCATTGAAGCCTTTCAGTTCGCGCAGGCGCTGATTGTAGCGCCGCCGCGTGCGATTGGTGCCGACGAGCACCTGATCAGCATCGAGGACCAGTTGCTGCGTCACCTCGTTTTTCGAGATCACCTTGGCCGTACCGTAATCGCCGTACATCACTTCATTGCCTTCGCGCACCTGCATGGCGAGCTTGATGATCGGATTGTCGCGCGCCTGCCGGTGGATATCGGTGAGCAGGTAGTCCGGCTCCTGATTGGTAAAGTAGCCGCCGCCTGTGACCGGCGGCAGCTGGCCAGGATCGCCGAGCACCAGGATTGGCGTGCCGAAGCTCATCAGATCCTTGCCGAGCGCCTCGTCCACCATCGAGCATTCGTCGACGATGATCAGCGCCGCCTTGGCGACCGGGCTTTGCCGGTTGATCGAAAACATCGGCGCGATCGAGGTCTTGCCTGTTTCCTCGTCTTCCACCGCCTCCTCGCCGCGCGGCCGGTAGATCAGCGAATGGATCGTCCGGGCGTTCGAGGCGCCGCGCGAGCGCAGCACCTGCGCCGCCTTGCCGGTGAAGGCGGCAAACAGCACGTCGCCATCGACATTTTCGGCAAAATGCTTGGCAAGCGTCGTCTTTCCCGTGCCGGCATAGCCGAACAGGCGAAAGAGCGGCGAGCGCCCTTCCTTCAGCCATTTCGAAACAGCCTTCAGGGCTTCATCTTGTTGCGGCGCAAATTGCATGATCGCAGGACTTGGCAGGATTCGCAGGCTTTAGGCAAGGCGGAAAACGGCAAATCGCCCGGCCGGACGATCATCAGTTCCACTGCCGGTCCGCGCCACTGGCGCACATCGACGGGTCCTGCCCCATAGCCTCGGTGAGAAAATTCAGAACCGTCTTGACGCGCAGCGGCATGTTGCGCCGCGAGGGAAAAACGACGGTAACCGGCAGCCGGCTCGGCTGGAAATCCTTCATTACGGGGACCAGCCGGCCGGCAGCGATATCGGGCATAGCGATGATGTGCGAAAGTACCGCAAGACCCGCTCCAGCAAGGGCTGCCCGGTGAATGGCGACGGCATTGCAGGCGGTCAGCCGCGGTGAGATCCGCACCGATATGTCTTCCGAGCCATTCGAGAAGGACCAGCTATTGGCCTCGCCTGCCCTGTTGTAACACAGGCATTCATGGTCCTTGATCTCCTTCGGTGCGCGGGGAGCCGCCCTGCGCGCGAGATAGGCGGGAGCTGCAACGAGGAAAGCGGTCGTCCAGCCGATCCGCCGGCAGACGAGGCTGCTGTCGGCGACCTGGCCCAAGCGCACTTCGAGATCCAGGCGCTCCTCGATCATATCCGAGCCCTGCTCCCTGAAGATGAGTTCGACCGAGAGCTTCGGATAGGCGGCGAGAAGATCGCCGAGCCGCTCGCTGAGATAGAGGCCGAGTGGTGCTGGAACGCTGAGCCTGACCTTTCCCGAGGCCATGGCGCCGTCCGATCCGGCCGCATCGCCAAGCTCCTCAATCGCTTCGAGAATCCGCAGCGCCATCGGCAACATCCGCTCCCCCTCTGCCGTCAGCGACAGGCCGCTCGTCGTGCGATGCAGGAGGCGGGTGGCGAAATGGCCTTCGAGGGCTGCGACCTGTCGCGAGACCGCCGGCTGCGTCACGTCGAGATCGTGCGCCGCCGCCGAGAACGACCCCGTCTCCACGACGCGCTGAAAGGTCCGCAATGCCGAAACGATATCCATCCCCTGCCCCTCATACTTTTGCGCATAGGCTTTATGCAGCCAGACTAAGCGAGAATGGCTTTACAGTCCAGCAATTAAGGATATCCTCTATCCATAAGGATATTTAATATCCTTAATTAGAGGAGAAGTTACATGACCCAGCGACTGAACTACGCCCAGCAGTCCCCCGAGCTTTTCAAGAAATTCATGGAATTCAGCATGGCGCTGAAGGGCAGCGTGATCGACGAGAAGCTGCAGGCCCTCGTCGAGATCCGCGCCTCGCAGATCAATGGATGCGGCTTTTGCCTCGACATGCATGTGAAGCAGGCCAAGATCCACGGCGAGACGGAACTGCGGCTCTACCACGTCGCCATCTGGCGGGAATCGAACCTGTTCATCCCCCGCGAGCGCGCAGCCCTTGCCTGGACCGAAGCACTGACCAAGCTGCCCGAAGGCGGCGTTCCCGACGAAATTTACGAACGGGTGCGCGGCCAGCTTTCCGAGAAAGAAATCTCGGACCTGACTTTCGCCGTCATGGCGATCAACGCCTGGAACCGCGTCAATGTCGGCTTCAAGACCGTACCCGGTTCGGCCGACAAGGCCTACGGTCTCGATAAGGCCGGCCTGAACTAAACCGCGCAATTCATTGAGAAGATTCACCTTTGACGCTGCCGCGCCGCGGCAGCGAACGGAGATCTGTTATGAAAATCGTTGTCATCGGCGGAACCGGCCTTATCGGTTCGAAAACTGTCGAACGCCTGCGCAAGCGCGGCCACGAAGTGATCGCCGCCTCACCGAACTCCGGCGTCAACACGATCACCGGAGAAGGACTGGCGGAGGCGCTCTCAGGCGCCGAAGTCGTGCTCGACCTCGCCAATTCGCCGTCCTTCGAGGACAAGGCCGTGCTCGAATTCTTCGAGACCTCGGGCCACAATCTTCTCGCCGCCGAAAAACTCGCCGGCGTCAAGCATCATATCGCTCTCTCCGTCGTCGGCACCGAGCGTCTGCAGGAAAGCGGCTATTTCCGCGGCAAACTCGCCCAGGAAAAACTGATCAAGGCATCGGGAATTCCCTACACCATCGTCCATTCGACGCAGTTCATGGAATTCCTTGCCGGCATCGTGCAATCGGGCACGGTCGGCCAGACTGTCCGCCTGTCGCCCGCCTACATTCAGCCGATCGTTTCCGACGACGTCGCCGACGTCATGGCGGATGTGGCTCTGGCATCGCCCGCTAATGCGACGATCGAGATATCAGGTCCGGAACGGGCGCGCCTCAGCGAACTCGTCGCCCGGTATTTGAAGGCCATGAAGGACCCGCGCACCGTCGAGGCCGATGCCGAGGCGAAATATTTCGGCGCGAGACTCAACGACCAGTCGCTCGTTTCCGACAACGACCCGCGGCTCGGCTCGATCACCTTCGAGCAGTGGTTTGCGAAGTCCGCCCAGCCGAAGTGATCCGACTTGCCCTGAGGACGCGGCCACGCGGCTGCGCCCGGCTCAACCCTATCAACCGTGGAGATTCCAATGATCAGATCACATTTCCTCGCCGCCGCTCTTGCTTGCCTGGCGTTCACCGGCGCTGCCGCCGAGGACGGTAACAAGGCTGCCAAGGTCACGCTCGTCTATGAGCACGAACTTCCGAACGTACCGGGTAAAAG
Source organism: Rhizobium sp. LARHSG275 (assembly GCF_052871115.1). NCBI lineage: Bacteria > Pseudomonadati > Pseudomonadota > Alphaproteobacteria > Hyphomicrobiales > Rhizobiaceae > Rhizobium > Rhizobium sp. LARHSG275. Next base: position 174,330 of record NZ_JBIXJN010000003.1, on the reverse strand, counting down.
CATCAAGGGTGTGTTGGTCGAATATGGCCCGGGCGGCTTCTCCGAAGGCCACACCCATCCCGATACGGCCTTCATCTACGCCACCGTGCTCGAAGGCTCGATCCGCAGCCAGGTCAATGATGGGCCGGTCAAGGTCTATCAGGCCGGAGAGAGCTTCTCCGAAATGCCGGGCGACCGCCATGGTGTCAGCGCCAACGGCAGCGACACCAAGCCCGCCCGCCTGCTCGCCGTCTTCGTCGTCGACACCAGCCAGAAAGAGCTGACCTACCCGCTGAAGAACTGACGATCCGTCTTGCAGCGCCGCGCCTCTTACCAGACGAGCAAAGAAGGCTGTAACACTTTCAATCCCCGCATCGGCCCGAAAATTGATTCCGATTTTCGGGCCGATGCGCTGGTCATTCGCGCCGGCCGATGCTTGCGCGGGCGGCCGACATACTGAATCATGTGCCGCCCGCCATTCCGGAGACTGAGAGATGATTCACGACGTGCTCTTCGGCAAGCCTTTGATATCCCTGATAACAGTCGGCTTTGCCGGTATCGCCGTCTGGTACTTCCTTTCCCGCCAACGGCCGACGACCCGGCTGGTGGTGCAGATCCTCTTCTTTGCGGTGATGACGCTGATCCTCGTCGTCAGCGGCATCGAACCCCACCGGTTTCAAGGATATGAGTCCGAAGATCCGCAGGCTTTGCTCGTCATTATTGCAAAATCGCTCTGGTGGATCCATCTGGCATGGGCCGTCATCGGTTTCATCAGGCTGTATCTGGTGCTGGAGGGCAATCCGCGGGAGGCCCGCCTGCTCCAGGATCTCGTCATCGGCGTCGTCTATATCGGCATGGCTCTGTCGGTTCTGGCCTTCGTCTTTGGCGTGCCGATCGGAACCCTCGTTGCCACCTCGGGCGTGGTCGCCATCATTCTCGGTCTGGCGCTTCAGAATACGCTCGCCGACGTGTTCTCCGGCATCGCCCTGACACTCGGCCGGCCATATGTCATCGGCGACTGGATCCTTCTCAGCGACGGCACGGAGGGACGCGTCGTCGAAAGCAATTGGCGTGCCACACACATCCTGACCGGCGCCAACAATGTCGTCGTTCTGCCGAACAGTTTTTTGGCGAAGCTCGGACTGACCAACATCAGCCGGCCAGACGAAACCCATCTGCTGACTCTCACCGTCCGCGTTGCACCGACGCGCATGCCCGAAGCGATCCAGCGCGTTATGGAAGCGGCGTTGGCAAGCTGCAATTCGATCTTGCGCGAGCCGCCGCCGGTGGTCGCGCTCAAGGGACTTGATGCCGCTGCGCTGGAAATCGATCTCTATTTCAGGGTGACGAGCCCGAACCGGCGCGCCATTGCGCGAAGCGAGGTGCTCGATCTCGTTTACCGCCATTGCAAATCCGCCGGCCTGCTGCTCGCCGCTCCGGCCAGCGCCGCAATCGTGACGACCGGCCTGCCGACGGAAGAGGACGCGCGCCCACCCAGCGTGACACCACGCGAACTGATCGAGGCCATTCCGGTCTTTACGATGCTGACATCGGATGAAAAGGCAAAACTCGCCGATATCACGGCTGTCCGACAGTTCCGCAAGGGTGACGTCATCGTGCGCGAGGGCGAAATGCTGCCCTCACTGATGATGGTGCGCGCCGGCATCATCGCGGCGAGGAACGCAGGCGAGGAACGCGGACGGCTCGCGCCGGGCGACTTTTTTGGCGAGACCGGACTGCTCGCCGGCATGCAGGAAGTGTGCACCCTGGAGGCTCTGATCCCCGTTACCGCCTATGAGATCAATCAGGAGGCCTTCGCGCCGCTACTAAGCGAACGTCCGGCGCTGGCGGAAGAAATCGCCGACCACCTCGCCAGCCGCGCCGAGCGATTCCGCAATAGCGCCTCCTTGCCCCCGGAACATGCCCGCAGGGCCCATGCCATCCTGAAAGCCATCAGAACTATCTTCAAGGCATAGAGACCGGTACCCCGCTCAGCCGGCGCGCTTGAGCACCCATTCGAACGTGCTCCGCCAAATGTCGGCCGGCACTTCCTCGGACAAGGTGCCGACCAGATCGGAAAGCCGCACGCGCCTCAGAGTATCGCGCCAGGCTTCGTCGGCTTCCCACATGATGCGGGCGACCGCGCAGGGCTTGCTGTCGCAATAACCGGCCGGCCGGCAGGGATTGTTTTCCCGGATGTTCGTGCAGGTGAAGCTGCGCGCCTTCCCCTCGACCGCCTCAACGATCTCAAGAAAATTGATCTCCGACGAAGCCTGGGCAAGCCGGTAGCCGCCGCTCGGCCCGAGCGTGGTCTCGACCAGCGACGCCTGCGAAAGGCTCTGCAGCGCCTTGGAGAGATATTCCTTCGGCAGGCCATGAAGCTCGGCGAGCGCCTTGGTGGAAAGATACCTGCCCTCTGGCAGGCCCGCGAGAATGGCGCAGCAGTGAAGCGCCCACTCGACCTGGCTTTTCAGGATCATTCAGCAACTCGTGTGATGGCTGGCTCTGCCAATAGAATTAAGGACATATCATATCCGAAAACCGGCCCGATGTAAATGACCTGCAAAAGCAGCGTCTTGCTGCTTGAACGATGACACTCGACGAGATCATCAGCGCCGAATACATCTCCGTCGGGGTCATCAGGTAAGGCGGTCCGGAACGGCAAGCGTTGCGATCACGTCGAATTCGCCGCGGTCGAGGCCAAAATCGCAAGTGTCGCCTCGATACTGGGACGCACCAGGTTCGACAGCCGGAAGGCCCGCCCAGGATCGCCATCGGCTCCGTGTCGAACGCCGACCGGACATACGCGGGTGAAACGGCTTCGGCCCACCTCGCCCGCCGTGAAAACTTTTGCTGCGTCTGGAATAAAACCACCGCGCCTCGTGTCTCATCTCAGGTATCGCAAGATTGCGTGCCCAATCTGAGGAGAGATATCATGAAATCCGTGAAATTCCTGTCCGTCGTGGCTGCCGCCGCCTTTGCCGCGACCGCTGCTTTCGCCGCCCCTCCTGTCAAGACCGTCGAATCCGAAAAGGGCAAGGTGCTTGCAGGCGAAAACGGCATGACGCTCTACACCTTCAAGAAGGACGTGAAGGGCGTTTCCAATTGCAACGGCGATTGCGCCAAGAACTGGCCTCCGCTGATGGCGGCTTCCGATGCCAAGGCAGATGGTGCATATTCGATCATCGAGCGCAAGGATGGCAAGAAGCAATGGGCCAAGGACGGCATGCCGCTCTATTTCTGGGTCAAAGACAAGAAGATGGGCGACATCACCGGCGATGGCGTCGGCGGCAACTGGGATCTCGCCAAGCCTTGATCGCCAAGATCTCGATCTCAAGCGAGTTGCCGGCGTGAAAACACCCGTACCCGAAACCTTCGAGGGCCAGATCCTGGCCCTTCTGCCCTCGCTCAGGCGCTATTCGCGCAGCCTGACGCGCTCGGATGCCGATGGCGAGGATCTGCTCCAGGATTGCGTCGAGAAGGTTCTCACGCGCCGCGGCCAGTGGCGCGGCCTCAACCTGCGCGGCTGGGTCCTGACCATCATGACCAATCTCTATCGCAACGGCCGGCGCGGCAAGGCGCGCGACAGCCTCGTCGAACTCGACGCCGCAGTTGAGTTGGCCGCGCCTGAAGTGTCGGCCGATCCGCAGGAGCGCGCCCGGCTGGACGATGCGCTGAACAGCCTTTCGGAGGAACACCGCGCCGTGCTGATGCTTGTCGTTATTGAGGGATACACGTATGGCGAGGTCGCAGACGCGCTCGATATCCCCATCGGCACCGTCATGTCCCGCCTGTCGCGCGCCCGCCGGCGCGTCGCCGAGCGATTGAAGGCCGACAACATCATTACGCTTCGGAGACCGAAATGAACGAGACCAATCCGAGCGTCACCGAAGCCGACCTTCACGCCTATGCCGACGGCCAGTTGCCGGAAACGGCGCGCGCCCGCATCGAGGCCTTCCTGGCCGACAATCCCGACGAGGCGGCGATGGTCGCCGAATGGCAGGCGCAGAATACAGGCATCCGATCGCTATTTGCAGGTTATGAAAAAACAAAGGAAACCGACGCTCTCTTGGTTTCGCCGCCGCGTGGCATCTCTTCCGGGCGGAAACGCGCGGCGATCGCCGCAGCCGCCCTCCTCGTCTTCGCGCTCGGCGCCGTCAGCGGTCATTATGGTCCGGCCCTTCTGGAAAAACCGGAGTTGCAGCTTGCCGCCTCCGAAACCCTGCCGAAACAGGCTGAGACCGCCTTCATGGTCTATGCCACCGAGGTTCGCCACCCCGTCGAAGTCTTCGCCAACGAGGAGGCCCATCTCGCCACTTGGCTCGGCAAACGCCTGGCGATAGAGAATCTCAAGATCCCGAATTTGCAGTCGCTCGGCTTCAAGCTGGTCGGCGGCCGCTTGTTGCCGGTCGATGGCAGGCCGGGCGCCATGTTCATGTATGAAAACCAAGCCGGCGAGCGACTGACCGTCCTGGTCGGCCGCAACACGGAAAATCGCACGACCAGTTTCCGCTTCGCCTCATCCGACAATCTCGAGACCTTCTACTGGATCGACGGCGAACTCGGCTACGCCGTCACCGGCGAAATCTCCCGCGAGACGCTGCGGGAGGTAGCTGAGGAGTGCTACCGACAATTCCCGTCGTGAGGATCAGCGCGAGGGATCGTTGCTGAGCTCGATCGGCCGGCCGTGCGGCGTCGCTTCTGCCGCCCGCTGCCAGCTCTGCTGCAGGGCCAGGATCGTTTCCGTATCGGCGATGCCGTTGTCGACGATGAGTTTGGAGAGTGCCGCCACCCAGCAATCAAAATAGTCGCTGCCATCTTCGGCCCGGCCAGGCTTGTGCAATTGCGCGGAAAGCACCTCAGCCCATTCGCTCCAGCTGAACAGGCCGTTTGCATGCAGGTGCACGGTCATGGCAAAAGCTTCGGCAGCCCATGGCTCGGGAAAAACCGGCTCGCCCTCCGGCGACCTCGGCAGCCCGGGTGATTGCGAGAGCTGCGATATCTCATGCCGGCTCAAGATAGCTCTCCCAGGCATCGATCGATACCGTCAGTGATGGATCGGCACCCTCGCCCCAGAGCTCGCCGCCGCTGAAGACCACCGTGTAAAGCCATTGCGGGTTCTCGCCTTTGCCATGGGCATTATCGTCGGGAAAGACGAAAGAGCCTTGCACCGCCTCGACCATTCCGGTCCTGGCGCGTGCATAACGCGGCAGGCGCGTATGTGTGACCGGATTGAAATTCTTGGTCTTCACCGTCTCGCCGACCACGAAGAGCGGCGCGGTCTCGACAGGACGATCGCAAGGGCCGCCTTTTGCCAGAACGCCGGGCACCATGTCCGCCTTCAGCACGCGTTTTGGAACCGCCCCCGCCTGCTGCGCATGGCCGGACAGCAATTCCGCGCGCGTCGCAAAGCCGTGCCGTTCGAGCAACTTGTCGATGCCGCGGATCCAGATCTCGTAGTAGCTGGCAGCGAGATAATCAGCCGGCGGAATATTCTCCCGCGCATGCCGGCTTTCATCGATCGTCCATGCGCCGAACGCGCCGCAGGAAAGCGTGATGCCGAGCGCCCGCTTTTCCCATTCGGCATGGAAATAGGGCTCGTCCTGTTCGGGCGCGACGGGACCAAAGCTCATCTGCCCGCCGAGATCGTGCGGTCCGTTCATGTGGCGCTCTCCGGCTGGCGGACCACGGCCGCGCCGATCATCGCATCGCGGCTCACCAGATCCGCAAGCGTCTGCTCGTCCATTCCGTCGGTCCCTTCGGGCCGTTCGGGAATGACGAGGTAACGCAGCTCCGCCGTCGAATCCCACACGCGGATCTTCTTGTCCTCCGGCAGCGTCAGCCCAAATTCGGCCAGCACGCCACGCGGATCGATGACGGCGCGCGAGCGATAGGCCGGCGCCTTGTACCAGACCGGCGGCAGGCCAAGCACCGACCAGGGATAACAGGAGCAGAGCGTGCAGACGACGAGATTATGGGTCTCGGCCGTGTTGAAGACGGCGCGCATATGCTCGCCCTGTCGGCCGGTATAACCAAGGCTGGCGATGGCCGCCGTCGCATCGCGCTTCAGCCAGTCGGCGAAATCGGCATCGCTCCAGGCCCTGGCGACGACATGGGCGCCGTTTCTCGGTCCCACCTTTGTCTCGTAGGTCTCGACGATCGCATCGATTGCCGCCGGATCGATCAGCCCCTTCTCCGTCAGCAGCGTTTCCAGCGCCTTCACGCGCGCCTGCATGTCGGAATAGTGATTGTCGTGATCGTGCCCGTGGGCGTGATTGTGGTCGTCGTGATCGTTGTGCAAAGCATAATCCTCCTCAAACGGCAGATAGGCAACTTCCGCATCGGCGGCTTGCTCCCTCTTCTCCCCAGCGGGGGTCCGAAGGACGGGTCGAGACCCGTGGCTCGACCCCGGTCGGTGGCCCGAAGGGTCGGATGAGGGGGCTGCACGGCAGACCCGCCATTGTTGCACTTCGCTTGCGCTTAGCGCATTCACGGCTTCGCCGCTCACCCCCCTCATCTGCCTGCCGGCATCTTCTCCCCGCTGGGGAGAAGCGGAATCGTGGCAGCGTGTCGCATCCCTAAAAACGTCCTCTCTGCTAGTTCTATCACACACCACACGCCCGCCAAGCCCTCCTATGCCACTCACGCTTTTCCGCTAATCTCCTGCCATGAACATTCTGATTCTCGGCGCAACCGGCTTCATAGGCTCCGTCGTCGCGGCCCGGCTCGTTGCCGACGGCCACGCCGTGACTGGCCTCGGCCGCAATCCCACGCGTGCACGCCTGAAACAGCCAGCGATCGACTGGCGACGCGCAGATCTCTCGCGCATGACGAAAGCGACGGATTGGGACGAGATCCTTAAGGACCAGCATGTCGTCGTCAATTGCGCCGGCGCCCTGCAGGACGGCCTGTCGGATGATCTGTCGGCCACGCAGGCAGAGGCGATGCTGGCGCTCTATTCCGCCGCAAAAGGCTCATCGCGCCCGTTGATCGTGCAGATATCGGCAAGGACGGCGGGAGCCGCGAGCGATCTTCCCCTCCTCGCCACCAAGCGGCGAGCCGACGAGGCGCTGGCGGCAAGCGGCCTGCCTCACCTCATCCTGCGCCCTGCCCTCGTTCTCGGCCGCAATGCCCACGGCGGTTCGGCGCTGCTGCGGGCGCTTGCCGCCTTTCCCCTGGTGCTGCCACTGGTTCATACCGAAAGTCCGGTCGAAACACTCTCTGTGGCCGATGTGGCGGAAGCCGTGTCGCGGGCGGTCTCCGGCGGGATCTCCGGCGATGTCGATCTTGCCGCCGACGAAGTTCTGACGCTTGCCGATCTCGTTCGCCTTCACCGCCAGTGGCTCGGCCTGCCGCCCGCCCGCGTGTTTGCTCTTCCCGGCTGGCTTGCCGGCCCGGTGACGTGGCTTGCCGATCTATCAGGATTGCTTGGCTGGCGTTCGCCGCTGCGCTCGACGGCGGTGACTGTCATGACCGAAGGCGTGCGGAGCTCGAAAACAGGGAGCAGCCTTCCTACGACACCCGCGGCAGCAACGCTCGCGGCCAATCCGTCCGGCGTACAGGATCTCTGGTTTGCCAGGCTCTATCTTCTGAAGCCGCTCGTCATATCCGTCCTATCCGTTTTCTGGCTGCTCTCAGGTTTGATCCCGCTGCTGGCGCTGGAGAAGACATCCGCTCACTTCCTGCCGTTCATGCCCGAGCCCGCAGCAACAGCGCTGACGCTTGCAACCTGCCTAATCGACATCGCTCTCGGCGCTGCCGTCCTCCTTCGCCCGCTGGCAAAACGCGCCCTTCTCGGCATGCTGGCCGTGTCGTTCGCCTATCTCGCCGGCGCCAGCCTGCTCGAACCCGCCCTCTGGCTCGATCCGCTCGGTCCACTGGTCAAGGTGCTGCCGTCGATCCTGCTGGCACTCATCGCACTTGCCACCCTGGATGAACGCTGATGCTTGAGGAATGGCTGCTGCTTGCCCATGTCGTCGGCGCGACCGTGCTCTTCGGCACCGGCGCCGGCATCGCCTTCTTCATGGTGATGGCGCACCGGACACACGATCCCAAGCTGATCGCCCATGTTGCGGCCACGGTGGTGGTCGCCGACACCCTCTTCACCACCACCGCAGCCATTCTCCAGCCGGTGACCGGCTATCTGCTGGCCCGGTCGATCGGCTGGGAGCTGTCGGAGGGCTGGCTTGCGCTGTCACTGCTGCTTTATGTCGTGACCGGCCTGTTCTGGCTGCCCGTCGTCTGGATCCAGATCCGGCTGCGCGACCTCGCCCGCGCCGCAGCAGCGGCGGGAAAAGCTCTGCCGCCAGCCTATTTCAGCCTCTACCACATCTGGTTTGCTTTCGGCTTTCCGGCCTTCTCAGCCGTCATCGGCATTCTCTGGCTGATGCTGACAAAGCCGTCGATCGCTCTATTTTAGCATCGGCCAGAGGCTCAGCACCAACAGCACTGCCATGCTGATATTGAACCATTTCAGTCGCACGGGATCCGAAAGCCACTCCCTGAGCGCCGAGCCGAAGCCGGCCCAGGTCGAAACGCTGGGCACATTGACCGCCGCGAAAGCGAGACCGACGATCAGCACGCTCGCGAGGTAGAGTTGCGGATTGGTATAGGTCGCCATCGCGGTGACCGCCATCACCCAGGCTTTCGGATTGACCCACTGGAAGGCCGCCGCCGCGACGAACGACATCGGCTCGACGCCAGTGCCGCTTTCGCTGAGCGAGCGCGACGAGGCGATCTTCCAGGCAATCCAGACGAGATAGGCACCGCCCGCAAATTTCAGCGCCGTATAGACCATAGGCACCGTATGCAGCAACGCGCCGAGCCCGAAGCCGACGCCGATGAGCAGCGAGAAGAACCCAACGCCGATGCCGAACATATGCGGGATCGTCCTGCGGAAACCGAAATTCACGCCCGATGCGAAAAGCATCATATTGTTCGGCCCCGGCGTGATCGAGGTCGTGAAGGCGAAGAGAACGAGGGCGAGAAATGTATCCAGCGGCATGCGACCTCCCGAAGCCAGCTTTCCTGCGGCCTGTTTATTTAGGTCAGCATAACTGTCCTAAACCATCGATGCCATGACATCATTGTCATGGTGACAGGATTACTTGAAAGATGGCGACACGGCCCAATCTCCTGTCAAAGGGACAGAAAACCATGCAGGACGACCCGATTCCATCGATCACATTCCCGAACGGCACCGAGGTGCCGGCGCTCGGCCAGGGCACCTGGGCCATGGGCGAGGATGCCGGCCATGCCAAGGCCGAGATCGAAAGCCTCAAGGCCGGCATCGATCTCGGCATGACGCTGATCGACACCGCCGAAATGTACGGCGACGGTGGCGCCGAGGAGATCGTCGGCCAGGCGATCAGGGGCCGGCGCGACGAGGTCTTCATCGTCAGCAAGGTCTATCCCTGGAATGCCAGCCTGCATGGTACGATCGAGGCCTGCGAGCGCAGTCTCGAACGGCTGGGCACCGATCGCATCGATCTCTATCTGCTGCACTGGCGCGGCAATTATCCGCTCACAGAGACCGTCGCGGCCTTCGAAACGTTGAAGGCATCGGGCAAGATCGGTGCCTGGGGCGTCTCCAATTTCGACACCGACGACATGGAGGAACTGCTTGGAGTGCCCAATGGCGCCAACGTCGCCGCCAACCAGGTGCTCTATAACCTTTCCCGCCGCGGCATCGAATTCGATTTGCTGCCCTGGTGCCAGAGCCGCGGCATTCCCATCATGGCCTATTCGCCGATCGACCAGGGAAGCATCCTGCACCATCCCGAGCTGATCCACATCGCCAAGGCCTATCAGGCAACGCCCGCCCAGTTGGCACTCGCCTTCCTGCTGGAACGCGACGGCGTCATCGTCATTCCGAAGACGGCAAATGCCGAACGCGCAGCGGAAAACCGCGACTGCGTTTCGCTCGACATCACCGACGATGACTGGGATGCCCTCGACGCCGCCTTTCCACCGCCCACAAAGAAAAAACCGCTGGAGATGCTCTGACCTTCAGCGGCTTTCCCAATTATCAGCATAGAGTTTAGATGCCCAGGCTGTAATCTTACATGCCCAGGCTGTAATCTCTACATGCCCGGGCTGTAATCTTTACATGCCCTGCACGCCGCGGTTCATCGCCGCAATCCCGGTACGGCACACCTCGATGAGGCCAAGCGGCTTCATGATCGCCACGAACTGATCGATCTTCGACGATTTGCCGGTGATCTCCAGAATGAAGTGACCGACCGTCGCATCCACTACCTTGGCATGGAAGGCATCGGCAAGGCGCAGCGTCTCGGCACGCATCTCGCCCTCGCCGATCACCTTGACCAGCGCGACTTCGCGCTCGATCGGCCGGTCCTGGCCGAGCTCGCGGGCACGCACCGTCAGGTCGACGACGCGATGCACCGGCACGATGCGCTCGAGCTGCGCCTTGATCTGCTCCAGCACCTGCGGCGTGCCGCGTGTGACGACGGTGATGCGGGAAAGATGCGCCTGATGCTCGGTCTCGGAGACGGTCAGGCTCTCGATATTGTAGCCGCGGCCGGAGAACAGGCCGATGACCCGGGCAAGAACGCCCGGTTCGTTGTCGACGAGAACCGAAAGCGTGTGGCTTTCGACGGCCGCCGTTTCCGGCGAGATGAAATAGGCGGAGCCCGTGGGCTGTAGGTGTGCGTTCATGGCGATGTTTCCTCTTCCCTTTTAGACGAGCGCGCGGCCCTTGGCATCGATCGCATTGGCGACCGCTTCGTCGGTGGCTTCGTCCGGCAACAGCATTTCGTTATGAGCCTTGCCCGAGGGGATCATCGGGAAGCAGTTGGCGAGATTGGCGACGCGGCAATCGAAAATGACCGGCTTCCTGACCTCAATCATCTCCAAAATGGTGTCGTCGAGATGTTCCGGCTTTTCGCAGCGCAGGCCGACGGCGCCATAGGCCTCCGCCAGCTTGACGAAATCGGGCATTGCCTCGGTATAGGAGTTTGACAGGCGGTTGCCGTGCAGCAGCTGCTGCCACTGGCGCACCATGCCCATATACTGGTTGTTCATAATGAAGATCTTGATCGGCGCATCGTGCTGGATCGCCGCCGACATTTCCTGGATGCACATCTGGATCGAGGCATCGCCGGCAATGTCGATGACGAGGCTGTCGGGATGGGCGATCTGCACGCCGAGTGCTGCCGGCAAGCCGTAGCCCATCGTGCCGAGGCCGCCCGAGGTCATCCAGCGGTTCGGCTGCTCGAAACCGAAGAACTGTGCCGCCCACATCTGGTGCTGGCCGACCTCGGTGGTGATGTAGGTATCGCGGTCCTTGGTGTGGGCGAAGAGCCGCTCCAGCGCATATTGCGGCATGATGACATCATTGCTCTTCGTATAGGCGAAGGAGTTGCGTGCCCGCCAGCGGGCGATATCGGTCCACCAGTCGTCCAGGCGACCCTTTTCCGGCTTCTTCGGCAGCGCCCGCCACAGGCGGACCATGTCTTCGAGGACATGGGCGACATCGCCGCGGATGCCGATATCGACGCGGACGTTCTTGTTGATCGAGGATGGATCGATATCGATATGGATCTTCTTCGAGGTCGGCGAAAAGGCATTGAGACGGCCGGTGATGCGGTCGTCGAAACGCGCGCCGATGCAGACCATGACGTCGCAATCGTGCATCGCCATGTTGGCCTCGTAGGAGCCGTGCATGCCGAGCATCTTCAGCCAGTTCTTGCCCGAAGCGGGATAGGCGCCGAGGCCCATCAGCGTCGAGGTGATCGGGAAATCGGTGAGTTCGACCAGCTCACGCAGCAGCTTGGAAGCCTCGGGGCCGGAATTGACGACGCCGCCGCCGGAATAGATGACGGGACGGCGCGCATTCGCCATCAGCTCGATTGCCGCATGGATCTGGTTGAGGTCGCCCTGGATCTTCGGCTGGTAGCTCTTCTGGATCGTGTAGTCGGCGGGAGGCGTGTAGGTGCCGGTCGCAAACTGCACGTCCTTCGGAATATCGACGACGACAGGGCCCGGACGGCCGGATTGGGCGATGCGGAAGGCCTCGTGAATGACGGCGGCGAGCTCGTTGACGTCCTTGACCAGCCAGTTGTGCTTGGTGCAGGGGCGGGTAATGCCGACCGTGTCGCACTCCTGGAAGGCGTCGGAGCCGATCAGCGAGGTCGGAACCTGGCCGGTCAGGCAGACGAGCGGGATCGAATCCATCAGCGCGTCCTGAAGCGGCGTGACCGCATTGGTAGCGCCCGGGCCAGAGGTGACCAGCATGACGCCGACTTTGCCGGTGGAGCGGGCGTAGCCTTCGGCTGCATGGCCGGCGCCCTGCTCATGTCGGACGAGGATGTGCTTGACGTCTTCCTGTTGGAAGATCTCGTCGTAGATCGGCAGGACCGCGCCGCCGGGATAGCCGAAAATATGTTCGACGCCGTTGTCCTTCAGCGCCTTGAGAACGATCTCCGCCCCCGTCATCCGATTGCCTGCCGCCTGATTGTCCGTGCTCATCTATCTGTTCCGTTTGATGCTGGGATTGCGTTTGTGGCCGGAAGCCCGAATTTCGGGCATAAAAAAAGGCCCCTGAGGAGCCTGTCATCTAGCGCATGGGTGGCTATCGCCGGATGGTTACACCATCCTGCCCATGCGCTTTCCCACCACGATAAGAGCCGTTGCGATTTTCATGGTCGGAAGTGATAGACAGAAAATTTCGCAGCGTCAACGCATGCCGCAATAAAAAACTGCCCCCCCGCCTGCATCCCCGAAAATCGATAGGATGAAGGATTTGTTAAAGGATCGACTTTATTCTTTTACGCTACCGCAGGGAGTAGCCCTTTGCTCAACAACGACTTGCGCATGTCTGGCAAGGCAGGCGAGCACGATCGCCGCGATGGCCATACGCCGGGAAATCGCTTTCTCGGCCGCGTCGTCGCATGCAGCGGTTCGCGGGCGACGATTGCCGCCGTCGCCGAACAAGGCGGCACCGATCTGACCGAACTCTGGTCCGTGGGGCGGCTTATTTCGATCAGTGTCGGCCGCAACCGCGTCGTCGCACTCGTCTATCAGATGAACACCGGCAGCCATGCCTGGGGCGAAGGCGAAGACAATATTTTCAAGATCGAAACCGAGCTGCTCGGCGAAGTCCGTGTCGACGAGGACGGGCGCGAGGAATTCTCGACCGGCATCTCGCGTTATCCTTATCTCGGCGCCATCGCCCACCGCATCCGATCCGCCGACCTGATGCGCATCTACGATGCCGGCGAAGGTACGACCGCCGTCATTGGCAAGCTGACGCAGGACGAAAGCATCGATGCGGCGATCCACATCCCCACGATGCTCTCCAAGCATTTCGCCGTCGTCGGCTCCACCGGCGTCGGCAAATCGACGGCCGTGTCGCTGCTCCTGCACAAGGCGATCGCGGCGGATCCGAAGCTGCGCGTCCTGATCCTCGATCCGCATAACGAATTTGCCGCCGCCTTTCCCGAGCACGCCGTCACCATCGATACCGATACGCTCGACCTGCCCTTCTGGCTGATGCGGCTGGAGGAATTTGCCGAGGTCGTGTTTCGCGGCCGCCCGCCGGTGCCTGAAGAGCTCGACATGCTGCGCGATATCATGCCGGAGGCCAAGCGCGCCTTCCGCGGCAGCGACAACTCGCTGGTGCGCCGCACGACGGAAAAGAGCTCGATCACTGCCGACACGCCGGTTCCCTACCGCATGGCCGATCTGCTGGCGCTGATCGACGAGCGCATCGGCCGCCTGGAAGGCCGCTCGGAAAAGCCCTTCCTGCGGTCGCTGAAGATGCGTCTCATCGCTGCGATCAACGATCCGCGCTACCACTTCATGTTCTCCAACAACACGATCAGCGACACGATCACCGAAACCATCGCGCAGATCTTCCGCATCCCCGGCGAGAACCGGCCGATCTGCACTTTCCAGCTCGCCGGCATTCCCTCCGAGGTCGTCAATTCGGTCGCTTCGGTGCTTTGCCGCATGGCCTTCGAGGTGGCGCTGTGGAGCGACGGCGCGATCCACATGCTCGTCGTCTGCGAGGAAGCGCACCGCTATATCCCCTCCGATCCAAGCCTCGGCTTCGTGCCGACGCGCCAGGCGATCGCCCGCATCGCCAAGGAAGGCCGCAAATACGGCGTCTCGCTCGGCATCATCACCCAGCGCCCCGGCGAGCTCGATCAGACGATCTTGTCGCAATGTTCGACACTCTTTGCCATGCGCCTTGCCAACGACCGAGACCAGGAAATCATCCGCTCGGCCATTCCGAATTCGTCGATCTCGACGACGAGCTTCATCTCCTCGATCGGCAATGGCGAAGCGATCGCCTTCGGCGAGGCGATCAGCGTGCCGATGCGCATGCGCTTTTCCCGCGTCGACGAAAAGCTCCTGCCGAAGGCGAGCAGCGCCAACAGCAAGAACAGCGAGGAAGATCCGGATACGGTCGATCTGCGCAAGATCGTCACCCGCATGCGGGCGGTGACCGTCGGACCCGACATTTCGAATTTCCAGCAGAGCTATGCCGCGTCCGCGGCAGACTTCGACGAGGCTGATCCAACCGACGAGGATCTCGACGCGAAGCAATACACGCCGCCCGTCTCGTCCGCCGCGCCGCCCGCCCCCGCGCCGCTTGAATCCTACCGCCGCGAACTGCTGCCGCAAACACCGCGGCTGGACCCCGCCACGTCACCCGCGATCGATCCCAGGCTGGACGCGCTCCGCCGTGAGATGCGCCGCGATGAGCCGGTCTTTGCCCGGCCGGCACCGCCGGCGGATCAGCCCGCAGTCTCCCGCCGGGAACCCGGCACATCGCTGCGCGAAAGCATTCTGAAAAAACCGCTGAGCAGTCTCTACAACAAGGATTGAGGCTTCAACTCGCTCTCCAGGGCGATCAGTGGCTCGACGGCCTCGAGCACCCGTTGCCGGTCCATCGGCCCGAGCGGCAACAGAGGGCGTGGGAGCTCTGCCCCGGCGAGTGAAAGAAGGTCGACCAGCGTGTAGACCACACGAAGGCTTCCGAACGCCTTGAACGTTTGCCAGAGCGGCTCGAGAAGACCATCGAGCCGACGCGCTTCGCCGCCCTCGCCCGCAATTGCAGCCTTGGTCAGGGCAAGGGCGACGCGCGGAAGCAAGCCGCCGATGACGCTGTACCAGGCGTCGGCACCTGAAAGCAGCGCTTCGGCAGCACCCCAGTCGCCGCTGTAGCCGATCGCAAGCTTGGTCTTCTCACGCAATGCCGCCAGCTCGCCTGCGAAATCGCCGTCAACTGGCAGAGGCATCTTCACCGCCCTGATCGTTTCGATGTCAGACAGGCGCTGCAGAAGGTCCCGGCTGAAGGTGAAGTGGGTCGTCCCGGGATTGTTGTAGATGCAAAGGGGCAGCTTCGCCACCTCGGTGACCGCAAGGAAATGCTCGTAGACTTCGTCCTGAGTAAGCGGCGTGTAGGACACCGGCGCAAGCAGAAGCGCATCTGCACCGGCGGCCTTGGCATCCCTCGCAAGGCTCCGGGCGTGGTCTGTCCTCAAAGCACCGACACCGACGACGAGGGGAACACGACCGCGAACGCACTCGACCGCGGCCTCGACGGCACGCCGTCGCTCCTCGCATGTGAGAAAGGCGTAGATCCCGGTGCTGCCGAGAAGGCCTATCGAAGCGACGCCTGTATCGCACAGTCGTTCCAGCAGTCGGCAGAGAGCTTCGGTGTCGACCCGGCCATCCCTATCGGCGGGCGTTGGCGGAAAAGCCGAAAGGCCATGAAACGGAGAGGCGACAGACATGATGCGATCCTGAAATCTGGTCAATGTGAGAATAGCAGGCGCGATCCGGCGCCCGCGAAGAAGACGGCGAGACTGCCTTCGATCCACCGCCGCGCACGGGCGTAGCCGCGCACCATCGGCGCCGTCGAGAAGAGCACGGCATAGCCGGCAAATATCGAGATCCCGAGCAGCACGCACCCACCGAAAGCCGTGACGGCCATCTCCGGCGAAGCGCCGGGCTTCAGGCCGAGCGACATGATCGCCACCCAGGCCAGAACCGCCTTCGGATTGCCGAGATGCATCAGAACGCCGCGACGATAGAGTGTGCCGAGTTGAGCGGCGGGTCGAACGACCTCGCTTGCCGGTCTATCAGGGACGGCGGCCGAGCGGGCCGCCCTCCAGGCGAGCCAGAGAAGGTACAATCCGCCTCCGATCTTGAGAAGCAATAGGGCATGAGCATAGCGGACCAGAAGTGTTGAGATGCCGGTGACCGCGACCAGCCCCCAGCATGTCGACATCGTTATAACCCCGGCGGCAAGGGCGAGCGCGGGTCGACGCCCTTGCCGCATCGCCATATTCATGATGGCCATGTTGCTTGGTCCGGGACTGCCTGCAGCGATTGCGTAGGCAATGTAGACGACGAGAAGATCCTGCATTTGTGTTTTTTCCAGAAGTTTGCGCTCGCGCACGGCACCACGCCGAAGACGAATAATACGCCCTCGGGAAGTCGCCAATCCGCTTCCTTTTCTTTTAAAATTGGTCCACCATGAAGCTCCATTTTGAATAATTTTTATGGACCATTATGAAATGTCCAAACGGCGCAGCACCATCGAAATCCCATCGCTCAACGCGATCGATCGAATGGCCAATGTCAGCCGTCAGCTTGCCCAGGCCTTGCGGAATGCAATCGCCTGCGGTGAGCTGAGGCCAGGCGAACGCCTTCCTTCGACGCGGAGTCTTGCGGCTTCGCTGAAGATCGCGCGCGGCACTGTCGTCGAGGTGTTCGATCAGCTGACTGCCGAAGGCTATCTCGAAGCGCGGGTCGGATCCGGAACTCGTATTGCCGCTCATCTGATGGGCGCAACGCCGACGCTCCCGCCCGCGCCGGCAGCGCCATCAATCGCGGATGCTGTCGACTTGCCTTCCCAGGCTGCCCGACTGATCGCCATCGCCCGTGCGCTCACCCCGCACCCGCCCGTTCCCTTTGCCATCGCCGTCCCGGCTTGCGGTATTGCGCCCGACGACAACTGGCGCCGTCTCGGCAACCGCGTGCGCGCGTCGCGACAGGCCGCACCCTCGGGTTATCACGATCCTATGGGCTTGCTCGAACTCAGGCTTGCCATTGCCGACCACGTCCGGCGCGCGCGGGCCGTTCATTGCGAGCCGGAACAGGTCATCGTCACATCAGGCACCCAACAAGGCCTCTATATGGCGGGCCGGGTCCTTCTCTCCCGTGACGATCCGGTATGGGCCGAGGACCCGGCCTATCCCGGCTTGACGGCAGTGCTCGACGATCTCGGCGTACGCATGCACCGCCTGCCGGTCGATGCACAGGGAATGAACGTGGAACGCGGCCTCGAGCTATGTCCGCAGGCCCGCGCCGCATTCGTTACCCCTTCGCACCAATATCCGATCGGGATGCCGCTCAGCATGGCGCGGCGCAATGCCTTGATCGCCTGGGCTGATCAAAATCGCGCCTGGATCGTCGAGGACGACTACGACAGTGAGCTGCGTTATGCCGGACACCCATTTCCCTCGATGCAGGGATTGCGTCCGTCACGCGTCATCTATCTCGGCACCTTCAGCAAGGTGCTCTTTCCTTCCCTGCGCCTCGGCTACGTCATCGCCCCTTCTCCGCTCGCAGAAGCCTTTGCCGGCGCCCGCGCCATTCTCGACCGGCATTCGCCGACCGGCGAACAGCACGTTCTGGCGGCCTATATGCGGGAAGGCTATTTCGAAGCGCATATCCGGCGCATCCGCGGCCTCTATGCCGAACGCCGCGCTGTTCTGCTCTCGGCGCTCGATCGGGCCTTGCCTGAGGGGTGCCGCGTCCAGGAGAGCGACCAGGGCATGCATATTCTTCTGTGGCTACCCGAGGAGGTCGACGACGTGCAACTCGCAGCCCGCGCCCTGTCTTCCGGCCTCGCCGTGCGTGCGATCTCCCCGATGTATGCCACGCGGCCGGCGCGCCCCGGCCTGATGCTGGGCTTCGGCGGATTTCTGCCGGAACAGCTGCAGGCGGCGATTGGCGGACTCGTCAATCTGCTGAGCCAGCAGATGTCTCAAGCAGGAGGCCCGCAACAAACTGAAACCTAAACTGTCAGCCGCTCCCAGCTATCGTCCATTTGGTTGCGAAACCATGTCATCTGCCGCTTGGCATATTGCCGCGTCGCCGCAGCCCCCTTCTCCCGCACCTCCTCGCGCGTCATCTCGCCCCTGACCATCGCCGCAATCTGCGACACGCCGATTGCTTTCATCACAGGCGCCTCGGCCGGCAGGCCGAGCGCGAGCAGCGCCCTCACCTCTTCTTCTGCGCCTTGCTGCAGCATCTTCTCGAAACGCTCGTTGATGCGCTGATGCAGCACTGCCCTGTCCGGCAGCACGACGATCTTGCGGGCCTCAGCCGCGTCGATGACCTCCGGCCCCGACCGCCCCTGGAAATCGGCGATCGACCGTCCTGTCGCCTTCATCACTTCGAGCGCCCGGACGATGCGCTGCCCGTCCTGTCGGTTGAGGCTTGCCGCCATAGCGGGATCGGCTTCCGCGAGCTCCGCATGCAGCCCGTCCGGCCCCTCCTGCAACAGCCGAGTCCTGAGTTCGTCCCGCAGCGCTTCGGGTATCTCGGGCATATCGGAGAGGCCGCCGGTCAGTGCCTTGAAATAAAGCCCGGTGCCGCCGACGAAGATCGGCAGCCGCCCCGCGGTCCTCAGCACCGGCAGCAGTGTTGCGACATCGCGCAGCCAGGCGCCTGCGGAATAGGCCGCACCCGCCGGCACGTGACCGTAGAGATGATGCGGTACACCCTGCATCTCCTCCTCCGACGGCCGCGCGGTCAGCACCTGCAGCGTGTCGTAGACCTGCATGCTGTCGGCGTTGACAACCGCGCCGTCATGGCGCCTGGCCAATTCGACGGCGAGCGCGGACTTGCCGCTGGCGGTCGGCCCGGTTATCAGGATCGCGTTCACTGAGCTCAGAAGGTTTTCCATCATGGCCCTCGTTGCCACGCTTGTTGCCAATCCGTCAAATCCCGTGCTGACACCCGAAATCGCCGAGCAAGCGGCCAAGGCCGTGAACGCTTCCGCTCTCTACTGGCTGGCCGACGGCATCGCCTGCGATATCGCGCTGCGTGACGGCACGGACATGCAAGCGGCCGAGGCCAATATCCTTGCAGTCATATCAAGCGCGCCCATCGACCTCGTCATCCAGGAGCAGGAGACCCGCCGCAAGAAGCTGCTGATCGCCGACATGGATTCGACGATGATCGGCCAGGAATGCATCGACGAACTCGCCGCCGAAGTCGGTCTGAAGGAGAAGGTCGCGATCATTACCGCCCGCGCCATGAACGGCGAGATCGCCTTCGAGCCTGCCCTGCGAGAGCGTGTCGCTCTGCTGAAGGGCTTGCCGATATCCGTCGTCGACGAGGTGATCGCCAAGCGCATCACGCTCACCCCGGGCGGCCCGGAACTGATCGCCACCATGAAGTCGAAAGGCCTTTACACCGCGCTTGTCTCCGGCGGTTTCACCGTTTTCACCAGCCGCATCGCCGCCACCCTCGGTTTCGACGAGAACCGCGCCAACACGCTGCTCGAAGACGGCGGCATTCTCTCCGGCTTCGTCGCCGAACCGATCCTCGGCAAGCAGGCGAAAGTCGATGCGCTGAACGAGATTTCGGCCCGCCTCGGCATTTCGCCGGAAGAAGCGATCGCCGTCGGCGACGGCGCCAACGATCTCGGCATGCTGCAGCTGGCCGGCTCCGGCGTTGCCCTCCACGCCAAGCCCACCGTCGCTGCTCAAGCGCGGATTCAAATCAACCACGGCGACCTGACCGCCCTGCTCTACATCCAGGGCTACCGGAAGACCGAATTTGTTTTCCCGATAGCCTCTTGATGTTTTACAAATTTGTACGTACAATTTTATTGGATATGACACGCCGCGGTTTCAATGGAACGACGAGAAAAACCGAATCAACTAGGCCAAGCATGGCGTCTCCTTCGAGACGGCGTGCTTGATCTGGGATGATCCGCAGTATCTTCTCATTCCAGACGCGGCCCATGACGGCGAACAACGATGGCTGGCGATCAGCGCCGTGGGTTTTGTGACTGTACTGGTCGCCGTCCATGTCATCTTCGGTGCCGAGGATGAAGAGACCGTTCGAGTGATCAGCGCTCGAAAGGCGACATCTCACGAAAGAAGACGATATGAGCAATCGACCTTTGACTGACGCGCAGCTCGCCGAACTTCGGGCACTGGAGAAGCTTCCCGACGAGGCTATCGACACCGGCGACATTCCTGAGATCACCGATGAACAGCGGCGCCTAGCTCGCAAGGGCGATTTGTACCGGCCGCTGAAGCAATCGGTGACCATCCGTCTGGACGCCGATATCCTAGACTGGTTCAAGAGCCATGCGGGCGGCCGTGGCTACCAGACGGACATCAACGCCGCGTTGCGCACCCACGTCGCTAAGTATCAAAAAAGGAGCGGCTGACCGCTCCTTTTTCCCTTACTCCATCGGCACCGCCACGAACCGCAGATCGCCATTCGCCGATGCGATCATCAGCTGGGCATTGCGGCGGCCTTCCTGTTTCAGCGCCTGCACCTTGGCGGCGACCGCATCCGGTGACTTCATGAACTCCTGCGCCACCTCGACGATCACATCGCCGGGCTTCAGCCCCTTCTCGGCGGAAGCGGAGCCGGGCGTCACCTCTGTCACGACGACGCCGTCGACGCTCTCGGCGATGCCGAAGGCCTTGCGCGTCTCGGCGCTCAACAGCGACAGCGACAGCCCGAGCACGTTCTTCGGCGTTGCCGCATCCGGCGACACCTGGCCCTTATGCTGGTCGGGCGCACCCGGCCCTGGTTGGGCCTGATCGCCGGTGTCAGGTTGGTCCATGTCGTTGTTCTCACCGGGATCCGGGGTGATCACGCCGTTATCCTGCGAGCCGTCGGGCGCTGAATCGTCGGATGTCGCCGCCTGATCGCTGTCCTCGAGCCGGCCGAGTTTCACTTTGACGGTCTGCTCCTTGCCGTCGCGCAGCACCACCACGTCGACTTCCTTACCGACCGTGCTTTCCGCCACGACACGCGGCAGATCGCGCATTTCGCTGACAGTCTTGCCGTCGAATTTCAAAATGACGTCACCCGCCTTGATCGAGCCGTCGTCGACGGGGCCACCCTTGATGACGCCGGCGACCAGCGCGCCCTTTGCGGTGTCGAGCCCCAGGCTGTCGGCGATATCGTCGGTCACCGGCTGGATACGCACGCCGAGCCAGCCGCGCCGCGTCTCGCCATATTCGCGCAGCTGGTCGACGACGCCGGAAGCAAGCTCTGATGGCACCGAGAAGCCGATGCCGATCGAGCCGCCGCTCGGCGAAATGATCGCCGTATTGATGCCGATCACTTCACCCTTCATGTTGAAAAGCGGACCGCCGGAATTGCCCTTGTTGATCGCTGCATCCGTCTGGATGAAGTTGTCATAGGGACCGGCATTGATGTTGCGGCCACGCCCGGAAATGATGCCGACCGTCACCGAACCGCCGAAGCCGAACGGATTGCCGATCGCCATCACCCAGTCGCCGATACGCATCGTGCTGGAATCGCCGAATTTCACCGATTTCAACGGCGTCTTCGGCTCGACCTTCAGCACCGAAAGATCGGTCTTCGTATCGGTGCCGATCAGCTTCGCCTTGAGCTTCGTACCATTGGCGAAATTGATCTCGATATCGTCGGCACCCTCGATCACGTGATTGTTGGTGACGATATAGCCGGCTGGATCGATGACAAAGCCTGAGCCAAGCGAACTGACATTGTGGTTGCCGCCCTTGTTGCCCTGCTGCTTATTGAAGAAATCGTTGAAGAATTCCTGGAAAGGTGAGCCGTCGGGCGCGCGCGGCGCCGGGCCTGCACCCTCGTCGTCCTTCACATTCTGCGAGGTCGAGATGTTGACCACGGCATCGAGCAGCCCCTCTGCGAGGTCGGCGACCGAAGCCGGACCGCTGTTGGGCACGACGGCCTGGATCGGGGCGGCCTGCTGCGGTGCGGGAGCAGCCGCGGCCGGCGGTGTGGGTGTAGGAGCGGTCGTTTCAGGAGCAGCCGGAGCGGGTGTCGTAACCCCGGGTGTGGTCGTCTGAGGTGCGGTTTGGGCGTACGCGACCCCGTTCATGCCGGCATGCGCAAGAATTGCAGCGCTGGCCATAAGCGCGAGCGTTCGTCTGAAGGGCGAGCGAATCGTGGGGGCCATCAAGCTTCCTCATAGGGGGTACATGCGCACATTGAGCACCAGCATAAGGCGGAATGATGGAGGGCGAAATCACCTTTTCGCGAAATCCCCGTGCAATGTGACGTGGCCTCGCAAAAGCCAAATTATCTCGACCATTCCACGAAAAAAGGGCCGGCACTCGGGCCAGCCCTTCCATGATCGTCGGGATGCGAATGACATCCCTTGCCGTTAGTTCGCCGGCTGGGTGGGAGCTGCGGGAGCAGCCGCGCCGGGAGTTACCGCAGCCGGTGCGGCAGGATTTGCCGGCGGCTGCAAACTGCCGGCGGCATTGTCGAAATAGCGGAAGAATTCCGAATTCGGCGACAGCACCAGCGTCGTGTCCTGCGACGAGAGGGCAGAGGAATAAGCCGCCATCGAGCGATAGAACTCGAAGAAGGCTGGATCCTTGCTGAAGACTTCGGCGAAGACGCGGTTGCGGTCCGCATCGCCCTGGCCTCGAAGGATTTCCGCATCGCGCTGGGCGCCTGCGGTGAGCTCGACGACCTGACGGTCGGCGATGGCCCGGCGCCGCTGGCCTTCCTCATTGCCCTCCGCACGGATACGCTCCGCCTCGGCGAGGCGTTCCGAACGCATGGCATTATAGGTGTTCGGCGCGACCTCCGGCGAAAGGTCGGTGCGGCGGATGCGAACGTCGTCTATATGCAGCCCGAGATTTTCGGCATCGGTGCGCAGATCGTCGCGAATCTCCAGCATCATCGCGACACGCTCTTCCGAGAGCGCCGCATTGTAGTCACGCAGACCGTAGACGCGGCGAAGCGATGAATCGAGCTGCGCTCTCAACCGCGCTTCCGCGGCTTCGCGATCGCCCGATACCGTTTCGCGGAAGCGGCGAACATCCGAGATGTTATAGATCACGAAGGCATCGACATCGAAGGTCTGGCCGTCCTGGACCTGAACGCGGATATTGTCGAGATCGAGCCGCAGCGCCTGCTTTTCGACCAGCTGAACCCGGTCGGCGTCCATGAAGCCGAAGGGCAGCTTGAAGTAAATGCCAGGCTCGGTCTTGACCGTCTGGATCTGGCCGAAACGGACGACGATGGCCTGCTCGCGCGCATTGACCACGAAGATGGACGAATAGAGCCCGACCAGCACGATGGCAAGGATGAGGAAAACGATGGGGAGTCTGTTCGATGTCATGACTCAACCTCCCTGCTGCGCCGGCTTGCCGAGCTCATTGAGCGGCAGATAGGGCAGGACACCCTGCTTCTCGTCGATGATGACCTTCCTGGAATTCTTCAGCACCTGCTCCATCGTTTCGAGGTACAACCGCTTGCGGGTCACGTCGGGCGCCTTGGAATATTCGTCGTTGATCGCAGTGAAACGCTGCGCTTCACCTTCCGCCTCCTTCACGACACGGTCCTTGTAGGCGGCGGCATCTTCACGGATTCGCGCCGCATCGCCTCGCGCCTGGCCGAGCTTCTGGTTCGTGTAGCGGTTGGCCTCTTCGATCGTGCTGTCACGGTCACGGCCGGCACGCTGCACTTCTTCGAAGGCATCGGCGACTTCGCGCGGCGGCGCCACGTTCTGGATCGTCACTCCGGTTACGGTCACGCCTGCGCCATAGCGGTTCATCGTGTCCTGCAGGATATTGAGCACATCCACTTCGATCGGCTGGCGATTGCTGCGGAAGGCGTCCTGCGCAGGACGCCGGCCAACGATTTCACGCATGGCACTGTCGGAAACCTGCTGCAGGGTCTCTGCCGGATTTTCGACATTGAAGAGATAGGCCTTCGGGTCACTCACCGTGTAGAAGACGGCGAACTGCACGTTAATGACGCTCTTGTCGCTGGACAGCATCAGGCCATTCGAAGACGATGCCGAAGTCGCCCCGATGTTCAGCTGCTGCACGGTCACCTTGACTGTCTCCACGGTTTCCATCGGCCACAGGTGGAAATGCAGGCCTGGCATCGAAATCTCTTCCTTCGGCTTGCCGAACCGCAGCTCGACGCCGCGTTCGTCCGGCTGCACGACGTAGATGCACTGGATCAGCCAGAAGACGGCGACGATCGCCGCGACGATCACCGCCACGCCGCCGTTGAAGCCGCCGGGAATGATGTTGCGCAGCTGGTCCTGGCCGCGCCGGATGATATCTTCCAGATCGGGCGGTCCGCCCTTGCCGCCACCGCGCGGCCGGTTCGGCCCCTGTCCCCATGGTCCCTGATTATTACCGCCGCCGCCGCCCCAAGGGCCGCCGCCGCCATTCTGATTGCTCCAGGGCATCAAAACCTCGTTGTTCGTTAAGTCTCCACGCATCCGAAACCGTGGGGGCTGACCGGCGGACGCGTTGGTGACCGTTATAGGTATCGCCGCATCGGCTTTCAACGCAGCGTGAGAAACTTGGTCAATTTAATTGGAAAATAGTTCATTTTCAGGCCTGCCGGCGTTCGTAGACGACGAAACGCGTGGGATAACTGTCCTTCTCGCCGGCTGGAACCGCGATCGCCTCCCCCGCCTGCCAGATATCGGGATCGATCGTGGGAAACGACGCGTCTCCGTCAAGATCGGCCTCGACATGCGTGATACACATCCGGTCGGCAAGACCGATCGCCTGGGCATAAACCTGCCCACCGCCGAGAATGCAGATCTCGTCGACGCCGGTTTCGAGCGCCAGCCTTTCGGCCGCCTTTATCGCCTCGGGCAGCGAATGTGTCATGCTCACATCGGCATTGTCTATCGCCGCCTGCCGCGAGATGACGACGTTCGGCCGTCCCGGCAGCGGCTTGCCGATCGAATCGTAGGTCTTGCGGCCCATCACCACAGGCTTGCCCAATGTCAGCGCCTTGAAGCGCTTGAGATCGCTCGAAAGCCGCCACGGCATGTCGCCGTCGCGGCCGATAATGCCGTTGCGGGCGACGGCGGCGATAATGGTCCTGCGGATGTCAGCCATGAAATATCCCGGATCAGACGGCGATCGGCGCCTTGATGCTGGCATCGGCCTCGTAGCCGATCAGCTCGAAATCGTCGAAGGTGAAACCGAAAATATCCTTCACATCAGCATTGATGCGCATGAACGGCAGCGGTTTCGGCCGGCGCGCCAGCTGCAGCTTCGCCTGGTCGAAATGGTTGTGATAGAGATGGGCGTCGCCGAGCGTGTGGACGAAATCGCCGGGCTTCAGCCCGGTCACCTGAGCCACCATCATCGTCAGCAGCGCATAGGAGGCGATGTTGAACGGCACGCCGAGGAAGATATCGGCCGAGCGCTGGTAGAGCTGGCAGGAAAGCTTGCCGTCAGCCACATAGAACTGGAACAGGCAATGGCAGGGCGGCAGCGCCATTTCGTCCACTTCGGCCGGATTCCAGGCCGAAACGATATGGCGGCGCGAATTCGGATTGTTGACAATGCCTTTGACCAGATTGGCGATCTGGTCGATATGGCCGCCGCCGGGCGCTGGCCAGGAGCGCCACTGGGCGCCGTAAACCGGCCCGAGATCGCCGTTTTCGTCGGCCCATTCGTCCCAGATCGAAACGCCGTTCTCCTTGAGATAGCGGATGTTCGTCTCGCCCTTCAGGAACCAGAGAAGCTCGTGGATGATCGAGCGCAGATGCAGCTTTTTCGTGGTGAGGACGGGGAAGCCCTCTTCGAGGTCGAAGCGCATCTGATAGCCGAAGACCGAACGCGTGCCGGTGCCGGTACGGTCGCCCCGGTCGGAGCCCTTTTCCATCACATGATTCAAGAGATCGAGATATTGCTTCATGTCGCGCTGATTCCGTTTCGGCTAATTTAAGCCTTCGGAACTGGGAAACCAATCACCGGCGGGCATTTTCCCAAAGTTTCTGATGGGTCGCATAACGCTTTTATGACGTTTGCCCTTTCCATGGGCTGAGGAAACCACTATATCACCCCTGCCGGCTTTCGGGCCGGCTATGGCGATAAATGAGCGGTGTAATAAACCTATTGGACCCGGGGGCGGTACCCGGCGCCTCCACCAAAAACCGGCGGTCTTAAAGGCCGGCTTTTGATGGGGGCGAAACAGGATCGACAAGGGTGTAAAGATCGTCTTTTTGCTCGGCATTGTACCGCCGTTATCGGGCTAAAATTGTAGTTGCAAACGACAACTATGCGGAAGCTCGTCTCGCTGCTTAATCGCGGTGTGACACTTCAATCAAAGTCCTAGTGGTTCGCACCTCTAGGCGGGGTCCGAAGGCACCTGGCAACAGAAGCCTTCACCTTCTCCCTGCCGCCGAAATCATGTATGCTGCTTAAAAACGTGACTCGGCTCCGGTCTTTCCCAAGGCGCCCGGACGTGGCATACAACCTTGTGAAAAGACTCCGAACCGACGAAAGACAGGAAAAGCATGGGGCAGGATCATATCCGCTACGACATTCTGGCACAGGATGCACTTCGCGGCGTCATCCGCAAGGTTTTGGCGGAAGTTGCAGCCACGGGCCGCCTGCCCGGTGATCACCACTTTTTCATCACCTTCCTCACTGGCGCGACCGGCGTGCGCATCTCCCAGCATCTGAAGTCGAAATACCCCGAGCAGATGACCATCGTCATCCAGCACCAGTTCTGGGATATGAAGATCACTGAGACGCATTTCGAGATCGGCCTTTCCTTCTCGGACGTTCCGGAAAAACTGGTCATCCCATTCAATGCGATCCGCGGTTTCTACGATCCCTCCGTCAACTTCGAGCTCGAATTCGACGTGCCTCTCGCCGATGGCGAGGAATTGCCGTCCGGCGAAATCACCGCCTATCCGGTGGATGCGGCCGGAAAGCCCGACGACGTCGCGGGCACAAAACCCGCCGACGGCGAAGAGAAAAAACCGGGCTCCGTCGTCTCACTCGACTCCTTCCGCAAGAAGCAGTGATTTGAAAGGGAGGCCAAGCCTCCCTTTTTCATAGGAATCGAGAGCCATGAGCGCCGAAATCGTCAACCTGCGCCAGTTCCGCAAGAAGCAGGCCCGCTCCGAAAAGGAGAGGCAGTCCGAGCAGAACCGCGTCTCCTTCGGCCGAACCAAGGCCGAGAAACAACTGACCCGCAGCTTGAACGACAAGGCCGACAAGGCCCATCGCGACGGCCGGATCGAAACCGATGACGACGGCGCATGACGGCTTCACGCAAAGCTTTAAGAGCCGGAATGGATTCTGCGATCAGCCACTTGCGCGATCGCCTTGAATCGATCTCTAAACCCCAACCAAGATCTGAAACAGCCCGTCGTGATCCGTAAGCATTCGGCGACACTGCACGGCCATCGCACCAGCTTCTCGCTCGAAGATGAATTCTGGGTCGAACTGAAGACGATCGCCGCAAGCCGTTCGATCCCGCTCGCTACCCTGATTTCCGAAATCGACGACCACCGCCCTACGGACAGCAATCTCTCCTCGGCGCTGCGGCTGCATGTGCTCTCGTGGCTGAAGGCCGCAATTCAGGCAAGGTGACGCGCAACGTGGCCGCGCGTCATTGAGAGTGTCGTTGCAAAGCTCAGTCCGTGATCGCCGACAGGATGGGACCACCCTTCGGCGCCTGCACCAGGATGGCCGTTTTCAGCCCTGATTCCGACAGAGGAAGGGGAAAGGAAGCCTTCGATCCATTCCATATTCCCAAGCGATCGAGACGATGCACGACATGGGTATGCGGCAGGGTGTTGCCCTCATTCTCGCCACGCGCCACCGGAACGGATTCGATGCGCGGATCATAACGAACGAGCCAGACGTCGGCCGCGTTCGCGACATTGGAGGTTCCGCCAATCTCGATGCGATCATGATCAAGTGCGAGGCTCGGCCCTTTGGGCGGTCGCGCCTGGGATAGTAGCGCCTCGACGTCGGAAAGACGGTTGCCGACTGTGGTTGTCGTGCCGTTCACCACCATTTGCGGCGTGAAGGGACCAGCTTGCCGCAGCGCCGGCTCGTAATCGACCTGCCGTTGCGTATATTCCGGTTTCCCGTAGGTGTCCTTCCACCCGAGATAATCCCAATAGGTCACCGAAAAGCTCAGCGCCAGCACGTCCGGGCGGCTGCTGATCTTGATGAGATTGGCGTTGGCCGGTGGGCAAGACGAGCAGCCCTGACTGGTGAACAGCTCGACAACCGTCGGTGATCGATCGGCGGCAAATACCGGCATCGTGGTCGTGACGGCAGCAAGAGTTGATGCGATCGTTGCAGCGATCTTTCCCCGCTGGTTCATGTTGGCGCTCCCCTTTCAAACGGCTTCGATGTTGGAACTACCCAACCCGATATGTTTGATTTCGCTGTGAGGGGGCAGTTTGTTACGCCGTCACGTCAACGTGATCGTCATAACGGCCGATCAACCGGCCGCGCCGGAGAGAACAAGGCAACTCGCCGAGAAAAGAGCAGCCGTGGCTGTGACACGCTTTATTGCGCCTGAACGCCGGGCACCTGATCGAAATTGAGTTGGCCGGGCTGCGACTGCTCCCCACGACGCGCTGCCTCGGCTGCTGCTCTTGCCTGCGCATCCGCCTTCTCCTTCGCTTCAGCCGCAACACGTGCGGCCTCCGCCTCGGCGGCGGCCCTGCGTTCGGCCGCCTCCTGCGCCAGTGCACGCAGCCGCTCTTCCTCCGCCTGCCGTTGTTGCTCGATCTCGGCCGCCTTGATGCGCTCGGCGTCGTTGAACCGATAGAGCGCAACCTCGCGACGCAACCGCTGTTTTTCGAGCACGATCGCCTGCAGCCGCTCGACCCGCCGGCGCTCGCGCTCGAAGGCGCGCAGCGACAGGTAGCTGGTGATATCGGTCACATCCATCGTCTTGCCGGGCGACGGCAGCATGCCGGAAAAATTCAGCTTGAGCGCCGGCTCGGCGCCGGAAAGCGCTTCGGTTCCCGGATTGAACCCGACACCTAGCGTCGCGCTGACCCGCTCTTCCGGCAGCGCGATCTGCGCATCGGCGGTGATGCTGGCGAGATCGTTGGCGACGGTGACATTCTGCACCCTCAGCGTCCCGTCGGTGATGTTGAAGGGAACGCCGAGCGGCGGCAGCTTCGCCTCGCCGTTGCTGAGCAGTGTTTCGATGATCGGATGCACCTTGCCGGCATTGATCTGCTCCTGCATCGTATCGGTCGCGGCAAGCAGCGGCGGAAGGATGGCAAGGTTCAGCCCGCGTATGCTGGTATCGCCGAGCCTCAGTTCGCCGGAACCATTGAGCGAGCTGGCGATCTCGCCGATCGTCTTGCCCGAGGCCTCCATCGACAGCGACAATCCGAACTTGCCGTTGGCGATCGGCGCGCCGTCGCGCAGCCAGACGACGCCGGAAAGATCGGAATCGGCAAGCGCAAGCTTCGTCTGCAGGAAGCCGGTGCCGTTGGCATTGGTGAAGAACAGGTTGCCGGAAAGCTTTCCGCCGTCCCAGTTGCCGGCCATGTCGTTGAGCTGCAACTCGTCGCCCTTGTAGGCGACGTTGCTGGTGAAGTCCGACACCGCCGTTTCCGGCAGGCCCGGCCAGAACTGCTTGGCCGTCAGCTTTACGTTGACGTCGAGATCCTTGAAGACGGGCAGCCCCAGCGGCGCCGTCGCCAGCTGTCCGTTGGCGGGATCGACGATCTGGCCGAATACCGCCTCGCTGAGCCAGCCGGCATCGGCCTTAGAGAGCGTCAGGCCGCCGCTCGCTGTCGTCTTCGCAGCCTTCCGGTCGAGGGTCAGCGCACCTGAAAATTCGTTGTCGGCCGCATGCCCCTTAAGATCCGAAAGGACGATCTTGTCGCTATCGACGGCTGCATTGACTTGCAGGCCGAGCGGCAGCCCGGATCCGGTCTGCGGCAGGGCGATGCCGTTCATGATGAGATAGGGGTCGATATCGGCGCTGTCGAGCGACAGTGCGATCTGGCCGTTCATGAAGCTCTCCGGCCGGACATCGACCTTGCCATTGGCCATGAACGAGGTCCGGTCGGTCGCAAAGCTCAGCGCCGCATCGGCAGGATCGTTGCCCGATGCCTTCACCTTGAGCGTCAGGCGGCCATTGGCCCCGACATCGACCGGCAGCGGGTCGAGCCCGGCCTGACCGAACAGGATGGACGGCACGGCGTTTTCGAGCGTCGCCTCGAGGCTCGTCGTGCCGTTGCCGGTCAACGCCAGGAGGTCGGACATGCGGTAGTCGAGATTGACGCGGCTGCCGTTCGCCACGCCGGCAAGCGTCACGGTCAGCGCGTTGCCCTCGTCGCCGCCGAGCGTCAGTGCGCCGCGCAGGGCCGTATTGCCGTACCAGCCGGCATTGCGCACCAGCCGGTCAAGCACCGGGTGATGCGGCAGGTGCTCGCGCAGCATGGTGAAGAACCCGCCGGGATCGGCCGATCTGAAAGTGATCTCACCGGCGCCTTTGTAATCGAGCAGCGAGCCCTCCGCCCTGCCCGTCGCCGTAAGCTCGGCACCTGCGATATTCTTGATCGACAACCGGTCGACGGCAAGCGCCCCATCGGCGATCGTAAAGGTGGTCTCGACATTCTCGGCACTGACGCCGAAGGCCGTGAACTTATCGGCCTTGAGCTGGGCGGCGATCTTGTGGTCGAGCACGTTATCGCCGGCATCCGGGCCGGTCATGAGCCCGCTCAGCGCCTGCAGCGCGTCCAGATCGAGCGTATCGCCGTTCAGCGCCACCGACAACGTCGGCGTCTGGCCGGAGATCGCCTGGCGCTCCAGCCGACCCTTCAGCGTCGCCGGTCCGATGGCAATCTCGAGATTTTCAAAACGCTGCAATTCGTGCGTCAGGCTGACATTGGCGGAAAAGCCAGCCTGCCGCAATTGCCGGATTGCCGGATCGACCGAGCCGGCAAGCCAGGAGGCAAGCCCCGTCGGCTGGCTGGAGGCCACCACGATCTGGCCATTGAACGAAGGTTCGCCCTCAAGCAGGAGCTTGCCCTTGCCTTCCACCTGCGTGCGCCCCGGCAGCATGCCGGTGGCGCTGTCGATCATCCAGCCGGTGCCGGCCGGTTCGAGCTCCAGCTGCACGTCGCGCAGCGTCGTATCGCCGGCGACGATCGCCGGCAGTTTGACACTCGCCTTGCCCGGCACCTGCGGGATCGGCACCTGCCGGACGATATCGATCAGCGAATTCAGCCGTTGGCGCGCCGAAACAGCGGGATCCCGTGTCGTCTTGCCCGCCGCGCCCTGATTGCCGATGCGGTTGACGTCGATCTGCTGCCCACCAGCGGTCAACAGGAATTCCGGCGCATTGCCGGTATCGAGCGTCGCCTCGCCGGTTATAACATAGGGATCGTCCGTCGGGCCGATCTCCATCCGGTATTCGGGAATGCGGATGCGTTCATTGGTGAGCTCGAAGCGGCCCTTGACGCGCGGCGGCTGCTCTTTTTTGTTGGCGGGCTTGGCGCTGTTGCGGATTTCGATCGCGGCCGAAAGCTGGCCCTGATAGTTCGGCTTGCTGTCGACGAGCTTCAACTCGCCGTCCAGATCGACGCTGACAGGGTGCTTGTCCGGCGAAAGCCTGGTGCGCATGCGCAGCACCCCCTTCTCGTCCGGCTGACTGCTCGAGATCGAGAAGCCGCCGTGTTCGCCGTCGAGCGCAGCGTCGCCTTCGATGCGCCAGGGACCGGCCAGCGACTTTGCCGACATTTCCGCATTGAGGCCGGTGACGCGACGCGAGCGGCCCGACTGGTCGTCGATGAATTCGACCTCGCCGCCGCTGACATGCACGTTTTCGAGTACGACTGTCCTTGCCGGTATTTCCGCGCGGCTGCCACGCATCCAGTCGAGCGTGCCGTCCTTGAGCAATCTCAAGCGCACCTTCGGATTGACAAGGCGCATGTCGAAGATCAGCGCTTCACCCGACAGGAAAGGCGCGAGCTCCGCATCCATGGAGAACTGCTCGACCTTGACGATCGGCGTGCCGTCAGCTTCCTGGCCAACGCGCACGTCGTGCAGCGTCACTGATGGAAACGGCAGCAGGCGCGCATCCACTGTGCCGTAGACGGTGACTTTCTTGCCGATGATGCGGCTTGCCTGATCCTCGAAATTCTTGCGGAAATCCGTCCAGTCGATGAACAGCGGCGCAAGCAGCGCCACAAACAGCACTACGACGATCACTCCCCCCAGAAAGACGAGGAACCGGCCTACCAATGCAAAGCGTCTCCATTCGGGATTCTGTTGACGACACTAGAGCATGATGCCGAAAAGTGTGAACGGTTTTCGGACGACATCATCCTCTAACTCTTTATTTGAGAACAGGATTCAGATTTTAGGTTGAGCCGGCCCAACATCATCCTGTTCTAGCGCTATTCATGCCGGGGGCAAGGCCCAACTTCATGAGACTATTCCGTTTTCAGCCATGGTGGAAAATCTTGCCGGGATTGAAGATATCGTCCGGATCGAGCGCCTGTTTCACCTGTCGCATCAGATCCACCGCGCCGCCAAGCTCCTGTTCTAGAAACGCCATCTTGCCTTGCCCGATCCCGTGTTCGCCGGTGCATGTCCCGTCCAGGTCGAGCGCCCGCTGGTTGAGTCGCTGCACGAAGGTCTCAGCCATGGCGATGTCTTCGGCACTTCTGTCGTCGAACAACAGCAGCACATGGAAGTTCCCGTCGCCGGCATGGCCGACGATCGGCCCCAGCAGCCCGTGCTCCTCGATATCCGCCTGCGTTTCGGAAACACAATCGGCGAGCCTCGATATCGGAACACAAACATCGGTCGAAAGTGCGGCGAGCCCGGGCGCCAGCGCCCTTGCTGCCCAATAGGCGTCGTGGCGCGCCTTCCAGAGTTTTGTCCGTTCCTCGGCATTGGCGGTCCACAGGAATTCGCTGCCGCCGCATTCGGCCGCGATCTCGGCAAACGCTCCCGATTGCAGCGGCACCGTCTCGTCGGTGCCGTGGAATTCGAGGAAGAGTGTCGGGCTTTCGGCATAGGAAAGCCCGGAATAAGCATTGCAGGCTCGCATCTGCACCGTGTCGACGAGCTCGATGCGCGCCACCGGAATGCCCGTCTGGATCGTCATGATGACGGCATCGCAAGCGGCCTTGATGCTCGGAAAGGCGCAGGCCCCGCCGGCGATCTTCTGCGGGATCGCCTGCAGGCGCAGCGTCACCGAGGTCAGGATGCCGAGCGTGCCCTCGGCGCCGACGAAGAGCCGCGTCAGGTCGTAGCCCGCCGAAGATTTGCGGGCGCGCCGGGCCGTGCGGATCTCTTCACCATTGGCCGTGACCGCGGTGACGGCAAGCACATTGTCCTTCATCGTTCCGTAGCGGACGGCATTGGTGCCGGACGCCCGCGTCGAGGCCATGCCGCCGATAGAGGCGTTGGCGCCGGGATCGATCGGGAAGAACAGGCCGGTATCGCGCAGGTGGATGTTCAGCGCTTCGCGTGTCACACCCGGCTCGACGGTACAGTCGAGATCTTCGGGATTGACCTCGAGCACCCGGTTCATGCGGCTGAAATCGATCGAAATACCGCCATGGGCGGCATTGATCTGCCCCTCCAGCGAGGTGCCGGTGCCGAATCCGATGACCGGCACCTTGTGGGTCGCACATGCCCTGACCGCCGCCTTCACATCCTCGGCACTCTCGGCGAAGAGCACGCCGTCCGGCAGCTGCGGTGGGATATAGGTGGTCGTATGGGCATGCTGTTCGCGGAAGGACTGGCCGGTCTGGAAGCGCTCGCCGAAGCTCTGCTTGAGAATGCCTAGCACGGCGGCGATACCCACCTCGTTGCGTGTGCCGGCCTTTGCGTCCTTCAGCGCCATCCCTTTGATCTCCCTGCTATTCCGCGGAAACCATATCGTGTTCCGCAGGTTAGGCTGGGTATGCGGCAAGTCAAAGCGGCTGTCCAGTTAAGATTGGGAGAAGAATTCATTCCCCTTTTGTTGTAGGCGGCTTGTTATAGCCAAATCCGCCGCCCCCGGCGCCTCAGACGATCGGCGGATTGAGCCGCGCAAAACCCTCCTGCCGCCGATAGGGGAAATAGGGATAAGGCGCCGTCACCGCGCTGACGGCGTCGAGCCTTTCGATCTGAGCCTTCGACAGACTCCAGCCGACCGCGTCGAGGTTCTGCCTGAGCTGCTCCTCGTTTCTGGCGCCGATGATGACGCTCGACACCGTCGGCCGGCTGAGCAGCCAGTTGATGGCGATTTGCGGCACCGTCCGGCCGGTCTCGCCCGCGATGGCGTCGAGCACGTCGACGATGTCGAACAGCTTTTCGTCGTCGACCGGCGGGCCGTATTGCGCCGTCTCGTGCAGACGGCTTGCCGCAGGCAGCGGCTGGCCGCGGCGGATCTTGCCGGTCAGCCGTCCCCAGGCAAGCGGGCTCCAGACCAGCGCTCCAACACCCTGGTCGGCGCCAAGCGGCATCAGCTCCCATTCGTAATCGCGCCCGGCCAGCGAATAATAGACCTGGTGGGCGACATAACGCGGATAGCCGTGGTGCTCGGCGGCGGCGAGCGACTTCATCAGTTCCCAGCCGGCAAAATTCGAAGCGCCGACATAGCGGATCTTGCCTGCGGCGACGAGCCCATCGAGCGTCGACAGCACCTCCTCGACCGGCGTCGAGGCATCGAAAGCATGAAGCTGCAGCAGGTCGATATAGTCGGTCCCGAGCCGGCGCAGCGCATCCTCGGTGGCGCGGATCAGCCGCGCCCGCGACGTTCCCCAGTCCTGCGGCCCATCGCCCATCGGCAGCGCCGTTTTCGTCGAGATCAGCACAGCGTCGCGCCGGCCGCGGATCGCCTGGCCGAGCACTTCTTCGGAAGCGCCGGCCGAATAAACGTCGGCTGTGTCGAAAAGATTGACGCCGGCTTCCAGGCAGATGTCGACGAGCCGCCGCGCTTCCTCGGCACCGGTATTGCCCCAGGCGCCGAAAAGTGGGCCGCTGCCGCCGAATGTGCCCGCGCCGAAGCTTAAGACCGATACTCTGAGGCCGGATGCGCCGAGATTTCTGTAGTCCATGGACCTGTCTCCTGTCTTTCCTATGAGATAGACCTTGGCCGTTCGATGATATAGATTGCCCACCAGCAAAACATTTGTGATTTGAATTCATCATGAGCCGTCAGGACATCAATCGCTCCGGCGAAATGGAAGTCTTCGTCAGTGTCGTCGAGCGCGGTGGCTTTTCGGCCGCCGCCACGGCCCGGCGCATGACGCCGTCGGCCGTCAGCAAACTCGTCGCCCGGCTGGAGACACGCCTCGGCGCCCGCCTCGTCAACCGCTCGACGCGAAGGCTGCAACTGACGCCGGAAGGCTGCACCTTCTACGAGCGCAGCATCGCCATCCTTGCCGATATCACCGAGGCCGAGCATCAGGCCTCGACCGGCGAACAGGCCTCAGGCCGCATCCGCATCAACACCAGCGGCTCCTTCGGCAACCATCTGCTGGCGCCGCTCGTGCCTGCTTTCATGGCGCATCATCCGGCCGTGACGCTGGATATTTCCCATACCGACAGGATAGTTGACCTGATGGAAGAGCGCGCCGATGTCGCGATCCGCGCCGGCCCCTTGAAGAATTCCAGCCTGATCGCCCGCAAGCTTGGCGCCACCGGCAAGATCATCGTCGCGTCGCCGGATTATCTCTCGCGTCACGGCAAACCACACACGACCGCCGATCTCCGCCGTCATTGCCGTATCGGCTTTTCCTATGCCCGCGCCATCGAGGGCTGGCCGCTGCGCGAGGACGGCGAAACGGTGATGATCCCGATCACACCGGGCGTGCAGGTGGGAGACGGCGAAGCCATGCGCCACCTCGCTTTGTCCGGTGCCGGCCTTGCCCGCCTTGCCGCCTTCACCGTGCGCGCCGATATCGATGCCGGGCGCCTGGTGCCGGTGCTTGAGGAGGCCAATCCCGGCGATCTCGAAGAGTTCTACGCCCTCTATATGGGCCAGGGTGGCCCGCTGCCGGCGCGTGTACGCGCGCTGCTCGATTTTCTCGTCAGCTATGTGCATTTCTAGTGCATCTCGTTCAAAACCGTTCAGTGGCTTTGGAGGACGATCTGCATGAAAACAACAACTTGAAGCGGCCGCATGAATCAGTTTCGCATTCCAAGACGCCAAGAAGCCAGATTTCGCAATTGACCGCCGCCGTGCCACCCACCTATACCGGACCCGCGCCGGGCGGCTCCTGCAGCCGGCCTATCTTCGTCATGCCGGAGCTTCTCCTACCTTCAACCTCAGGGCTTGGCACGGCCAGGAAAGAGACGGGGATCATGTCATTCAGCGACGCGAGCCGCCTGCTGCGGGATGCCGGCCTGCCGAAATGGGCACTGCTGCTCGCGCTTTCCACAGCTTTCGTCGTCTTCCTCGAGCTCTTCGCACTGCCGGCCTCGCTGCTGATCGGGCCGATGGTCGCGGCAATCGCGCTGGCGCTAACCGTCGGCAAGGGAAAGCTTCGCGTGCCCTTCTGGCCGCTGCAATTCGGCCAGGTCCTCGTCGGCCTGATGATGGCGCGCACCATCACTCCCGATATTTTCGGCACCATGGCGAAAGACGCGCCGCTCTTTCTGTTGTTCATCTTCTCGGTCATCGCCATCGCCACCGGCCTCGGCTGGCTGCTGACGCGCTGGCAGGTGCTGCCGGGAACGATCGCGGTCTGGGGCTCCTCGCCGGGCGGCGCCTCCGCCATGGTCATCATGTCGGAAGCTTATGGCGCCGATGCCCGTCTCGTCGCCTTCATGCAGTATCTGCGCGTCGTCTTCGTCGCCGTCGGCGCCTCGGTGATCTCGCGCCTGTGGGTGGCGGCCGACGGCGCCGAGCCGCCGCCGCTTGTCCTCTTTCCGGAGATTGACCGGCCGGCCTTTGCAGCGACCATGGCTTTTGCGGCCTTTTGCGCCTATGGCGTTTGGCGCCTGCGCCTCCAGGGCGGCACGATCATCGTGCCGCTCTTTCTCGGCGCCCTGCTGCAGGGGATGGGCCTGCTGAAGATCGAGCTGCCGATGTGGCTGCTCGCCATCGCCTATGCACTGGTCGGCTGGAGCATCGGCCTGCGTTTCACCCGCTCGATCCTCAAGCACGTGGCGCGCGCCCTGCCGAGGGTATCGGCCTGCATCGTGCTGCTGATGGCGCTCTGCGGCTGCATGGCGGTGGCGCTTCACGTCTTCGCCGGCATAGATCCGCTGACCGCCTATCTCGCCACCAGCCCCGGCGGCGCCGATTCCGTCGCCATCATCGCCGCCTCCAGCGATGTCGACGTGCCCTTCGTGATGGCGATGCAGACCGGCCGTTTCCTGGTGATCCTGATGATCGGCCCGATGCTCGCCCGTTTCATCGCACGCCGTTCCGGCCTTGCGGAAAGCCCCGCCTAGTGCCCTGCTTGGGGTGGAATGCGAGTGCTGCCCACTGGCCAGGCGTCATGCCGTAGGCCTTTTTGAAATGGCGGTTGAGATGGCTTTGGTCGGCAAAGCCTGTCGCCGCCGCCACATCGGAAATCCCCTCGCCCGCGCCGATCATCGCCCGGGCTCGCTGCAGCCGCCGCATCAGCAGGTAGCGATGCGGACTGGTGGCAAAGGCCGCCCGGAAATGCCGCGACAGCGCAAAACGGTCGAGACCCGTTACCGCCTCAAGCTCGCCGGAATTCACTGCCCGGGTCGCGTGCGCCTCGAGATAATCCCGTGCCGCCCGCGCCTGCCGCCAGGCGACGAGGCCCAGCGGCCGCGACGGCAGGCGCGCATGCCGGGACAGGCCGCCTGCCACCTGCGATAGGAAATCGTCGACGAAAAGCGCGTCCAGTTCGCGGTCGAGTTCGCCGAGAACCGCCAGCAGTACAGCCGCTAGCGCCGGATCGCTGACCACGGGTTCGCCGACGAATGGCAGGCCGACCCGATCCACCTCCGGGCATTCAAGCAGCAGCGACGGCTCCAGATAGAGCATGCGGTATTGCAGCCCATCTTCCGTCCCCGCCCCGCCATCGTGCTCTTCGTCGGGATGCAGCACGATCACCTGCCCCGGCAGGCTGAAGCGCCGCTCGCCGCGATAGCGGAAGGTCTGTACGCCTTTCAGCGTCACGCCCAGAGCATAAGTGTCGTGCCGGTGCGGCTCGAAGGCATTGCCTGAGAACTGCGCCTCGATGCGTTCGATACCCGGAAAGGCCGGCGCGGCAAGGATGCCGTTGCCGGATGATCCCGCGCACAAACGTTCAAGACCTTCGAAGGCCTGCGGATGTAGATCCTGGCTCAACGCGCCCGATACTCCATAACCCGTAGATAGGTGAAAGATCGTCCGATGTTTGATACCAAAATTGCCGTCGTCCTGCGAAACAATCTTGCCGGCTGGCAGAAGCTGAACGTCACCGCCTTCCTGATGACAGGGATAGCAGGTCGGCATCCCGAGATCATCGGCGAAGCCTACAGGGACCGCGCCGACAACCTCTACAATCCGCTATCGATCCAGCCGATCATCGTGCTCTCCGCAGACGAGGCGACCATATCAGCCATTCATCGCCGCGCGCTGGAGCGCGATATCACCAGCTCGCTCTTTATCGAGGAAATGTTTGCAACCGGCCACGACGCGGCCAACCGCGCCGTCTTCGCAGAATTTGCGCCCGAAGATGCCAAGGTGGTCGGCATCGCCCTGCGTGCCGAAAAGAAAATCGTCGACAAAATCACCAAGGGTGCGACGATGCAGCACTGACGAAAAAGGCCGGGAGTGACCCGGCCTTTCCGCAAATGCATATGAGCCGGAATCAGCCCTGTGTGATCGGCGCGATCTGGATCTCGACGCGGCGGTTCTGCGCGCGGCCGGCCTCGTTCGCATTGGAGGCGACCGGCTGGGACGGGCCGAAACCGACGGCGGAGACGCGGCGCTGGTCGATGCCCTGGCCGCCGAGATAATCGGCAACCGACAACGCGCGGCGCTGCGACAGGTCTTGATTATGCTGCAGGCTGCCGGTCGAATCCGTATGGCCGTTGACGTCGATCAGCGTGCGGTTGAACTTGCGCAGCACGATCGCCACCGAATTCAGCGTCGGATAGAAGCCCGGCTTTACCGCGTCCTGATCGACGTCGAAGGTGATGTTCGAGGGCATGTTGAGGATGATGTTGTCGCCGTTACGAGTCACCGAAATGCCAGTGCCTTCGAGTTGGGCGCGAAGCTCTGATTCCTGCTGGTCCATGTAATTGCCGATCGCACCGCCGGCGAGAGCGCCGACGCCCGCGCCGATCAGCGCCGCATTGCGCTTGCCGTGGCCGCCGCCGCCGACGGCCACGCCGACGAGCGCGCCCCCGAGGGCGCCAAGCGCGGCGCCGCCGGCCGTATTGGAAACCTTCTGTTCACCGGTATAGGGATCGGTCGTCGTGCAGGCGCTGAGATAGCTTGTGGCAATAGCGAGAAGTAGGAATTTTTTGATCATGGACAGGACGGTCTCCGTTCGACTGATGCGACCAAATGGCAAGGATTGCGGCAAGAAAATGAAGATGTTCTCCTGATACGGCAAATTCGGACGTCGAAACACCGCCATGTTGCCGGAATGCGCTGATTATCACCAGTTTTGGTGGATGCCGTCCCTGCGCCTGCACGGGAATTTGTGAAACTCAGCGGCGGAAAGCACTTCCTGCCTGCGGAGTTCGATGTCGCGCGTTTCTGATCAAGAGAGTCTGGCCTCAGAAATTCTGGAACAACTGCCGCACGGTATCGTAAGTTGCGTTGGCGATGTTCAGTGATTGCAGACCGAGTTGCTGCTGCGTCTGCAGCGCCCGCAGCCTGCTCGACTCCTCCTCCATGTCGGCATCGACGAGCCGGCCAATGCCGCCGGTGATGTTGTCATGCAGTTTCGTCGCGAAGTCGTTCTGCAGATTGATGCGTTTTTCCAGCGCGCCAAAAGCCGAACCGACCGTCGTCAGCTGCGTCAGCGCTGCATCGACGACGCTGATCATTTCGCTGACCTGTCCTTTCGTCGTGCTGGCCGAGAGCGAAATCACCACCTGCCCGGTGGTGGTGCCGTTCTTGCTCTGCATCAGCACATAGTCCTGCGAGGCGCCGAGTTCGGTGGCGAAGTAGGCCGATGTCAACACGCCGTATTCGCCCGAACCGGTGGCGCGATCGTCGATCAGGTAGCGGGCGTCCTTGGAGGTCGTGGTCCCGCTCGGCGTCGTGTCGATATGGTAGCTCAGCATGCCGACCGAGATCGTACCGTCGGCGTTGCGGATGAACGAGGCCGGGATCTGGCGCGGCTGCGTCGGCGTCGCATCGTTGGTAAGGACCACCCAGTTGTCGCTATTGAAGGTCGCCGATTCCGAAACGCTGCGCAGTTGCTCCTGCAGCTGTTTGATCTCTTCGTTGACCTTGTTCTTGTCGATGCCGTCTTCGGTCGCGGCAACCAGCTTGGCCTTGATTTCGGAGACGACGTCGATGACATTCTGAACGCCGGTATAGGCCGTTCCCATCGTCGCCGCCGCCATGCCGAGTGCATCCTGGATCGCCGAAACCGCCTTGTTGTCGGTCCGAGCAGTGGTAGCGATCGACCAGTAGACGGAATTGTCTCTGGCTTCTGCGACACGCATACCGGTGGTGATGTGGTTTTGCGTGACCGCCATATTACGGTTGATATCGCGCAGCACATGAAGCGCCGCATCCACCGAGACGCGCTGATAAATACTCACGAGACGAAACTCCAAAAACACAACAAGACGCAAACTGCACAAGAAATGAACCGTCCGCACGGACTCTCATGTCCGGGGTCGCTGGAATTCCAGCGCGTGCGGCCTCCAAGAAACGAAGAAGACCAATCGGTTACTGGTAACAATCATTGCCGGTTATGCTTAATAAACGACTAAACTTCAGAAGTAATTTAGCTTATTTCACAAGGTTTCATACACCAAGAGAAACGCCGCCGGATTGCCGCGTCGCGCGTCTTCTTAGACCCGCAAAGGACGCTGTAGCACTTCGAATTGCCGCATAATTTTGTCCTTAAATCGATTAGGATTCAAGGAGCTATGCAGCAGGTCCGGCAGCGATCGAAGTCGGATGAAAGCCTTATTCGGCGGCCTGTAGCTGCTCGTCGTCGGGCGCAGCGCGCGGCCGCGTGGCGACCGACATCTCTTCGTGCAGGCGCGCCTCCTCATGGGCGTGCGGCTTGGCGAAGCGGGCAAGCAGCAGATAGGCGACCGGCGTGATGAACAACGTTACCAGCGTCGCGAAACCGAGACCGCCGACGATCACCCAGCCGAGCGCAATACGCGCTTCGGCACCGGCGCCATGGGCAAAGACCAGTGGCACGCCGCCGAGGATGGTGGCGATCATCGTCATCATTACAGGTCGAAGGCGTAGCGCGCAGGCCTTCTCGATCGAGGACCGCACATCTTCGCCCCGGTCGCGCTGCTGATTGGCGAATTCGACGATCAGGATGCCGTTCTTCGCCATGACGCCGACCAGGAGCACCAGGCCGATCTGGCTGTAGATGTTGAGGCTGGAGCCGGTGATAACAAGCGCGAAGACGGCGCAGGCAAGACCAAGCGGCACCGTCGACATGATGATCAGCGAGGACAGCACGCTTTCGAACTGCGCCGCCAGTACCAGAAAGATGATGACGATGGCAAAACCGAAGGTGAGCGCCATGCCGCTCGAATTCTCTTCCAGCGTCGCGGCTTCGGCGAGCGGCAACAAACGCGAGCCCGCCGGCAGTAGCGGCGCGGCAAGTTCAGTGACCTGCTTGACCGCATCGCCGAGCGACATGCCGTTCTTGAGGCCGGCGGTGATTGCCACCGAGGCCAGCTGCTGCTCGCGGTTCAGCTGCGGCGCGACCGAGCCTTCCTTCATCGTGGCGATGACCGACATCGGCACGATCTTGCCGTCGCCGGTCTTCAGGAACACGTTTTCGAGGTCGGTCGGGTCGTCGATCGGCCGCGTCGTCGAGGTCAGAAGCACGGGATAGGATTCGCCGTCGACGAAGACGTCGACCACCGAGCGCCCTTCGAGCAGTGACTGGATCGCCGTCGAGAGCCCGGTTATGTCGATGCCGAGATCGGACGCGCGCTCGCGATCGATCGCCACCGATACCTGCGCTTGGCTGGGCTCGTTGGTCAAGCGCGGCGTATCATACTGGCCAGTGGCCTCCAGGGCCTGAACCAGCTTGGCCGCCGCCGCCGTCAACGCCTCGTGATCATTGCCGATCAGCGCCATCTGCAGACCACTGCCGGCCCCGCGGATGCGTAGGCTGTTGGAGGAGATGGCATTGCCGCGCAGAGCCGGCACCCTGGAGGCTGCCTGGTTGATATCGCCGACGATCTCCGTCTGTGTCCTGTCACGTTCTCCCCAGGGGGCGAGCGTCAGCACCATGAAGCCGCTGTTCAGCGAACCGCCCTGCCCGGAGATCGAGAAGACGTTGCGGATGTCACCGCTGTCGACCAGCGGCTGCAGATATTGCTCGACGAGCTGCATCTTGTCGCGGGTATATTCGAGGCTCGATCCCTGCGGCGTCGTCAGCCGCATCATCACCATCGAGCGGTCCTCTTCGGGCGTCAGCTCGCTCTTGACCGTCGAGAAGGCGAGGAGTGCCGCGCCGGCAAAGATCACCGAGAAGAGGATGACGACGAAGGGCGCGTTGAGACAGCCGTGCAGAGCCCATTTGTAGAGATTGGCAAGCGTGCCGCCGAAGCGGCCCAGCGCGCCGTGATCTTCGAGCAT
Organism: Rhizobium sp. LARHSG275; assembly: GCF_052871115.1. Lineage (NCBI taxonomy): Bacteria > Pseudomonadati > Pseudomonadota > Alphaproteobacteria > Hyphomicrobiales > Rhizobiaceae > Rhizobium > Rhizobium sp. LARHSG275. The sequence goes on along the minus strand of NZ_JBIXJN010000003.1, from coordinate 131,616 downwards.
CGGCTTCGTCAGCATGCGCGAGGCAAGCATGGGACACAGCGTCAGCGCCACGATCGACGACAGCCCGACCGAGAAGGCGAGCACGAAGCCGAATTCGCGGAACAGGCCGCCGACTTGTCCCGGCAGGAAGGAGAGCGGAATGAAGACCGCCGCCAACGTCGCCGTCGTGGCGATCACCGCGAAGAACACCTCGCGCGTGCCAAGCACCGCCGCCGCGCGCGGCCCCATGCCTTCGGCGCGCCGGCGCACGATATTTTCGAGCACGACGATCGCGTCATCGACGACGAGGCCGGTCGCCAGCACGATCGCGAGCAGCGTCAGGATGTTGATCGAGAAGCCGACCATGTAGATCGCCGCCAGCGTGCCGATCAGCGCCACCGGCATGCTGACCGCCGGGATCAGCGTCGCCCGCCAATCGCGCAGGAAGAGATAGATGACGGCGGTGACGATGACGGCGGCGAGCACCAGCGCCAGCACCACCTCGTGGATCGCACCTTGGATGAAGACGGCGTCATCGCTGGTGATGGCGATCGTCGTGCCCTCGGGCAGCGTCTTCGACAGTTGGTCGACGGCCGCCTTGATGCCGGTCGAGATGTTCAGCGTATTCGACTGCGCCTGGCGGATGATGCCGAGGCCGATGCCCGGCTTGCCGTTGGAGCGCAGCGCCGTTTCGCCGTCGCGCGGCCCAAGCATCACCGTCGCGACGTCGCCGAGCCTGACGCGGTCCTGCAGGATGACGTTGGAAAAATCCGCCGGCGTCTGCAGGTTGGCGGTCGCGCGCACCACGATATCCTGCGTATTGCTCTTCAGCGAGCCGGCCGGTACGTCGAGTGCCGCATTATCGAGCGCCTTCGTCAGGTCGCCGATGGTCAGCCCGCGACTGGCGAGAGCCCCCTGGTCGACGTCGACGCGGAACACCTTCTCCTGGTCGCCATATTCCTCGACGTCGGCAACCCCGTCGACGGAGGCGAGGCGATCGATCACCTCGTTTTCGACCAGCTGGGTCAGGTCGTCCATGTTGAGCTTGGTGGAGGTGACGGCGAGGCGCATGATCGCCGAGGAATCCGAATCCGCCTTGACGATCTGCGGCGCATCCGCTTCGTCGGGCAGGTTCTGGGTAATGCGGCCGATCGCGTCGCGCACGTCGTTGGCGGCGACCGAGAGATCGATCGCATCCGAGAATTCCAACGTCACCCGGCTCTGACCGAAGGACGAGGTCGACGAAATCGATTTCAGGCCGCTGACGCGCGCGACCGCCCCCTCGATCACCTTGGTCAGCTCCTGGTCGATCGTCTGCGGCGATGCGCCGTCGAAGGTGGTGCGCACGGTGACGACGGGACGGTCCACATCGGGCAGTTCGCGCACCTCGACGCCAACATAGGCGGCAAGGCCGGCAACGACCATCAGCGTGTTGAACACCAGCGCCAGAATCGGACGGCGAACGAAAAGCGCGGTGAAGCCCTGTTTGCCCGAGCCTCTGTCCTGATGAATCTCGGTCGCGCTCATCGGGCGACGACCTCCGCATTCGCGGCGACATCGGCGTTGACACGCACCGCCCCACCCTCACGCACGCGCTGCAGGCCCTGTGTGACGATCACGTCGCCGTCCTTGAGGTCGGCTTTGACGAGTACGAAATCCGGGTTGCGCTGCACGATGCTGACCCGCACCTTGCGTGACTTGTCGTCGTTGACCTGCCAGACGAAGGAGCCCTGCGAGTCCCACTGCACGGAGACCGGATCGACCGCCGGATATTTGTCGCCGGCAAATTTCATGCTGACGTTGAAGGACATGCCGGCGCGCAGTTCATCCGAACTATTGTCGATCTTGGCGCGTAGGCGAAGCGTGCGGCTTGCCGCGTCGATGCGGTTATCGACGGCTTCGACCACGCCCGAAAACACCTGTCCCGGCCGTGCGACCGACATCGCCTCGACCGGCTGGCCGACCGACACCGTATTGGCGAAGCGCTCCGGCACCCAGTAATCGACGAGAATTTCCGAACGGTCGTCGAGCGTGACGATCGGGATACTCGTCGTGACGTTGTCGCCGATATTGACCGGTACGATGCCGACGATGCCGTCGATCGGCGCGGTGATATTACGTCGTGCGAGATTGAGCTCCGCGGCCTGCAGTTGCAACCGAGCGCCCTGCTCGGCGATCTCGGAATCGAAGACGTCCATGCGCGACACGCTGGACTTGATGTTGTGATAGAGATTGGATTTCTCGACGGCGGCCTTGACCGCCACATCGGCCTGGCCGCGGGCGATCACCTGCTCCTCGCTGTCGAGCTTGGCGAGCACCTGCCCGGCCTTGACCCTGTCGCCCGACTTGATGAGGATTTCGCGGATCGTGCCCGATGCCTGCGGCGTGACCGCGACCGAGCGGATCGCGTCACCCGTGCCGATGGCGTTCAGCCGGTCGTTGGCGACGCCCTGGACGACAGCCTGCGTGGCGACGAGAATGGCGCTGTTGCGCCCGCCGCCACCTCGGCGGTTCTGTCCCTGCCCTTGCCCGTCGCCACGCTGCTGCCCTTGCGCCCGGGTAGGAGCGTCGGCATCCGCCGTCTCCTCAGCCTTCGGCGCGATCTTGGAAACGATGCTGTCTGGGATGCCTGCATCGCGCATCATATCGCCGGCGCCGGGCACAAAGAAAACCCACGCGGCAAAGCCGGCAACAATGGCGATGATCGACAGTATGAACTGCTTCCAAAAGGCCATTCACGTCTCCGGAGGGACTCGAGGTTGGACCAGGGTCGGTCGAAAGAGGCGTTGGGGATCAAGATTCCCCTCTGATGCGACAATATCGCGCGTTTGCAGCTTACCGGCAAGCATAAGCAGGCGGCATTACTGATTTGTAATATCAGCAAAGAATGGAAATAACCCGGCCGCTCACTTTTGCTTGAACGGACACTCGCCCATGTCCTTGACACCGCCGATTATCGGCCGAGATACCGTACAAATCCCTGGCGATGCGGGTTGGACGTCTATCGGCGCATCGACCACCGCAGGCCCATCACGGCCGCAATGCCCAGTATCGGCCACACCGCCCAGAACTGCCCCGTCCAAGTGAAGAGGTTGATACCGGCAATGCCGAGCGCCAGGATTGCCAGCGAGGTGATCCTGCGGTTGAACAGGATCTGATCGCGGTTCCAGGCAAGCGCCGCGACGACGGCGAGCGCAAGCACCGGAAAACGCCCCCAGAAGACGCCCTGCCATGACAGCAGATTGATGCCGATCAGGACAGCGGCGATGACGGCGAGCACGCCGTACAGCCTGCGTCCGCGCGGTATCGGCCTTGCCTCGGCCGTATCAGCCGCCATAACCGCCGCCGGCTGCGGCTGCGGCTGCGGACGCGCGGAGCCGGATCGTTGAGCGGGCGGCGTCTCGTCCTTGGCGTCGCCGATCTTCACCGCGTAGCTCGGCACGCCTTCATCGACGTTCTTCACCATCAACGGTCCGAGAAACTCGAAACCAACAGTCACCTTGTTGCGGACCTGGTCGTAAACGGAACTTGATATGACGATGCCGCCGGCCGCAGCCGACGCCTGCAGCCGCGCCGCTATATTGACCCCGTCGCCATAGATGTCGTCGCCTTCGACGATCACGTCGCCGAGATTGATGCCGATGCGGAAGAGCATGCGCCCGTCGGCCGGGCGGCGGGCGTTGAAGCCAGCGAGTTCGTTCTGAGTGTCGACGGCCGCGCGCACCGCTTCGACCACGCTCGGGAAATCGGCGATCAGTCCATCGCCCCAGGTATTGATGACGCGGCCGCCATGGCTTTCGATCAGGCGCCCCATCGCCTCCCGGCAGCGCTTCAGGCTCGCAAGCGTCCCCTCCTCATCAGCCCCCATCAGCCGCGTATAGTCCTGCACGTCAGCACAGAAGATCGTCGTCAGCTTGCGCCGCGTGTCACTCATGGTCTCTCGTCTCCGCGCTATCCGCCCTCGGGAAAGATTGCTGCAAAGGCTAAAATGGTCGATTGGAGATCATGGGCTATTGCAGCGGCGGTAAGTTACTAAGCCTTTGTCTTCGTTGCCACCGATAATTGTTGATCGTCGACCCGCGTTTTCCCGGACATGAGAGGCGGCGTGGACGATTCAGCTTTCTTCATTCGCCCAGTCATTGACCTTCAAACGCTCCGAAACACACGGAAAAGCCTTGTCGCGCGTGACGAGGGTTGCGGCAGTTGCAACTGCATGAGCGGCAATCATCATATCGAGGGGCGACAGGGTCATGCTTTTGGCTTCGCAGGCAGTGCGCAGGTCGCCATAAGCTCGCGTGATGTCGTGATCCCAAGGAACAACGTCGACCCGGTGCAGGAAATGCTTGATCCGTTCTGACAGCGCCTCGCTTTGCAAGACCGTAACGGCTCCAGATCTATCTAAGTCCGGCAATTCAAGAAAAACGCCAGGTTACTGAATGATCTTGCGCGGGCTCGCCGTGTGTTCTCTCGCGACGCTGTTGGAATCATCGATTTCCTGAAGCAGGACCTCGTAGCCCCAGAGATCGGCAAGATGCTGCAAGACCAGTTTCATGTCGGCTTCCTGAAGATAGCAGCCATTCATGACGATGTGCTGCAGCAACAGGCGGCGGTCGCCGGCGAGGTCGACATCGACGATATCGATGGCCGGATCGGTCCAGCCGATATCGTATTCGCGGGAGAGCTGGCGGCGGATGCGCAGGTATCCGCGCTCATTATGGATCGCCGAAACCAGCACCCCCTCGGTCTGTTCGGGATCGTCGTAGAGATGGAACAGCCGCAGCTGCCGGATCAGGTTCGGGCTGAGGAACTGGCTGATAAAGCTTTCGTCCCGGTAATTGGCCCAGATGTCGCGCAGGACCGCCATCGCATCGCCTCTTCCGGCGATATCGGGGAACCATGCGCGGTCCTCTTCCGTCGGCGTCGTGACGATCCGCTCGATATCCTGCATCATCGCAAAGCCAAGCGCATAGGGATTGAAGCCCGAGAACCGACGGTCGTCATAGCTCGGCTGGAACACGACGTTGGCATGCGACTTCAGGAATTCGAGGAAGTTTCCGTCGCTGATCTGCCCCCGCCCGTGAAGCCGGTTCATGATCTGGTAGTGGACGAAGGTGGCGGTTCCCTCGTTCATTACCTTGGTCTGCCGCTGGGGGTGAAAATATTGTGCGACGTGGCGGACGATGCGAAGGATTTCACGCTGCCACGGCTGCAACCGCGGCGCTGATTTTTCGAGAAAATAAAGGATGTTGTCCTGCGGAAGACCGAGGGCGGCGCGGCGCTTTTCCAGGCCGCTGTCGCCCGCCTTCCGAGCCTTGCCGACAGGGACAGTGCGCCACAGATCGTTGAACATCTGCTCCTCGTGGGCGCGGCGCTCCTGCTGTCGCTTCTCCTCCTGGCGAAGATCGATCGTGGTCTTGCCCGCGTATCGATGCACCCCGTGCGACATCAGCGCATGGGCTGCATCCAGCGTGCGCTCGACGGCCATCTCGCCGTAACGCTCCTCGCAGCGGGTGATATAACCCTTGGCGAAATCGAGGTAATCGAGGATACCCTCGGCATCGGTCCATAGCTTGAAGAGATAATTGTTCTTGAAGAAATGGTTGTGGCCGAAGGCCGCATGCGCGGTGACGAGCGTCTGCATCGTCGCCGTGTTTTCCTCCATCAGGTAGGAGATGCAGGGAGAGCTGTTGATGACGATCTCATAGGCGAGGTCGCGCATCCCGCGGCGGTAGAAGGTTTCGTGATGCGCGAAGTGTTTGCCGAAGGACCAATGGCGGTAGAAGAGCGGCATGCCGGTCGACGAATAGGCATCGAGCATCTGCTCCGAGGTAATGACTTCAATCTGGTTCGGATAGACGTCGAGGCCAAGTTCGTCGAGCGCGATCTCCTCGCAGGCGTCGTGAATGCGTTGAAGTGTTGAAAAGTCCCAGTCGGCCCCCTCGAACAACAGCCGTTCTCGTGGCCTCATCGTCATGGTCATGGCGTCACCTTCGACTGTGCGTCACGTTTCTGGAAGAGATCATGGAAAACAGGGAAAATTTCGTTTCGCCGGCAGACCTTGCGCATCGAAAGCGGCTGCAGCTCGGAACGGATCCCGTCATAGAGCATCCAAAGCGGTGAGCGTGATATCGAGGAGTCACCGCCTTCTTCGCCGACCTCGATATAGGCGAAATACTGGCACAGCGGCAAAATCTCGCGCAGCAGCTGTCCGCTCAGGTTCCCGTCGGAATGGGCGTTGTCGCCGTCCGATGCCTGGGCGCCATAGATATTCCATTCCGCCGGATCGAAACGCGCCGCGATGATCGCCCGCATTGCCGCTAGCGCACTGGAGACCAGCGTGCCGCCGGTTGCCGGACCATAGAAGAAGGTTTCCTCGTCGACTTCCTCCGCCTTATCTGTGTGACGGATGAAGACGATCTCGACTTTCTTGTAGCGTTTCGACAGGAAAAGGTAGAGCAGCAGGTAGAACCGCTTCGCCAGGTCCTTCATGTGTTCCGACATGGAGCCGGAGACGTCCATCAAGCAGAACATCACGGCCTTTGCCACAGGCTTCGGCTCGTTTTCGAAGCGGCGATACCGCACGTCGAGCGGATCGATATAGGGAATGCGCCGGCTTTTTTCCGTCAGAGATTTGAGTTTTGCCTCAAGCGCCAGCCGGCTCTCGTCGTCCTCGCATTCCTCGATCTGCCGCTGCAGGGCTTCGATTTCTTCGCGGCGCGGACGGTGAAGCGCGACACGGCGCATCATCGCGAGCCTGGTCGTGCGACCGACGGCAATGTTGGACGGCGATCCCGACACGGAATAGCCGGCACGGAAGGGAGTTTCCTCCTCGGTTTCGGCCAGACGCCGCTTGGCAAGATCGGGCAGTTCCAGATCGTCCAGGAACACATCGAGGAATTCCTCGCGCGTCAGCACAAAGCGGAAGCCGTCCTCGCCGTCACCTTCGCCCGCATCCTTGGGTTTTCCGCCCCTGCTCCCCGGCGGGCGCGGAAGAATGTCGCCTTCGACAAAGGCCCTGTTTCCAGGCAGGATGTGGTCGCGAATGCCGCCATCGCCCCTTCTCAAGTTCGGCTCGGCCATTCCATCGATCGGCAGGCTGATTTCCCCGCCGTCGAGCACATCGCGAATGTTCCGGTTTTGCAGAGAACGCTTTACCGCCTGCTGCACGGCGCCCTTCATGCGCCGAAGAAACCGTTGCCGATTTTCCAGACTTTTACCGCGCGGATTTAGCCGACGGTCGACAATGTGCATATTGGCTCCACATTAACTTGCCTGTTTGACGCGCATGTACCATTCGACGAGGCGCCGAACCTGCCTCTCCGTGTAGCCCCGCGCAGCCATGCGCGAGACAAACTCGCTGTGTTTCTTTTCTGTTTCCGAATCCTTCTTCGAACCGAAGGAAATGACCGGCAAAAGATCCTCGACCTGCGAGAACATTCGTTTCTCGATGACTTCCCGGATCTTCTCGTAGCTCGTCCATGACGGATTCTTTCCGCCGTTGGCTGCCCGTGATCTCAAGCAGAACTTGACGATTTCGTTGCGGAAATCCTTCGGATTGGCAATTCCCGCCGGCTTTTCGATTTTCGTCAGTTCCTGGTTGAGGAGCTCGCGGTCGAGAAGCTGGCCGGTATCGGGATCCTTGAAATCCACATCTTCGATCCAGGCATCGGCATAATCAACGTAGCGGTCGAACAGGTTCTGTCCGTAATCCGCATAGGACTCAAGATAGGCCTTCTGAATCTCATTGCCAATAAACTCTGCGTAACGCGGCGCAAGATCGGCCTTGATGAATTCCAGATAGCGCTTCTCGACATCGTCGGAAAACTGCTCGCGTCGGATCGACTGCTCCAGCACATACATCAGATGAACCGGATCGGCGCCGATATCCGTGGTGTCGTGATTGAAGGTGGAGGCGAGCACCTTGAAGGCGAAGCGGGTCGATATGCCGTCCATGCCTTCGTCGATGCCAGCGGCATCCCGATATTCCTGGACACTGCGGGCGCGCGGATCCGTCTCCTTCAGGCTCTCGCCATCATAGGTGCGCATCTTCGAGAAGTACGTCGAATTCTCATGCTTGCGCAGACGAGAAAGCACGGAGAAGCGGGCCAGCATTTCGAGTGTCGCGGGGGCGCACGGCGCATCGGCGAGTTCCGATCCCTCGATCAGCTTCTCGTAAATCTTCTGCTCTTCCGTGACGCGCAGGCAATAGGGCACCTTGATCACGCAAATACGGTCGATGAAGGCCTCGTTGTTCTTGTTGGCCTTGAAGGTTTGCCATTCCGCTTCGTTCGAATGCGCAAGGACGATGCCGGAGAAGGGTATGGCGCCGATATTCTCGGAGCCGATATAGTTTCCCTCCTGCGTCGCCGTCAGCAGCGGATGCAGCATCTTGATCGGCGCCTTGAACATCTCGACGAATTCGAGCACGCCCTGATTGGCGCGGTTGAGCCCGCCCGAATAGCTGTAGGCATCGGGATCGTTCTGGGAATAGGTCTCCAGCTTGCGGATATCGACCTTGCCGACCAGCGACGAGATATCTTGATTGTTCTCGTCTCCAGGCTCGGTCTTGGCGATGGCGATCTGGCGCAACCGCGAAGGCTGTACTCTGACGACGCGGAAGCGGGAAATATCGCCTCCGAAATCGTCGAGCCGTTTCAGGCACCACGGGCTCATCAGTCCGCTCAGGCGCCGCAGGGGAATGCCGTATTGCTCCTGGAGGAGCGATCCCATCGTGTCCGGGTCGAACAGGTTGAGAGGACTTTCGAAAACGGGGCTGATCTCGTCACCCGCCTTCAGCACGTAGATCGGATGAACCTCCATCAGCAGCTTCAGCCGCTCCGCCAGCGATGACTTGCCGCCGCCGACCGGGCCGAGCAGATAAAGGATCTGCTTGCGCTCCTCGAGCCCCTGCGCGGCGTGCCGGAAAAAGGAAACGATGCGTTCGATTGTCTCTTCCATGCCGTGGAAGCCAGCAAAGGCCGGATAGATCCGCATGGTCCGGTTCATGAAGATCCGGCCGAGGCGCGCGTCCTTGGCGGTATCGACCATCTGCGGCTCGCCTATCGCGGCGAGCAGGCGCTCGGTCGCATTGGCATAGGCAAGCGGTTCCTTTTTGCAAAGGTCCAGATATTCCGCGATCGACATATCGGTTTCGCGACGCGCATCATAACTGCGGGTGAACGCATCAAATACGGATTCGCTCAGCATGGGCCCTCCATTCAAGGTTAATGCCACAGGCTTCAGGTGTCCCTATAACCATCGAGATGGCCATGACGTTCCTGAGAATCAATAGTTTCTTCGGTTATTCCACGCTCACCGGCCATTTCTAGCAATGCACAAAATTGTGCATCCACCGGTTCTTTAATTACTGTACGAAACTGTCGGTCAGTATAGTTGAGAAAGCCGCCATCGCGGTATCAGCACATTTCACGACGTGACAGAAAGATGAAAAAGGTGTGCAATGTCGCCCGTGATTCGAGATCACGAAAGTCAGCGATTGGCAGGCGGCGAACCCCCTTCGATCGGTGAATATCGATGCGCGACGGACCGTATGTCATCGAAATTTGGGGATATTCTTAGAGAAACAGGCGCATGACTATCATGCGCCTGATTTGCGATCATGTCTCCACAGGCCTCTCAGCCGTTGAACGCATTCTCGAGCGCAGCGACGTCGATCTTGACCATGCCGAGCATCACTTCGGTCACGCGCCTTGCCCGCTCAGGGTCGCTGTCGGCGATCATCTCCGATAGCACGCGCGGCACGATTTGCCAGGAAAGGCCCCAGCGGTCCTTCAGCCAACCGCAGGCCTCCGGCGTGCCGCCATTGGCGAGGAATGCCTCCCATATTCGATCGATCTCGGCCTGACCTTCGACGAGGATCGCAATCGAGAACGAATGGTTGAAGCTATCGAGCGGGCCGGCCTTCATTGCCAGGAAGGACTGGTCGGCGAGCGTGAACTCGATCAGCTCGACGCTGCCGGGAGGCCCGCTCGGCGTTTCCGCCTGAAGTATGGTGGTGCGGCCGATCCTGGAGTCCGGGATAACAGACACGTAGAATTCGACGGCTTCGCGCGCTTCCTCGGCGAACCAGAGATTTGAAACGACCTTCGGCATGAAAACGGCCTCCTTGTTGACGGGTGTTGATCCGGACTGCTGTCCGATGCCTCAAGGACGCCTTACTGGCGCCGGTTCCGACACGCCGCGATCGGAATTTTAGCCCTGCCCGCCCGCATCTCGACCACAGCCGGGCTCGGCGGCGGCCTTGCCGCCTGTAACATGCCGCCTGGGATAGCGCCGGCTCGGGAATGAAAGCAGAACATCTTTTCTGGTCTTTCCTTCCCGAATCACTACATTACGCGCCATGAGCAATAGTTTCGACGATATGCCCTTCTTCGACGAAGAGCCGGGCGAGATGGCGCGCAAGCCGCAGCCGCCTGCCGCACCCGCCGAAAGGGCGCCCGCCGCCGGTGGCGGCATCGCCGCACGCGCCATGGCGGCCCGCGACGGCGGCAAGCGGCCGGATTACCTCACCGGACTGAACCCCGAGCAGACCGAAGCCGTCGAAACGCTGGAAGGCCCCGTCCTCGTGCTCGCTGGCGCCGGCACCGGCAAGACGCGGGTGCTCACCACCCGCATTGCCCATATCCTCAATACCGGCCGCGCCTTTCCCTCGCAGATCCTCGCCGTCACCTTCACCAACAAGGCCGCCCGCGAGATGAAGGAGCGCATCGCGCTGCTCGTCGGCGGCGCCGTCGAAGGCATGCCCTGGCTCGGCACCTTCCATTCGATCGGCGTCAAACTTCTGCGCCGCCACGGCGAGCTCGTCGGCCTGCGCTCCGATTTTACCATTCTCGACACCGACGACGTCGTTCGCCTGATCAAGCAGTTGATCCAGGCCGAGGGTCTCGACGACAAGCGCTGGCCGGCCAAGCAGTTCGCCGGCATGATCGACACGTGGAAGAACAAGGGGCTCGGCCCGGCCGATATCCCCGAGGGCGACGCTCGCGCCTTTGCCAATGGCCGCGGCCGCGATCTCTATTTCGCCTATCAGGCGCGCCTGACGACGCTGAACGCCTGCGATTTCGGCGACCTGCTGATGCATCCGATCGCGATCTTCCGCAAGAACCCGGACCTCTTGAAGGAATATCACGGCCGCTTCCGCTATATCCTCGTCGACGAGTACCAGGACACCAACACCGCCCAATACATGTGGCTCAGGCTTCTCGCCCAGCGATCCAAAGGCGAGCCGCAGAACGTCTGCTGCGTCGGCGACGACGACCAGTCGATCTACGGCTGGCGCGGCGCGGAGGTCGACAATATCCTGCGCTTTGAAAAGGATTTCCCCGGCGCCAAGGTCATCAAGCTCGAGCGCAACTATCGCTCGACCGAACATATCCTTGGCGCCGCCGCCCATCTGATCGCCCATAATGAGGGTCGTCTCGGCAAGACGCTGTTCACCGACCGCTCCGATCCGGACGACGTCAAGGTGCAGGTCCACGCTTCCTGGGATTCGGAGGAGGAAGCCCGCGCCATCGGCGAGGAGATCGAGCAGCTCCAGCGCGGCAAGCATCTCTTGAACGACATGGCGATCCTCGTGCGCGCCTCGTTCCAGATGCGCGAATTCGAAGACCGCTTCGTCACCCTCGGCCTCAACTACCGCGTCATCGGTGGCCCGCGCTTCTACGAGCGCCTCGAGATCCGCGACGCCTTGGCCTATTTCCGCCTCGTTGCGCAAGCCTCCGACGACCTCGCCTTCGAACGCATCGTCAACACCCCGAAGCGGGGCCTCGGCGATACGACGGTGCGCGCGCTGCACGACTATGCGCGTGCCCGCGATATCCCGATGCTTGCGGCGGCCGCCGACATCATCGAGACCGACGAGCTGAAGCCGAAGGCGCGAAAGGCGCTCTTCGACGTGATTCAATCTTTCCGCCGATGGCAGGAACTGCTTGAAAACACACCGCATACCGAGCTGGCCGAGCAGATCCTCGAAGAGTCCGGCTATACCGACATGTGGAAGAACGACAAGAGCGCCGAAGCGCCGGGCCGACTTGAGAACCTCAAGGAACTGATCCGCTCGATGGAAAGCTTCGAATCGATGCGCGGCTTCCTCGAACACGTCTCGCTGGTGATGGATGCCGAGACCAACGAGAACCTTGATGCCGTCTCGATCATGACGCTGCACTCAGCCAAGGGTTTGGAATTCGACACCGTCTTCCTGCCCGGCTGGGAGGAAGGCCTCTTCCCGCACCAGCGCTCGCTGGACGAGAGCGGCCGCGCCGGCCTGGAGGAGGAACGCCGCCTCGCCTATGTCGGCATCACCCGCGCCAAGCATCGCTGCCACATCTGGTTCGTCTCCAACCGCCGCATCCATGGCCTCTGGCAATCGACCCTGCCCTCACGCTTCCTCGACGAACTGCCGGACACCCATGTCGAGGTCGCTCAAATGGAACAGAGCTACGGCGGGTACGGCCGCGGTGGCTACGGCCAGTCCCGCTTCGACAAGGCCGAACCCTTCGCCAATTCCTATTCCACGCCCGGCTGGAAACGCGCCCAGGCCAACAAGACCGACGCCACACGCGACAATTGGGGCACCCGCTCCGGCCACGCCGTCGAACGCATCGGCTACGGCGAGAGCGGCCCGAAGGGGCGCACGATCGAAGGCGAGCTGGTTGCCAAATCGACCTCGTCGGAACCGTCGAGATTCACCCTCGGCGACCGCGTGTTCCACCTGAAATTCGGCAACGGCAACATCACCGGCATCGAAGGCAACAAGCTGACGATCGAGTTCGACCGGGCCGGACAGAAGCGGGTCTTGGACGGGTTCGTCGAGCGCGTGTGATCTCACCTCGGCACGACGCGAGAACGTTTACCCGAGCATCCGCATCCTTCCGATCCCAAGAATATCGTTGATCAGCGCAATGCCGATTCCGGTGGCGACGATTCCCAATCCGATCAGGAAGAGCCGGCGAGACCGATCATATTTGACGGCAAAGAGAGAGTCGCGCGCCAGCAGATCGGCAAAGACCTTCACCTGGATGGCGATGCCGATCGTCAAGAACAGCATCGGCGGAATATCGATGCGACTCCAGTCGTTGGGGTTGGAAACCCAGACACTGATGAAATTGAGCGAGAAACCGAGGATGATCCCGGCCGCTGTCAGCGACCCGTTGCGAAATGTCGCATCGATCTTTTCGTCGGGATCCGGCTCGGACATGGCTTCGCTTCCCGCTGCTGAGGGTAAGAAAGGCAGAAATCATGATCCAGAGCAAGCTCGACCTGACATCGCCCTCACAGGAAGCAGACGAAATGTCGCAGCCGCGCAAACCCCGGCACTCCGCCCATGGCTCCTCCGCACGCTTCATTACGACAATTTCAGGCAAACACGGACATGGATTTAATCGCCTCCAGACGAAGCAATCGCTAAAAAAAGCCAATAATTCCAATGAAACAACTTTGGTAACCGAAAGGTTAACGTGCGTCGCCCCGCGCCGTCAATCGCACTTCTACCCTGTCAAAACGTCGCTTTGACGCCTTGCGCAAATCAGCTTAGCCCAAAGGCTGCCCACCCATGAAAGGCGGGCTTCACGACGAACTTTTCGAAGGAGGTTCAAGTGACCAGTGTTTCATCTCTCGGCAGCACAATGACCCAGTACCAGTCTCCGCTTTCCAGTCTGGACAAGAATGGCGACGGCGTCATATCGGCGGACGAGTTGGCCGCCGCCTCGCAGTCCCCGACATCGGCCATGGCGTCGACCGACGGCGACGACAGCGGCACCGATATCGTCAACAAGATCACCGCCGACATTCTGTCGCTGATGCTGTCCATGCAGAAGACCGACAGCAGCGACGATCAGGCCGACGGCAGCGATCAGAGCGACGACAATTCCAAGGGCGTCTTCGCCGCGATGGATACGAATGGCGACGGCAAGTTGACCGAATCCGAATTTCTTGCCGCCGAACCGAACAGCATCAAGACTTCGGGCGACAGCGATCCGCTCCTCACCAAAGTGCTGAGCGACATGCAGACGGCCCTTCAGGCCTACCGCAATACCTACGGCGCTTCCGCCGCAGCAGGCGATTCCGCAACCGAAGACGTGGCGGCGGTCTAGCTGGCTGAAATCCGGGCTCTGCCGGGGGAGCCTCGATCCATCGATGCCGCACAAAAGTGTCCACGCAGGCAGATCGATTTGGCGGCACTTGCCACCGTCGTCGGCCGTGTCTGCGATCCGGAAATCATGCACGTGCCTTGCCGCTCCGTTCCATTTCACCACGAGAACCGCCACCAGCTATCGCAATGATTGCATTAGAGCATTCTGCTTTGACGACTTAGTGCCGCTAGCGCCAGAATTAACACTTGCGCGTTCGCGCCTGGAAATCCACTAGTTGATCCATTCGGTGTGCTTAGCGTCCTACACTGCAATAAGCGAAGGGATTGAGCCTTGATGAAAGCGCTGCTGCTCGTCGACATTCAAAACGGCTTCTGTCCAGGCGGCAATCTGCCGGTGCCTGACGGCGACAAGGTGGTTCCCGTCGCAAACAGACTGATCGACAGCGGCAAATACGACCTGATCGTCGCCTCGCAGGACTGGCATCCGCCGGGCCACGGCAGCTTTGCCTCCGCCCATCCGGGTGCCGCCGCCTTCGAGATGGGCGAACTGTCGGGCAAGCCGCAGATGATGTGGCCTGACCACTGCATTCAGGGTACGCTTGATGCCGAACTGCATCCCGAACTCAAATCCGAAGAGATCGACCTGATCCAGCAGAAGGGCGAGAATCCTGATATCGACAGCTATTCGGCCTTCCGCGACAATGACCGCGATGCCTCGACCGGCCTTTCCGATTTCCTCGAGGATCAGGGCGTCACCGACCTCGACGTCTGCGGACTGGCGACCGACTATTGCGTCAAGTTCTCCGCGCTCGACGCGCTGGAGATGATGCCTGGTATCCACGTGCGCTTCATCGAGGACGCAAGCCGCGGCATCACGCCCGAAGGCGTCGCCGCCGCCATCGAAGAGATGCGGGCGCATGGCATCGCGATCATCGACAGCGTCAAGGCCTTGGCCGGCTAATTCAGCTCGGATACCGCCAGAAAAAACCGCGTCGAATGTCGGATCGGTGCAAGTTAATCCGTCCTCGGCTCTGAACACACCAACAATGGGAGTTGAGAGATGAGAAAGCTAGTTGCTGCAGCCTTCGTCAGTTTGGACGGTGTCATGCAGGCGCCGGGCGGGCCGCGGGAGGATCCGACCGGCGGCTTCACGCAGGGCGGCTGGACCGTCAATTATTGGGACGAGCCGATGGGCCAGTTCATGGGCGGGATCTTTACCGATCCCTTCGAACTGCTGCTTGGCCGCAAGACCTACGAAATCTTCGCCGCGCACTGGCCCTTCGTCGGGAAAGACGATCCAATCGGCAAGGTCTTCAACGCCGTGACCAAATATGTCGCGACCACTTCCACGGAGCCGCTCACCTGGGCAAATTCCGTCGCCCTGCGTGGCGAAGCCGCCGCCGAAATCGCCCGGTTGAAGCGAGAGGACGGTCCCGTCCTCCTGACACAGGGCAGCAGCGGCCTGTTGCAGACCCTATTGGCGCGTGAGCTGATCGACGAATTCCGGCTCCTGACTTTTCCGCTCGTCCTCGGCCAGGGCAAACGCCTGTTCGGTCAAGGCACCAAGCCGCAGGCGCTGAAGCTCACTGCCAACACGATATCGACGACGGGCGTCATCATGAGCGTCTACGAGCGCGCCGGCGCAATCAAGACAGGCACATTCGAGCTGGCGCAGCCCTCGGAGGCCGAGATCGAACGCCGGGAGCGGATGAAGCGTGAAGGCTGAACGCGCCTTTGCGATTGCGGGGCCGCGGGCACTGTCGCGTCCCTTCTATAGGCTCGTGCCCTTGTTCGTCTATTCGCGCTCCAATCGCGGCGCCACTCCCGAAGGTGTTGCCGCCGCAATCGACGAAATGCGGACGCAAGTCACAATGATCAAATGCGTGGACGTGTGTAAATAAGCTGCCGGCCGGTAGCTTATTTCAGGACGTAGACGTCGAACGTCTCATCGCTTCCGACAACCGTGCCGAAACGCTTGACGAGGCTTGTCGCGCTCTGGAAAGCAGAAATATCTTCCGGCGTCAGAGACAACCGCCAAACGTAGCTTTCACGCAGGGAAACGGGCGCAGTAATCTGATCAAGTCGCTGTGAAAGAAGGATGACAACAGGGACATGCTCACTCTGCTGCAATCGGTGTGCCGTTTGCAGAATATCGGCAAGGCTGAGCGAAAGCCGCGCATTCCGGGTATATCGTACGATGGCGCCGAACCGCTCCTCCCGCAGAAGATAGGTGCGGTTGCGGATGTAATAGGGCAAGGCTTCCACCAGATAGTCGGGATCCGCCATGATGACCGCATCCTTGAGATCGGGGCGCGATTGAATGAACGCACCGAGATCCTTGCTTCGGCTCAGGGGTATTTCGGCTATGAAGGCCTGGTGGACCTTCTCGACGCCGGACACGACCTGTAGCGCCAGCAATATCAGGAAGCACAGGCGCCCGAACTTTACGATGCCGCCAACAGCCTCGATGCCTGCAACGCCCGCCCCGTCGCGCTGAGACTCTATGGCAGTGATCGCGATCATGAAAACCAGCCAGAGCGCCTGATGTCTGTATCCGCCGGGATAGACAAGCGTAAAAAGCAGCGAAAGCCCCAAGAGAACCAGTCCCGCTGCGATCATCGCCGGCCATCGGTTCGCCAGCGCCAACAGGCTGCCGTAGATGAGCGCGGACATCAACGCTGCGAAAATCTGGGCGGCCAACGGATACGCAACGACCAGTTCAAGGACGCTGTTGGGATAGAACGCCATAAAATGGGAACTGGTCAGGGCAAAAGCGCGAAGGACAAGCAAAGCGAAATTCTCGCCGCTGAGATCGTTCTGCCCCGTATCGTTGAAGGTCGGATAGACTGTTACGAAACATAAAACAATTCCAACCGCGGCAATGGCAGCGGCGGTCGCAAAGGCCCGACATGCCGTCAGAGGCGGCCTTGGCCGGGCCAGAATTAAATCGAAAAACCAATAGGCGAGGAAGCCGCCGACGAGGACGACCGAATGGACGTTCGTATTTGCCAGCAGGGCAAACAACAGGCCGAGCAATATCCCGTTGCGTGCTCCTTTCTCCCAACTGAGGACGATAAGGAAAATCACCAGCATGCTGATGCCGTAATTTCGCGACATCGCGGCATAATCGAAAATCGAAAAGCTGCCGAACAGCGACAGAAGCGTGATGGAAAGCGGCAGTTTCAGCCTGAAAACAAGAAGATAGGCCGCGGTCGCTGCAATCGTCAGTGCGACGATCTTCAGGACGACAGGTGAGCCGACCACGGCATAGGCGGCGCGCAGCAGAATATACCAGACAGCAGGATGACCCTCGCCATGCATCCGGCGAAGCATATCGATGAAGTTATCCCCTTGAAGCGCGAGTGACAACGCACGAACCTCGTCACGCCAGACCGTTTCGGACCAGCAGAGCGCAGACGCCAGCGCAAGCCAGACCATAAGGATCAACGCCTTGCCGAGCTTGGCGGATCGAGGTTCATCGATAACAGAGACAATCACGGCCATAACACGCAACCCGGTGAACGAAAGCGTCACGACCATATCGGCGCAGAAATAAATTGGCGTTAAGTGAAGGCTGATTTGATTTTAAGCCGTTAGAATTTTTCCTCCCTCTCAAGAAGATGGATATCCTCGGCTACGTCGTCCATTCTCTGCAACAAGGCGGCCTGGGCATCTCGTAGCCCTCGATTGTAAAAGTACGGCCCGATCTCCTCGGCGAAGAAGTCAAGCAGGAATTCAGCCGGCAATGCACCGATGGGATCGAGTTCCCGGTCGAAATAAGCGCGGATGCGCGAAACGATTTCAGCCTTTTCTTCCTTGGAAAATTCGATCTTTTTCATAGCTGCCTCTTTGCCGAATGCGATCGGGACTTTGATGGTTCAGCAAAATCGATTGGTCAATCAAGGAAATTCAATTGCCGTCGCAAGCCGTAGACCATAAGGGAAAACTTGAATTCCAACTGGACAAGATCGCATGAATCGCGCCGACTTTGTTGAAGGTTTGCGGGGCGGCTCTGCCGTTGCGTTGGCATCGGCGCCCTTTGGCGCTCTCTTCGGAGCGCTGGCGGTCGAAAATGGCATGTCGCTTTCCGAAGCCGCCTTCATGAGTGCCACCGTCTATGCCGGCGCCAGCCAGATGGTCGGCATCGAACTCTTCGGTCACAATGTCCACGCCTGGCTGATCGTACTGTCGATCCTCGCCGTCAATTTCCGCCACGTGCTCTACTCGGCGGCACTGGCGCGCTACATCGGCCATTTCACGCCGGTGCAGAAATTCTTTACCTTTTTTCTCCTCGTCGATCCGCAATTCGCCGAAGCAGTCAAGCGCGCCGAGGCCGGCCGGCAACTCACCTTCGCCTGGTATTTCGGCTTCGCCATCATCATCTACATTCCGTGGGTACTGATCAGCATCGCCGGCGGCATGCTCGGCGGCTTCATCGGCGATCCCAAGGCCATCGGCCTCGACATCCTGTTGCCGGCTTATTTCCTCGGCATCGTCCTCGGCTTCCGCAAGCGAGACAATTTCCTGCCCGTGGCGCTCGTCAGCGCGGTGGCATCCGTGTTCGCCTACCGCTACGTCGGCTCGCCCTGGCATGTCAGCCTCGGTGCCGCCGTTGGCATCGTGCTTGCCGCCCTGTTGCCGCTGCCGCCGCAACCGCAAGATCTCGAAGCCGACGCCCTTCAATCCGAAGTGCACGAGGTCTGAGCCATGGAATTCGATCTTCACATGGCGCTCGTTATCCTCGCCGCAGCCGCCGCCACCTTCGCCACCCGCATCGGCGGCTATATCCTCATCACCCGAATGAAAAGTATCCCCCCTCGCATGGAGGCGGCGCTGAATGCCGTTCCGGCGGCCGTGCTGACGACGCTCGTCGCACCCGCCTTCTTCATCGGCGGCTGGGAATCGAAGCTGGCGCTGATCGCCGCCCTCTTCATCGGATTGCGCTTCACCCATACATGGATGCTGGTTGCCGCCTGGATCGTCGTGATGACCTGGCGCCACACGATCGGCGCCTGAGCACCGGCCCGAAAGCCGGCGCAGAAACTCAAGGCATTATAGCGTCGCCGACGCCGTAATGCCGTTTTCTCAATATTCCAGCGGCAGCGTCGCGTTTTCGAGCCACGCCCTGACATCGTGATCGTGGATGAGCGGCATCAGCGCCTCGCATGTGCGGCGATGATAGTCGTTGAACCAGTGCAGTTCGTCATGGGTCAGAAGCTCGGGAATGACAAGGCTGCGGTCGATCGGGCAGAAAGTCAGCGTTTCGAATCCGAGCATCGGCGCATCGCCGCCCTCGATCTCCTCGGCCCCGCGCACATAGATCAGGTTCTCGATCCGGATGCCGAAACTGCCCGGCCGATAATAACCCGGTTCGTTCGAAAGGATCATGCCGGGCAGCAGTTCCTGCGTCGAAAGTCTGGAGATGCGCTGCGGCCCCTCATGCACCGAGAGATAGGAGCCGACGCCGTGGCCTGTGCCGTGAGCGAAATCGGCGCCGGCCCGCCACAGCGCGATGCGCGCCAGCGGATCGAGGTCGCAGCCGCGCGTGCCCTTCGGGAAACGTGCCGTGCTGATCTCTATCATCCCCTTCAGCACCAGCGTGAAGAAGCGCCGATGCTCTTCCGATACCGTACCTATGCCGACGGTGCGGGTGATGTCTGTCGTGCCGTTGATATATTGCGCACCCGAATCGATCAGGAAGAGTTCGCCGGCCTCGATCAACCGGTTGGTCTCGGTCGTCACGCGGTAATGCATGATCGCCGCATGTTCGCCGGCGCCCGAAATCGTGTCGAAGGAAATGTCTTTCAGAGGGTTCTGCATGCTCTGGCCGACGCGGGCACGCGCCGCTTCGAGATGCTCGGCAGCAGCGATCTCGCTCACCGTGCCAGGCTTCGTCTGCGACAGCCAACAGAGGAATTCCACCATCGCCGCCCCGTCCTGCAGATGTGCGGCGGCCGAGCCGTTGATCTCGACGTCGTTCTTCACCGCGCGCGGCAGCTTGGCGGGATCGGCGCCCTCCACCACTTCGCCGCCCGCCTTACGGATGATCTCCGCCAGCGCATAGGCGGCGATATCAGGGTCGATCAGCACGCGGCCGCCATCTCGCGAAACGGCGGCAAGCCTCTCCTCCAACGCCGAGGGCGGCAATTGTGTGCAGATCTGCGCGAGATAGGCCTCCGGCTCGATGCCGGTCTTGCGCTTGTCGAGGAAGAGCTCGGCCCGGCCGTCGGCATGGATGATGGCGCGCGCCAGCGGATGCGGCGTGTGCGGCACGTCGGCGCCGCGGATATTGAAGGTCCAGGCGACCGAAGAGGGATCGGCGATCAGCACCGCCGCAAGGCTCTTCTTCGAAAGATCGGCGGCGATCGTCGCGATTTTGTCCCTGGCCAGCACGCCGGCCTGCGCGAGGTTCTGGATGCTGACCGCGCCGAGCGGCTCGGTTGGCCGGTCGCTCCAAAGCCTGTCGAGCGGATTGTGCGGCAGGAAGACCAGCGTACCGCCAATCTGCGAAAGCGCCTTTTCCAGACGGCGCACCTCTGCACCCGCATGCAGCCATGGGTCGATGCCGAGCCGCAGGCCCTTGCCGCCGTTTGCGGCAAGCCAGAGATGCGGCGGTTCGTTGACGAGGTCGCCGCCCGAAAAGACCGAACCGTCGACCTGTTCGGCAAGCTGAGTCACATAGCGCCCGTCGACGAAGACGATCGCCTGCGTGCGCAGGATGAGCGCAATACCGGCCGAACCGGTAAAGCCCGTCAGCCATGCCAAGCGCTCCGAACATGCGGGAACATATTCGCCGTTGAACTCGTCGGCGCGCGGCACGAGAAAGGCGTCGATGCCGAGCGAATCGAAACCGGCGCGCAGCGCCGATACGCGATCCCTGCCGAATTGCGGCGTGGAAGTGACTTCGAAAGACTGGAACATGCTGGAAACCCGAATGATTGAGACGAATCCGGTTAATGGGATGCCGGCCATGTTAGCGAAATTTCAACTGATGGGGAGAAAAAGCGACCAAACGAGTCGAAAGCCTGGGACCGCTCAACATTTTGACAGAACTGTGACGCCAAAAGCTAATTTGGCACGCTTTATGCATTGGCCGCATGGCTCCCATGAGCGAAACCCTCTGCCTCCGCATTTCAGAATGGCTATATAGGCGTCATCGAACGGTTCGCGATGAACCTATAACAAAGGAATTCTTGAAATGACTGCCTCTCTCTCGCGCTTCGCATATAGCAGCCCGGTGCAGGCTGGCGAACGCCAGACCGTGCGTCACGTGATCGGCGCCCGCCGCCCGCAAAACGAGGACAGCCTCAAGCTGCTCGGCGCCGGCCAGCGGGCCACGCGCCACAAGGGCGCCCCCAGCTACGCGTTCTAAGCCTGAAAGCCAGTCCGTCTCCTCCCTCCCGGACCGGCCTATTGGAATGCAGTAGAGCCCGCTTGAGCCCTCCTCCCCTTGAGCTCGCGGGCATTGACCGGATAGACCGGTCGAAGGCGGTGCCATCGGCACCGCCTTTTTCTTATCTTCAACAAGGCTTGGGAGGTACGCTATCCTGTGGAATGATCGGTCGCAGCTTGCTCTCTCTTCTCCCCTCGGAGAGAAGGTGGCCCGAAGGGTCGGACGAGGAGGCCACACGGCAGGCCATTCATTGCCCTTCGCTGCGCTCTGCGCATTCGCGGCTTCGCCGCTCACCCCCTCATCGCCTCGCTATCGCTCCGGCACTTCTCCCCGCTGGGGAGAAGAGGGACACCGCATTCGCCTCCCCAACCCTCGCCTTCATCAAGGCCGATCGAGGTGGATGGTCACCCAGCCGTTGCGCCAGATGGTTCTGACGTGGCGAAGCCGCGCGCCATTATAGGCGGCAATCACCTTCCAGCGTTGTCCGGCAAGGATGCCGGAGAGAATGACCGATCCGCCAGGCGCAAGATGCGTCGCAAGCTTCGGTGCCATGCGGATCAGCGGCC
Organism: Rhizobium sp. LARHSG275; assembly: GCF_052871115.1. Lineage (NCBI taxonomy): Bacteria > Pseudomonadati > Pseudomonadota > Alphaproteobacteria > Hyphomicrobiales > Rhizobiaceae > Rhizobium > Rhizobium sp. LARHSG275. The sequence continues at coordinate 109,568 of NZ_JBIXJN010000003.1, read as the reverse complement.
GCGCGAGAATATTGGCGATGATGAGATCGAAGGGCCCGTGCTCGGAAAAGGCCGTCGAGTGGAAGCCCGGCGCTGTCCTGGTGACGATGCCCGAGGCGATGCCGTTGCGGCGCACGTTCTCGGCCGCCACCTTCGTCGCGATCGGATCGATGTCGGTCGCCAGCACCGGTATGTTCCTGAGCTTGCGCACCGCAATCGCCAGTACACCGCTGCCGGTGCCGAGATCGAGCGCGTTGCGGACCGAACGCGAGCGCACCACGGCATCGATCACCTCGAGGCAGCCCGCCGTCGTGCCATGATGGCCGGTGCCGAAGGCCTGGCCGGCATCGATCTCGATGGCGATGTCGCCGGGGCGGATCTTGTCGCGGTCATGCGAGCCATGCACCAGGAAGCGCCCTGCCCGGACGGGCTTCAGCCCCTCCAGCGATTTCACCACCCAGTCGATCTCGGGGATGACTTCCCGCTCCAGCCGGGCATCGGGAAAAGAGGCCTTCAATGCGTCCTCGACGCGGGATTGCACCTCCGCCTCGTCCTCGGCCATCATGTAGATCGAGGCTTCCCAGATATCCTTCTTCTCATCGATCTCCGTGGTGCCGATGGCAAAGTCTTCTTCACCGAAGACCGCGCTCAGAAGGTCGAGGATCTCTTCGGCCTTGCTTTCGGTCGTCGTCACGTAAAGGCGGATTTCACTCACGATAGGCGGTCTTTCCCGTTTCCGTTGCCCGCCGCCGGTCGAGCCAACGCCCCATCACGCTGAAGCTGTCACCCCTTGCTGGCGAGATTCTCCAGCTTCTTTACCGCCGTGTCCGGGTTTTCGCCATAGGCGATCGTTCCGGAAAACCGCCCGGCCGAATCGAGCAGGAAGACCGAGGCGGTGTGATCCATCGTGTAGTCGCCGTTCGGATCCTTCTCGTCGACCGGCACTTTCTTGGCGTAGACGCGGAAACCCTTGATGACCTCGGCGATCTTGTCAGGCGCGCCTGAAATGCCGATGATGCGCTTGGAAACATTGGAGACGTATTCGTTCATGATCTCAGGCGTGTCGCGCTCCGGATCGACGGTCACGAAATAGGCCTGTAGCCTGTCGCCCTTCGGATCGACCTTCTCCATCCATCCGTTCAGTTCGAAAAGTGTCGTCGGGCAGACTTCCGGGCAATGGGTAAAGCCGAAGAACAGCGCCGTCGGCTTACCGCGCAACGCCTGCTCGGTGATCGGCTGCCCGCTTTGGGACACCAAAGTGAAGGGCACGCCGAAGGGCGGTTCTGCCACCATGTCCCTCGACTTCGTCAGGTTGAGCGTGTAGGCACCAAGAAACCCGGCAAGTATCAGGACACCGACCCAGACGGCGATGCGGAATGTCTTCATTGGCATGATCCTCCATCCGGGCGGAGAACGCGCGGCCCGCCCCCTTGCCCCGCGTGATTATAGCCTCGACCGGACGCGCGCAATTCAAGAATATGTTTTCTGACCGGTGATTAATTGTCTCACCGATAGAAACTGCAACGGCAACGAAATCCGACGTCGGGAATCTGCGCGGATCAAAAATGGCATGTTTGTGAATAGCTTGCCTTTAGAGCGACGGATAATCGGAAAATACATATCGTTAGGAAAGACTTAAGCCGTCACATCTATATTTAACAGCGGTTCTGCATCGCCTCTCCCGCCGGGGACAACTGGGAAGAATTCTGACCATGAACAACAACGCCATCAAGCAGTCGGGCGCTTACCTCGAAATCGTTTCGTTCCACCTGGGCGATCAGGAATTCTGCATCGACATCATGGCTATCCGCGAAATTCGCGGCTGGGCGCCGGTGACGCCGATGCCGCACACCCCGCCCTACGTGCTGGGCCTCATCAATCTGCGCGGTGCGGTGATCCCCGTCATCGACATGGCCTGCCGCCTCGGCATGAAGATGACCGAGCCCTCCGAGCGCTCGGCGATCATCGTCACCGACATCGCCGGCAAGCTGGTCGGCCTGCTGGTCGAGCAGGTTTCCGACATGATGACCATCAAGAGTGAAGACCTGCAGCCGCCGCCGGAAATCATCCCGGAAGCCCAGCGCGCCTTCTGCCGCGGCATCGTCGCTCTCGAAAAGACCATGGTTTGCTTCTTGAACCTCGACACGGTTATTGCCGACGAGCTGACACAGGCCGCATAAGAACAACCGCTCCTCGATCGGAAGGCCGCCTGCAGCCGATCGCTGCGGGCGGTTTTTTTGTATTTAACGGACCGGCAGCGCAAGGTGCCGCAAGCAGACGGACACGCCGTCACCTTCCAATTGCTCGGACGGAGACTACCTCCCCCTCCGATAAAGTGCCCGGTCAGGAGCCTTCCATGCGTGTCAGCACCTACAAGATAAACATCGACGACGAACGGGTCGACGACCTGCAACGGCGCCTGCGCTCGACGCGATGGCCGCCAGCACTCGACGCCGACAGCTGGGAAGACGGAACAAGTCTCGCTTTTCTCAAGGAGCTCCTCGCCTATTGGAAAGACCATTTCGACTGGCGCGCGCAGGAGACGCGCCTCAACACGCTTCCGCAGTTCATTGCCGAGATCGATGACCTGTCGATTCATTTCGTCCACCAGAGAGGAAACGGGCCCTCGCCACTGCCACTCATCCTCACGCACGGCTGGCCGGGCTCCTTCTTCGAAATGGAGGGGATTATCCCAATGCTGGCGGATCCTGCAGCACATGGCGCCGACCCTGCTGATGCATTCGATGTCGTCGTGCCGTCCCTTCCGGGCTACGGCTTCTCGCAGGCGCCAGGCTCAGCCGGGATCGGCCCCTATGAAATATCGGGACTGTGGCTGAAACTGATGCAGGGTTTGGGATACGAGACCTTCTGCCTGCAAGGCGGCGATATCGGCGCGGCCGTTTCGAGCTGGCTCGCCTACCGGTTTCCACAGAATACGACAGCGCTGCACCTGAACTATATTCCGGGGAGCTACCGGCCGCCGCTGGGCGCGGAACAGGCACCGATTTCGACGGAGGAACAGGCCTTTCTCGAACGCGCCGCGCAATGGGCCGATAGCGAAGGCGCTTACGCCCACATGCAAGGAACGAAGCCGCAGACGCTTGCCTATGCACTGACGGATTCGCCCATTGGCCTAGCTGCCTGGATCAGTGAAAAATTTCAGGCGTGGAGCGACGGCGATATCAGGACGACGTTCTCTCTCAACGCCCTCTTGATCGAGATTTCGATCTATTGGTTCAGCGGCACCCTGGATTCGTCGCTTAGGCTCTACAAGGAAAGCCGAAAGCGGCCGATGCATTTCAAGGCGAACGAACGCGTCCTGCCGCCACTCGGCGTGGCGCATTTCGCAAGGGAATTGCCCCAGCCGCCACGCTCTTGGGTCGAACGCGTCTATGACGTCAGGCGATGGACCGAAATACCGAAGGGAGGCCATTTTGCCGCCATGGAGCGGCCCGAGCTTCTGGCCGAAGATATCCGCGCTTATTTCCGCCCATTCAGGACGCGCTGATCACTGCGGCCTCCCATTCTTCCAGACAACGTTCTGCCCATAGAGCGGAATGGTCGAGATCGACATCTTCGCCGAACCGTCGGTCAGTTCGCGCGAATGGGCGAGATAGATCAGCGTGTCGTTCGTCTTGTCGTAGATGCGGTTGACGACCAGGGTCTTCCAGATCAGCGACATGCCTTGGCGGAACACCTCGCTGCCATCCTTGGACAGGTCGATATTGCCGATCTCGATCGGGCCGGTCTGCCGGCAGGCAATGGAATTGTTGGACGGGTCCTCGAACCAGTTGCCGTTCTTGAACCGGTCGATCAGGCTGCGGTCGAAATAGGTGACGTGGCAGGTGATGCCCTTGACCTCGGGGTCGGAGACCGCCTCGACGATGATGTCGTTGCCGATCCAGTCGACCCCGACCTTGCCGACGACTTCGGCCGAGGCAGTACCTGCGGAAACGGCGGCGAAAGAGAAGGCGGCGAGGAGAAGATTGCGCAGTCTGGACATGGCGGCTCCCTGAATAACCGCATTCTAGATAAGCATGCACCCATGCTTTGCAAGAAATGGAGCTCGCGGAAGGGATCAGCCTTTCCGGCAGGTGCAGGGCTCGTAGGCCCGCGCCGTCAGCCGGCCGGGCCGCATGCCGATCAGCGCCGGTATCGCGTGAACGGCATTGGCCTTTACCGCTTTCGCCATCTCGATCGCCGCCGCCGCGCAGACCGCGGCATCCTCGGCGGCGTTGTGGTGCACGAAACGCAGGCCGAGATGCTCGGCGATCAGGTTCAGCCGGTGCGAGACGAAATGCGGCCAGATTCGCTGCGCCATCTTCAGGCTGCAGAGATAGGTAAGATCCGGATAGGATTGCCGGTAGAGATCGAGGCTCGCCCGCCAGACGCTGAAATCGAAGGCAGCATTGTGCGCGATCATCGTCGCGCCGCGAAAATCTTCCTCGAACTCGTCCATCACCTCGGGAAACTCGGGCGCATCTTCGACATGCTCCGGCCGGATGCCATGGATTGCGATGTTCATCCCGGAGAAGCGCATGTCCCGCGGTCGGATCAGCCGCTCCTCGACGCGCATCACTCTGTCGTCCTCGATCCAGGCAAGGCCGACGGAACAGGCGCTGCCGCGCTGTTCGTTCGCCGTCTCGAAGTCAATTGCGATGGTCTTCAATGCAGCAACCCGAATCGTTTCTTCGGGAACAGGAATACCGCCCCGCTTGCGGCCGTGCAAATTCGACACGACGCAAGGTTGACTTTTTAGCCCACTTACCGAAACTTGCTGCCATGATCGTTTCCCTTACCATGGCAGCGCTTATTCATCACACCACGACCCTCGAAGGGTACGCGGGAGCGATGGCGCGTTAGCAGCGATCCGATCATCCGAAAACCCTGCCGAGGCGAGCAGGGTTTCGGAAACCGGCTCTCCTCGTAAAACCGATGGAGAGCATGAATGTCCGAAAACGAAGAGAATGAACCTCGCGGCCGAGCGCGCCTGCCAGATGGCGTCCTCGTGCGCGCCGTCCGCCTGTCCGATGCGGAGGAGATCACCGATCTCCTAAATCTGCCGGGCTACCGGGCCGGCACCTTGCGGCCGCCATACCAGCGGGTCGAAGAAGTTCGCAAACACATGGAAAATCCGTCGCCGGGCGCGCTCAACCTCGTCATCACCCTGGATGGCAAGATCGTTGGCAATGGTGGCCTCAACCGCCTCTCCGGCCGTAGGCAGCACGTCGCCAGCATCGGCATGGGCGTGCATGACGATTTCACCGGCCGCGGCTTCGGGCGGATCCTGCTCGGCGCGATGATCGACGCTGCCGACGACTGGCTCGATATCAAACGGCTTGAACTGACCGTCTACACCGACAACGACGTCGCCATCGGCCTCTATCGGAAATTCGGCTTCGAGCAGGAAGGCCTGTTGAAGGCCTTCGGCTTTCGATCCGGCGAGTATGTCGACGCCTATACGATGGCGCGGCTCAGGTTATGAGCAAACGGGTTGGCGGCTTGCCGTCAGCCCCTCAGCCGCTGATCAGCGCCAGCCATTCATCCTCGTCCATCGTCTGCACGCCGAGTTCGCGCGCCTTGTCGAGCTTGGAGCCGGCGCCGGGGCCGGCGACGACGATGTCGGTCTTCTTCGAGACCGATCCCGCCACCTTGGCGCCGAGGCTTTCGGCCCTCGCCTTTGCCTCGTCGCGGGTAAACTTTTCCAGCGAGCCGGTGAAAACCACCGTCTTGCCGGCAACCGGACTGCCTGCCGTCTTCGGTTGCTCGGCCTCCTCGGGCGTCACTTCCTCAAGCAGTCGGGTGATCACCTCGACGTTGCGCGGCTCCTTGTAGAATTCGACGATGGCGCGCGCGACCACCTCGCCGATGCCCTCGATGGCGTTGAGATCGTTCCAGGCGTCGCCGGAAAGTGTCTCGGCCTCCCGCATCGCCGTCTCGAATGCCGCATAGGTGCCGTAGGAACGCGCCAGCAGCTTCGCCGTGGTCTCACCGACATGACGGATGCCGAGCGCGTAGATAAAGCGATGGAGCGCTATGCTGCGCCGCTCGTTGATCGCGCCATAGAGCTTGCCGACGCTGACCTTGCCGAAGCCGTCGATATTCTCGAGCTTGGTCAATGAATCCCGCTGCCGTTCCTCCAGCGTAAAGATATCGGGCGCGGTGCGGATCTGCAGCGACGGATCCTCGTTTTCAAAGAAGAAGTCGATCTGCTTCGAACCGAGCCCTTCGATATCGAAGGCGTTGCGCGAAACGAAGTGCTTCAGGTGCTCCATCGCCTGCGCCCTGCAGATGAAACCACCGGTGCAGCGGGTGACCGAATCGAGCTTGCCGGTCTTCTCATGTCTTTCACGCACCGCATGCGAACCGCAGACCGGGCAGGTCTTCGGAAATTCATAGGGCTTGGCCTCGGCCGGGCGTTTCTCCACGACGACGTCGAGTACCTGCGGAATGACGTCGCCGGCGCGCTGCACGATGACGGTATCGCCGATGCGGATATCGTGCTCGTCGTCGCGGATGCGTTCACCGCTATTGCCGATGCCCTGGATGTAATCCGCGTTGTGCAGCGTCGCATTGGTGACGACCACGCCGCCGACGGTGATCGGCGTCAAACGGGCCACCGGGGTCAACGCGCCAGTGCGGCCAACCTGGATGTCGATGTTCTCGACGATCGTGAAAGCCTGTTCGGCAGGAAACTTGTGCGCCGTCGCCCAGCGCGGGCTCCGCGAGCGGAAGCCAAGACGGGCCTGCAGTTCGAGACTGTCGACCTTGTAAACGACGCCATCGATGTCGTAGTCGAGATCCGGGCGCTTGAGCCCGATCTCGTCATAATGCGTCAGGATGTCGGCGACCGAGTTCAACCGTTTCATCAGCGGATTGACCGGAAAACCCCAGTCCTTGAAGGTCTGCACCATACCGAACTGTGTATCGGCGGGCATCTCCGACATCTCGCCCCAGGCATAAGCGAAGAATTTCAACTTGCGGCTCGCCGTCACCTTGGCGTCGAGCTGGCGCAGCGACCCGGCCGCGGTGTTGCGCGGATTGACATAGGTCTGCTTGCCCTCCGCCTCCATCTGCCGGTTCAGTGCCAGGAAGTCGCTCTTGGCCATATAGACCTCACCGCGGATCTCCACGACGGCGGGAACGCCCTTCGGCAGCTCGTTGGGGATTTCGGCGATTGTACGGATGTTGGCAGTGACGTTCTCGCCAGTCGTGCCGTCGCCGCGCGTCGCGGCCGTCACCAGCCTGCCGTTCTCGTAACGGATCGACATCGACAGGCCGTCGATCTTCGGTTCCGCAGTAAAGGCGATCGACTGGTCCGGCAGCCGGCCGAGAAAGCGATAGACGCCGGCGACGAAATCCTGCACGTCCTCCTGCGAGAAGGTGTTGTCGAGCGAAAGCATCGGCCGCGCATGAACAACAGGCGCGAAGGTGACCGAGGGCGCTGCACCGACATGCCGCGACGGGCTGTCCTCACGAATCAGCTCGGGAAACCGCATTTCCAGCGCATCGTTGCGGCGCTTCAGCGCGTCGTAATCGGCATCCGAAATCTCCGGCCGGTCCTTGCCGTGGTAGAGAGCATCGTGATGCGCGATCTCCTTTGCCAGCCGTTCGAGCTCGGCGGCAGCCTCTTCGATCGTCAACGTGTCGACGGCGGAACCTTCGGTGGACATGGAACATCACTCCAGAGAATCTGGCCAGAAAATCTGGATTGTTTTTAGAGCAAAATTGCCGGATGAAAAGAGAGGCTGGATATCCTGCATCGGGAAGATTGGTTTCCTGCGCCTACTCCCAATCCCTGGCATTGCGCAGCCGGATGCCGCTGACATGCAGGCTGGTGCTCCAGAGGTTCTTCAACGGCCGCAAGCTATCGAGCACCCGAAGTTCCACCGCGCGCGGCGCAAACTCCTGGTCGAGCCGCGAGATGGCCGTCCTCTCCATGGGAATGACGCGTCTGCGCGCCACCCACATGCCCGCATCATCTAGATTCTCGAAGCCTTCGGGCGGCATCTCATAACGGTGGATCGTCTCCGCTTCGAGCCTTTCCAGCCACCGGCGCTCGATGAAAGCCGCAGCACGCCAGTCGCCGAGCCAGTGCCGCCGTTCGGTCTCCGGCGTATCGGCTGTCGCCCAGAGCAGGATGCGGGGACAATCGCGCGGAAAGAGATACAGGAAATCATGATCGGCATCGATTGCCCAGACGAGCGGACCGTTCAGCCATCTCCGGCCGGGCGCGCGGTCTGAAGGAACGCGAACCGGGCGTGGCTCGAACGCCGCGATACCGGCATCGTCGCTGAAATGAAAAAGCCGCATGGCATGAGCTCGTCGCCGATCGGGAAGCTTCAGCCCATATCGCGCCGCAGGATGGTTGTCATCCCGCCGCCGGAGCCGGAAGAGCATCGGAAGAAAAATCAGCCGTTGCCGGCTAGCAGCCGCTTCGCTGCCGCCCTCGCCTCTTCTGTGACCGAAGCCCCAGCCAGCATACGGGCGATCTCCTCGGTGCGGTCCTTCTGCGCCATCGTCGCGACGCGCGTGGCAATCTTTTCAGAACCGTCGGCCGACGGTCCCTTGGAAATCAAGAGATGCGTCGCCGCCCGCGCCGCGACTTGAGGCGCATGCGTGACCGACAGCACCTGCACTCGCTCAGACAGCCGCTTCAGCCGCTGGCCGATCGCATCGGCCACCGCACCGCCGACGCCGGTATCGATTTCGTCGAAGACCAGTGTTGGGGCCGATCCGCGATCGGCGAGCGCCACTTTCAGCGCCAGCAGGAAACGCGACAGTTCGCCGCCCGAGGCGACCTTCATGATCGAGCCAGGCCGTGTGCCCGGATTGGTCTGAACATGGAACTCGACGACGTCGATGCCCTCGGCGAGCGCCTCCCCCGCATCCGTGCTGATCTCGACCATGAAACGGGCCCGTTCGAGCTTCAGCGCCGGCAGCTCGGCCATGACGGCCCCAGCCAGCGCGGTGCCGGCATGATGGCGCTTGTCGGAGAGCGAGCGCGCCGCCGCATCGTAATTTTCCCGCGCCAGGCCGACCTCGGCTTCGAGCCGCGCAAGCCTCTCCTCGCCCGCGTCGAGATCGGCAAGATCGGCGATCATGCGCACGGCAAGCGCCGGCAGTTCGGTGACGGGCACGGAATATTTGCGCGAGGCGGCCCGCAGCGCGAAAAGCCGCTCCTCCACCCGCTCCAGCTCTCTCGGATCGTATTCGGTCTTGCGCAGCGCCGCCTCGACTTCCATCTGCGCGTTGGAAAGCTGATCAAGCGCGGCATCGAGCAGCGTCACGGTGTCTTCGAGCAGTCCCGGCGCCTCATGGCTCTTGCGCTCCAGCCGGCGCACCAGCGAGGCAATATGGGGCACCGGCGATGCATTGCCGTTCAGGAATTCGGACGCCTCGGCGATATCGCCGGCAATTCGCTCGGCTTTCATCATCTTCTGCCGGCGATCGGCGAGCTCTTCCTCCTCGCCATCCTGCGGCTGGAGCTTCTCGAGTTCCGCGACGGACGAGCGCAGGTAGTCGGCTTCGCGCGCCGCACTTTCCACCTTCTCGCGGTGCTTCTTCAGCGTCCGCTCGCTATCACGCCACAAGCGATAGAGCCTGGAGACCGCCGAAACCTCGTCGGTGAGGCCGGCGAAGGCATCGAGCAGCGTGCGGTGAGCGTTGGTGTCGACCAAGGCGCGATCGTCATGCTGGCCGTGGATTTCGACGAGCATCTGACCGGCCTGGCGCATCAGTTGCACGCTGACCGGCTGGTCGTTGACGTAGGCCTTGGTGCGCCCATCCGCCGATTGCTGGCGGCGGAAGATCAAGTCGCCCTCGTCATCGATGCCGTTTTCGCGCAGCAGTGTGCGGGCGCCGTGTTCCATGCCGACGTCGAACACCGCCGTCACCTGGCCCTTGTCCTCGCCATGGCGCACCAAATCGCCGTCGCCGCGCCCACCAAGCGCCAGCGACAAGCTGTCGAGCAGGATGGATTTGCCCGCCCCGGTCTCGCCCGTCAGCACGGAGAGGCCGGTCTCGAAGGCAAGATCCAGCCGCTCGATCAGGACGATATCGCGGATCGAAAGCTGGATCAGCATTGGCCTCAGGAACCGAGAAGAAGTTTCTTGCCCGCTGCCGCGATCCACGAGCCCTTGTTTTCACGCGGCTCGGCACCGCCGCTCTGCAGCAGCTTATAGGAATCAGCATACCACTGGCTGTCGGGATAATTGTGACCGAGAACGGCAGCGGCTGTCTGCGCCTCGTCGACGATGCCCATGGCGTAATAAGCTTCGACGAGGCGCGCTAAGGCCTCTTCGATCTGGTTCGTATTCGGATATTTCTCGACGACGATGCGGAAGCGCGAGATCGCGGCGAGATATTCCTTCCGCTCCATGTAGTAGCGGCCGATCTGCATTTCCTTGCCGGCGAGCTGGTCGCGCGCGAAGCGGATCTTGGCCTGTGCGTCGTCGACATATTCGGAGTTCGGATAATTGTCGATGACGGCCTGCATCGCCTCGATCGTCTTGGCCGAGGCGCGCTGGTCCTGCGTCACGTCGACGATCTGCTTGGAATAGGTGAGACCGATAAGATACTGCACATAGGCAGCATCCTGGGACTTCGGATATTGCGACATGTAGCGATTGCCGGAAGCAAGCGCATCGTCCAAACGGCCCTGGCGATATTTGACGAAGGTGCTCATCACAAGCGCCTTGCGCGCCCATTCGGAGAACGGGTTTTCGCGGTCGATCGCGTCGAACTTGCGCGCCGCTTCCGCCATGTTGCCGGCCTTCATATTGGCAAGACCCTGGGTGTAGAGCACGTCAGGCGGATCGGTTTCGAGGCCGAGCTTGGTGATGTCGATATCGGGATCCGACTGGCAACCGGAGATCGAGGCGCCTGCGCTGAGCACCAGAAGCGATGCGAACAAAGCGCGCGCTGTCTTCATCATACCTTCAGATCCTGCATAACCCATTCGAAAGAACCCCACTGCTGCCGCTCTCTCCACGGCAGCCACGCCTCGCTGGCGTTTCTAGCCACAAATGTGCATCAAGAGCAACGCAATGATAAGGCATTAACGCATTTTTGTGGCAGCGGCCGAAGAATGACCGCCTTTTCAACTTCTTCCCGACCTGTGGCAGCCAAGCATCGATTATCGCCGCAGACGCAGTCGGACATAAAAAAAACCGCCTCCGGGAAAGAGGCGGCCTGGTCTTGAGAATATGCTGGAGGTCATGCCGACCAGGGAGCGAATTCCGAAGCGCTGACTGCGATCAGCTCGCGGGCAGCGACACGCTGGCGCGGCGTCGACGTCTCTACGACCTCATAGGCGGAGGGATCGGCGAGCAGCGCCTTCAGCGCATTGGCATTCATCTTGTGACCACCGCGATACGAGCGGTAGCAGCCGATGAACTGGGCACCGGCAAGCGACAGATCGCCGACGGCATCGAGCGTCTTATGGCGGACGAATTCGTCCTTGGCGTAACGCAGCCCTTCGACGTTGATGACGGTGTTGTCGTCCGAGATGACGACGGAATTTTCGAGTGAGGAGCCGAGCGCGTGGCCCGACGCCCAGAGGCGTTCGACATCGCGCATGAAGCCAAAGGTGCGGGCGCGGGAAAGTTCCGTCTTGAAGACGGCGGCTGTCATGTCGCCGGCCCACTTCTGCCGGCCGATCAGCGGGCAGTCGAAATCGATCTCGACTTCGAAGCGCGTACCATCATAGGGACGGAATTCACTCCAGGAGCCGCCATGCTCGATTCGCACCGGCTTGGTGATACGGATATAACGGCGCTTGACGCCAAGCGAGACGAGACCGACCTGCTCGATCGCCTCGACGAAGGGCAGCGAGCTGCCGTCCATGATCGGCATTTCGGAGCCCTGCACCTCGATCACCACATTGTCGAGGCCGAGCGCATAGACGGCGGCCATGACATGCTCGATCGTCGCGACCGAATGGGCGGGTGAGAAGCCGAGCACGGTGCAGAGGTCGGTATTGCCGACCTGCGAGGAAACAGCCTTGAGTTCGGTAATGTCGCCATTGTCATGCAGGCGCTGGAAAACGACGCCGGTGTCCGATTCCGCCGGGTTCAGAGTGATCGAGACTTCAGCGCCCGAATGCACTCCGATGCCCGAAAGCGTCACGGGACGCGATACCGTCGTTTGAAAACCCAGCAAGCCAATTGCCATAAATTCTGCCTTTATTCTTCCGCACCGGCGGTATGTCCGATCGGCGCGGTCATCGTTTATTCTGCAGCCGGAGCCTGTCGAAAGGTCTCATGGGGCAGTTTCGTTGCACCATACTTACGTGCGCCGGCGCTCCAATCCAAATCACTGTTTCTTTCGCTTTGTTACGAAGTCACGCAATTGAAATCGTTTGCGAATCACCGGCAGAAAAATAGCAATGCCCGGGACCTTGATCCCGGGCATGAACGGTGCCGATCACGGCCTCAGTTCGACTGGCGACGCAGGAATGCCGGGATTTCCAGCTGGTCGTCTTCCTGCATCATCCGGGCCTGCGGAACCGCGCGGCCCTGGTCGTCGAGGTTGCCGCGACGCGGTGCGTAGAGGCTTGCCTCCGGCGACAGCGGACGGCGCTGCTGCGAAGCGGCGGGCGGCGCGGCGATCATATCGGCGGCAACGGCGTCGTCGTCGCGGCGGCCAAGCGAATTGGTGATTCGCTTGAGCAGGCCCATCGGACCGCGCTCCTCCGCCGCATGCGCGGAGGCCGGCTGGGTGCGGTGGTCGAGTTCGGCCTGGACGACCGGCGGGAAATCCTCGACCTTCGGCATGCGCATCGGTTCGGGCGCCTGGCGGATGATCGGCTCCTGCCGAACCGGCTGCTGCTGGACCGGCTGGCTTATCACCGGCTGGCTCATGACGGGCGCCGGAGCCTGCTGCTGCACCGGTGCCGGACGCATTGCCGGAGCTTCCGGTGCAGGCGCAAAGATCTTGCTCTGCGGACGGAAGGTCTCCTGCTGTGCCGCCGGCTGCTGCAGCGGTGCGGCAGCACGCGGGGCCGGAATTTCGAGCTCGCGTTCCATCTCGGCTTCGCGGATGGTCTGCGCGATCGGATCCATGGCCTTCGGTGCCTGCATCACGGGGGCAGGCTGAACTACGGCCGCTGCCGGAGCAACAGCCGCGGAGGGACGGATAGCGGGCCTTGCTGCCGGTTGGAGGTTCCGCTCGGCGGCTTCGTTCATCGCCCGGTCGATGCCGGTTGCGACGACCGAGACGCGGATGATGCCTTCGAGCGATTCGTCGAAGGTGGCGCCGAGGATGATGTTGGCATCAGGATCGACTTCCTCGCGGATGCGGGTCGCGGCTTCGTCGACTTCGAAGAGGGTGAGGTCGCGACCGCCGGTGATGGAGATCAGCAGGCCCTGGGCGCCCTTCATCGAGGTTTCGTCGAGCAGCGGGTTGGCGATCGCAGCCTCTGCGGCCTGCAGCGCGCGGCCGGAGCCTGAAGCTTCGCCGGTGCCCATCATCGCGCGGCCCATCTCGCGCATTACCGAGCGGACGTCGGCGAAGTCGAGGTTGATGAGGCCTTCCTTGACCATCAGGTCGGTGATGCAGGCAACGCCCGAATAGAGAACCTGGTCAGCCATGGCGAAGGCATCGGCGAAGGTCGTCTTGTCGTTGGCAATGCGGAAGAGGTTCTGGTTCGGAATGACGATCAGCGTATCGACAGACTTCTGCAGTTCCTGGATGCCCATCTCGGCCAGGCGCATGCGGCGCCCGCCCTCGAAATGGAACGGCTTGGTGACGACGCCGACTGTCAGGATGCCCTTGTTGCGGGCCGCCTGCGCGACAACGGGAGCAGCGCCAGTGCCGGTGCCGCCGCCCATGCCGGCGGTGACGAAGCACATATGCGTGCCGTTCAGGTGATCGACGATTTCGTCGATGCACTCCTCGGCGGCCGCGCGGCCGACTTCCGGCTGCGAGCCGGCACCGAGGCCTTCGGTAACGTTGACGCCGAGCTGGATGATGCGCTCGGCCTTCGTCATCGTCAGCGCCTGCGCATCCGTGTTGGCGACGACGAAGTCGACGCCCTGGAGGCCGGCGGTAATCATGTTGTTGACGGCATTGCCGCCACCGCCGCCAACGCCGAACACGGTGATGCGCGGCTTCAGCTCTGTGATGTCAGGCTTTTGCAGCTTGATGGTCATGGTACCTGTTCCTTCTCTCTCTGGCCGCATCGCCACGCCGGCCAATTACGCAATTTCAGAAACTTTCCTTCAGCCACTGGCCCATGCGGGCTATGCGGCTGTTATTTCCCCCAAGCGACATGAGCAGACCGCTCTGTGACGCATGTGTCTCCATGTCCGCGACCTGCGGATAGATCATCAGGCCGACGGCCGTCGAAAAAGCTGGCCCCTTGGCCGCCGTCGGCAGTCCCGAGACGCCCATCGGACGACCGATGCGGACGTTGCGGGCAAGGATGCGCCGCGCCACGTCGGCAAGGCCGGTCAGCTGGCTCGCCCCGCCGGTCAGCACGACACGCTTGCCGACGATCGGGCTGAAGCCGGAGCGCTGGATACGATCGCGGATCAGTTCCATCGTTTCTTCGATTCGGGCGGACACGATGCGCGAAACCAGTGCCCGCGGCACCTGAGACGGTTGGTCGCGATCGTCCTCGCCGATCGGCGGGATCGAGATCAGCTCGCGCTCGTCGGAGGAATTCGAAAGGGCCGAGGCATGCACGACCTTCAGCCGCTCCGCATCCTCGATGCGGGTCGAAAGCCCGCGCGCCAGATCGGTGGTGACGTGATGGCCACCGAGGCCGACGGCATCCGTATGAACGAGTTTGCCCTCGGCAAAGACCGAGATCGTCGTCGTGCCGCCGCCCATGTCGATTGCCGCGCAGCCGAGCTCGACCTCGTCGTCGACGAGAGCTGCAAGGCCCGATGCATAGGGTGTCGCGACGATGCCCTCGACCGACAGATGCGCGCGGTTGACGCTAAGCTCAAGGTTCTTCAGCGCCGAGCGCTCCGCCGTCACGACATGCATGTCGACGCCGAGCGCATCGCCGTACATCGCCAGCGGATCGCGGATGCCGCGCTCGCCGTCGAGCGAGAAGCCGGTCGCCAGCGAATGCAGCACCGAACGGTCCTGGCGCAGCGACTGCTGGCAAGCCGCGGACAGCACCTTCTTCAGATCGTTGAGCTCGACTTCCTGGCCACCGAGATCGATCGTCGCCGTGTAGATGTCGCTGCCGAGGCGGCCGGCCGTCAGGTTGACGATCAGGCTTTCGACGGTCAGCCCCGCCATGCGCTCGGCCGCGTCAACGGCGAGACGGATGACGCCTTCCAGCGCGTCGAGATCGGCGATAACGCCGGTCTTGATGCCACGGGAACGCTGGTGGCCAATGCCGATGATCTCGATATTGTGCGTGCGGCCCGGTAGGATCTGGCTTTCCTCGCGCGGCGTCAGCCGGCCGATCATGCAGACGACCTTGGTCGAGCCGATATCGAGCACCGAAACGACATGCGACCGCTTCGATGAAAGCGGCTTCAGGCGCGGCAATCCGAAATGGGATGAACCGAACAAGCTCATATATTCTGCCCCGCCTTCTTCAATTCTTTCGTACGCTCCGTCACTGCCGTCTGCCTGCGGATCGCCGCCTCCGGCGTCAGCTGGATCGCGGTTCTGTCGGCCAGCCTGAGATCGACTGCAGCAATGTCCCGCTCCAGGAGCTGATGCTCCTTGTCGAACTTCGAAAGCGTCGCCAGTGCCTGGTCGATACGGTCTTCCGGCAGCTTGACGACGACGCCGTTATCCATGTGCAGGTCCCAGCGACGGCCCGATATCCAGACATAGGCCTTCACGCGGGCCTTCACGTCGGGCCACTTCGAGAAGGCTTCGTCGAGCGAAGCCGCCGCCGTTTCGGCATCGCGGCCGACGACGAGCGGCAGCGCCGAAAACTTGTTGTCGCGCAGCGGCGCAATGACGCTGCCGTTCTTCTCGATCAGGGAAAGCTCCTGCCCGTGCTGCCAGATCGCATAGGCCTGGCGCTCCTTGAGCTTCACTTCGATCGTCTTCGGATAAATCTTGCGGACCTCGACATTTTCGACCCAGGGAAGATGGGCGATCTTCCGGCGGGCGGCATCGACGTCGAGGGCGACCAGCGAGGTCGTGCCGTCAAGGCCGATCAGCTGCAGGATCTCGATTTCGGAGGTCTCCGAATTGCCGGAGACCTTGACGTCCTCGATCGCAAAACCCGCGGCCGTCGTTGTCGCCTGCGCGACAGCTTCCGTGTGGCCGCCCAGCGACATGCCGTAAAACCCCGTCGCAGCCAGGAAGGTGAGCGCCGAGACCGTGCCCGTATGAACGGGAATATGGATGCGGCCGCTGCAGAGGCTGATCAGGAAGCGCGTAACCCGGCGCAGCGGGCGCGGCAGCACAAACCGCTCTTCGGCTTCCATGATCGGAAGCACGGCATGATGGCTGGGGCGCCCTATCCTCTTGACTGTCAACGCAAACAAGACGCGTCCTCCACCATCCACCGGACAAACTGACCAAAGGAATAGCCGGCATGACCGGCCATTTCGGGCACGAGCGAGGTTGGAGTCATCCCTGGCTGGGTATTGACCTCCAGCCAGATGATTTCGCCGTCTTCGGAGAAACGATCGTCGTAACGAAAGTCGGACCGACTGACGCCGCGACAACCGATTGCCTGATGCGCCCTTAGGGACAATGTTTGTATTTTTTGGTAAATATTCGGTGAAATTTTCGCGGGGATGACGTGTTTTGAACCGCCCGCCGCATACTTGGAGTCGTAATCATAAAAATTGTGTCCCTGCGGCACCACTTCCGTGACACCGAGCGCAGCTTCACCCATGACGCCGCAGGTGAGTTCGCGACCGTAAACATAGCGCTCGACGATCACTTCCTCGCCGTAACGCCACTCGGGCGAACTGACGATCTGCGGCGGATGCGCCTGATCTTCGGTGACGATGACGACGCCGAAGCTCGACCCCTCGCGGAGGGGTTTCACCACATAGGGCGGCTTCATCGGATGTGTCGAGGGAAAGGCGAAACGGTTGACCACCTGCGATTCGGCGACCGGAATGCCGGCGGCGCCGGCAACGAGCTTCGCCTTGTCCTTGTCCATCGCCAGCGCCGAGGCAAGCACGCCCGAATGCGTATAGGGGATTTCGAGATATTCGAGGATGCCCTGAATGGTGCCGTCTTCGCCGAACGGGCCGTGGAGCGCATTGAAGACGACATCGGGCTTCAGCGCGGCGAGTTTTTCGGAAACGTCGCGCGCAACGTCGATGCGCGTCACGTCGAAACCCTCCGCTTCAAGAGCTTCTGCGCAAGCCTTTCCCGAGGAAAGGCTGACAGGCCTTTCCGAGGAAAATCCGCCCATCAGGACAGCGACATGCTTGCGACTCATCAACACCCCCAAAAAATAACTTCCATTCTCGAAATCGACGCTTGCGCGAAGCTGTCTGCGCCGTTTCAGGCCTTTGTCCGACCTGGGTGCATTAGAGCATCATTATGGTTAATGAAGTGTTTACTTTCGTTAACTCCGTCTTGCCGCGCCCTTGATTTTTTAACCTTCGCTTCTTCGGGAGTGTCGGAGCGAAGATGCCCGCCGACCCGCGAAAACAGAAAAGCCCGCGCAGAAAAACCGCGCGGGCTCAATGGGATAGATCATGTCTTGCAGTCAGTCGGCATCGTCGAGGATTTTCCACACGAGTCCGCCGAGCGCCCCACCCGCAAGCGGCGCAATCCAGAACAGCCAGAGCTGCTGCAGCGCCCAGCCACCGACGAAAAGCGCCTGGCCGGTGGAACGCGCCGGATTGACCGAGGTATTCGTCACGGGGATAGAAACGAGATGGATCAGCGTCAGCCCGAGGCCGATCGCAAGCGGCGCGAAGCCCGCAGGCACCCGGCTGCTAGTCGACCCCAGGATGATGATCAGGAAGAACATGGTGAGCAACACTTCGATCAGCAGCGCCGAAAGCAGTGAATAACCACCCGGAGAATGATCGCCATATCCGTTGGCGGCAAAGCCGCCAAGCTCAAACCCCGCCTTGCCGCTGGCGACGAGATAAAGCAGCGCCGCCGCAGCGATGGCGCCGACAATCTGCACGACGACATAGGGAACGAGACGCGCCGCCGGAAACCGTCCGGCAACCGTAAGGCCAAGCGAGACGGCAGGATTGAAATGACCGCCCGAAATGCCGCCCACGGCATAGGCCATGGTGAGCACGGTCAGACCGAACGCAAAGGCCACGCCGACAAAACCGATTCCAAGCTCGGGATAGGCGGCCGCCAGCACGGCGCTGCCGCATCCGCCGAAGACCAGCCAGAACGTGCCGAGAAATTCGGCAACTAGACTCTTTTGCATGCGCGCCTCCTTAACTTCAACCACGAGTTTAGATGAATCCGTTACAATTTGATTCCGGTCAAGCTCGCGGACATTGCTGTGGCAAGCTTCACGCAAGGATCGAGAAACGTGTTCGACATGCGATACCTACGGCGTCAGGAGACGTTTTCTCAGATCTGAAATTGCGCTAAGACCCGCCAGCCTCCCAGGGCGCTCCATAGAAATATTGATTGGAATGAAAATGACAGACGCGATCTCCGCATCGCCGACTCCCGCCTCGAACAGCGCGCAAGTCAATTCTCCGGCTCGCGTCCTCATCGCCAGCCTTGTCGGCACTACCATCGAATTCTTCGACTTCTACGTCTACGCGACGGCAGCCGTCCTCGTCTTCCCGCATCTCTTCTTCCCGGCGAGCGATTCGAACGCCGCAACGCTGCAGTCGCTCGTCACCTTCTCGATCGCCTTCTTCGCCCGCCCCATCGGCGCCGTCATTTTCGGTCATTTCGGCGACCGCATCGGCCGCAAGGCGACGCTCGTCGCCGCGCTGATGACGATGGGGCTTTCGACGGTCGTGATCGGCATGCTACCGGGTTATGATGCGATCGGCATCGCAGCACCCTTGTTGCTGGCGCTTTGCCGCTTCGGCCAGGGCCTCGGCCTCGGCGGCGAATGGGGCGGCGCCGTTCTGCTTGCCACCGAAAACGCTCCTCCCGGCAAACGCAGCTGGTACGCCATGTTCCCGCAGCTCGGCGCGCCGATCGGCTTCATCCTCTCCTCCGGCTTCTTCCTCATCCTGGCGGAAACGATGAGCAACGAGGATTTCCTCGACTACGGATGGCGCATTCCCTTCATCGCCAGCTTCGCCCTCGTCGCCGTCGGCCTCTATGTCCGCCTCAAGATCGCCGAGACGCCGGAATTCCGCAAAGCCGTCGAAAAGCACGAGCGCGTCGCCGTGCCGATCGAGGTGGTCTTCCGCGGTCATCTGCGCAGCCTGATCCTCGGCACCTTCATTGCAGTCGCGACTTTCGTGCTGTTCTACCTGATGACAGTCTTCACGCTCTCCTGGGGCACGACACCCTTGGAAAAGGGCGGGCTCGGTTATACGAGAGAGCAGTTCCTGGTCGTCCAGCTTGTCGGCGTCGTCTTCTTCGGCCTGACGATCCCACTCTCCGGCTGGCTCTCCGACCTCTACTCGCGCCGCCTCATCCTGACGCTGACGACGATTGCCATCGTGATCTTCGGCTTCTTCTACGCGACGCTATTGACCAGCGGTCTCACAGGCGCTTTCCTGTGCTCGATCATCGGCCTCGCCTTGATGGGCTTCACCTATGGTCCGATCGGCGCTGCCCTTGCCGCTCCCTTCCCGACCATGGTGCGCTATACCGGCGCCTCGATGACCTTCAACCTCGGCGGCATCTTCGGCGCTTCGCTCGCCCCTTATATCGCCACCTGGCTCGCCACCCATTACAGCCTGGACTATGTCGGCTACTACCTTGCCGCCTCGGCGGTGATCTCGCTGGTCTGCATCCGGCTGTCGGGCCGCGAGGAAGTCTAAGCCTCGAGCAGCAAGCAAACAACAAGCCGCGACTTGCCAATGTCGCGGCTTTTTTATTGATGCCGTGGGCACTTCCGGTTAACCGGAACACTCACGGCAAAACGGGGAGCAGATCATGCGATGCCTCATTACCGGAGCGGCCGGCTTTGTCGGTGGGCCTCTCGTCGAAAGACTGCATGGAGAGCAGATATGCGAGCTTGCGGTAACGACGCGATCTGCGGCCGTCAGCTTCCCGACCTCTGTGCGGCATTTCCCCATCGAGATAACAAGCGAAACCGATTGGACAGCAGTTCTCGAGGGTATCGATGTCATCGTCCATCTCGCCGCTCGTGTTCACATCATGAACGACCGCGCAGCCGATCCGCTTGCGGAATTTCGTCGGATCAACACCGCCGCTACGTTGAACCTCGCCGAGCAGGCCGCCCGCGCGGGCGTAAAAAGGTTCGTCTTCATCAGCAGCATCAAGGTCAATGGCGAGGAAAACGATAGACCCTTCCGGCACGACGATACGCCAATGCCGATCGATCCCTATGGCATTTCAAAGTTGGAAAGTGAAATCGGGCTGCATGAAATTGCCGCCCGAACAGGCATGCAAGTCGTGATCATTCGCCCGCCGCTCGTCTATGGACGCGGCGCGAGGGGCAATTTCGCCCTGCTCGTCGGACTTGTCAGGAAGAAGATACCGCTCCCCTTCGCGTCGCTGAAGAATCGCCGGACATTGGTCGCGCTTCCAAATCTCGTCGATCTGATCATCACCGGGATGAAGCATCCCGGCGCAGCCGGCCAGACCTTTCTCGCCGGCGATGGAGAAGATCTTTCGACTCCCGGGCTTATCGAAGGGATTGCCGCAGGATTGGGCGTTAAACCGATGCTGCTCCCCTTCCCCCCCGCCTTGTTGCAGATGGGCGCCAGGGTCACCGGAAAGGCCGCCGTCTACCAGCGTCTTTGCGGCTCCCTGCAGGTCGATATATCCCATGCTCGCGACGTGCTCGGCTGGTCGCCCGCCGTCACGCCGCGCGAAGGCCTGAAGCTTGCGGTGACGTAACCGTTACTCGCTCGTCACGCCATGGAACGGACGCACTTCGCGGCCGGGCATAAAGACGCCGAGGCGTTTGATTTCCCATTCGAGCTTGATGCCGTCTTTTTCGAAGACCTCGCGGCGCACCTGTTCGCCGAGATATTCGAGGTCGTAGCCGGTTGCCTGCCCCATGTTGATCATGAAGTTGCAGTGAAGCGACGACATCTGCGCTCCGCCGATGACGAGGCCGCGGCAGCCTGCCTCGTCGATCAGTTTCCAGGCCGAATGGCCAGCCGGGTTCTTGAAGGTCGAGCCGCCGGTCTTTTCGCGCACCGGCTGCACCGTCTCGCGGTGATTGCGCACCGCGTCCATCTCGGCGCGGATCTGCGCGCGCTCTTCCGGATAGCCCTCGAACAGCACGGAGGTGAAGATCAGATCTGTCGATGCGGTCGAATGCCGGTAGGAGTAGCCCATCTCGGCATTGGAAAGCACATGCTTGTCGCCCTTGCGGTCGACCGCATGGACTTCGATCAGCCGCTCGCGCGTCTCCACGCCGTTGGCCCCGGCATTCATGCGCGCCGCGCCGCCGATGCCGCCGGGAATGCCGTAGAGGAAATGGAAGCCGCCGATGCCATTGTCCATCGCCATCGCCGCCACATGCTTATCCGGGCAGATGGCGCCGGCGAGAATCCGGTTTTCGCCGGCGAGCTCGACGAAGCCGAACCCCTTGGCCGACAGGCGCAGCACGACGCCGGGAATGCCGCCGTCGCGAACCAGGATGTTGGAGCCGACGCCGACCACCGTCAGCGGCACCTCTTCCGGCAATATCTTCAGGAAGGCGATGAGATCGTCGATGTCATGCGGCTGGAACATCAGTTCGGCCAGACCGCCGGCCCTGAACCAGGTGACACGATCCATCGGGGCATCCGGCGTGATACGGCCGCGGATATCCTTTACACCGTCTCCGAGAGACGCGAGAAGCTTTTCCCCATTCACCTGTTTCATACGGACTTTCCCGATAGGCCTTCCAGTTGCTTGGGCAGCGCCGCCGCCCAGGATGTAATGCTCCCAGCCCCCAACAGAACCACGAAATCGCCAGGCTTTGCAACCTCCGCGACCATCTGCGGCAAAAGCTCCGCCGAGCTTAGAAAGCGGGCGTCGCGATGGCCGCCGGATTTGATGCGCGAGACCAGCGACACGGAATCGATACCCTCGATCGGATCTTCACCCGCCGCATAGACGGGTGCCAGGAAGATGCTGTCGGCATCGTTGAAGCAGGCGGCGAATTCCTCGAACAGGCTCGCAAGACGGCTAAAGCGATGCGGCTGGTGGACGGCGATGACACGCCCCTTGCAGGATTCTCGGGCGGCGCGCAGCACCGCCTTGATCTCGACGGGATGGTGGCCGTAATCATCGAATATCTGCACGCCGTTCCACTCACCGGTCAGCGTGAAACGGCGCTTGACGCCACCGAAGGAGGCAAGCCCCTTGGCGATATCGGCGCTCGATATGCCGAGCCGGTTGGCAACTGCGATCGCGGCCGTTGCGTTGGAAATATTATGGCGCCCCGGCATCGGCATGACCAGCCCCTTGAGCTCGATAACCTGGCCGGTGCGGCGGCGACGGATTTGGACGTCAAATATCGAGCGCGTGCCGTCGATGCGCACATTCATGAAACGCACGTCGGCCTGCGGGTTTTCGCCATAGGTGATGATCTTGCGGTCCTCGATGCGGCCGACCAACGACTGCACCTCGGGATGGTCGAGGCACATGACGCCGAACCCGTAGAACGGCACATTCTCGACGAACTGCCGGAAGGCGGCGCGCACGGCGTCGAAATTGCCGTAATGGTCGAGATGTTCCGGGTCGATATTGGTGATGACCGCGACATCGGCCGGAAGCTTCAGGAAGGTGCCGTCCGATTCATCGGCCTCGACCACCATCCACTCGCCCTCGCCCATGCGGGCATTGGTGCCGTAGGCATTGATGATGCCGCCATTGATGACGGTCGGGTCAAGTCCGCCGGCTTCGAGCAGCGCGGCGACCAGCGACGTGGTCGTCGTCTTGCCATGCGTGCCGCCGATGGCGATCGCATTGCGGAAGCGCATCAACTCGGCCAGCATCTCGGCGCGGCGCACCACCGGCAGCAGCTTTTCGCGCGCGGCGATGAGTTCCGGATTGCTCTTCTTAATCGCCGTCGAGACGACGACGACTTCGGCCTCACCCAGGTTTTCGGCTCGGTGACCGACAAACACTTCGATGCCCTTGTCGCGCAGGCGCTGGACATTGGCGCTGTCAGCCTGATCCGATCCCTGCACCTTATGGCCGAGATTGTGCAGCACCTCGGCAATGCCGCTCATGCCGATGCCACCGATGCCGATGAAATGGACGAGGCCGATCGTCTTCGGCAGTTTCATGCGCGTGTCCTCTTGAATTCTGCAATTGTCCGTCTGGCGGCAATAGCCTCAACCATGTCGGCAAGCAAGTTCGCGGCATCGGGTTTCCCGGCGCGTTTCGCCGCCGCCGCCATGTGCAAAAGCTTTTCCGGATCGTTCATGACAGCCGTCAGGATCGCTGCGATCTTCTCCGGCGAAAGCTCCGACTGGGCGATCACCTTTGCCCCGCCGGTCGCAGCAAGTGCCGCCGCATTCGCCGCCTGATCGTGATCGAGAGCGTGCGGGTAAGGCACGAGCACCGCAGGCCGGCCGATGACGGAGATTTCCGAAACCGTCGAGGCGCCCGAACGGCAGATGACGAGATGCGCCCTCGCCAGCCTCTCGGCCATGTCGGTAAAGAAGGGGGCGATATCGGCTCCCATCTCCAGCTTGGCGACGCAGCCGCTGACCATTTCCATATCCTCGGGACGCACCTGCTGGGTGATGCGCAGGCGCACGCGAAGCGCCTCGTCGAGCAGGCTGATCGCCGTCGGCAGCGCCTTGGAGAAATATTGCGCGCCCTGGCTGCCGCCGAAGACGACGAGGTTGAAGGCCTCGCCGGGATGCGACGGCGTGTAAGGCACCTCGGCCGCAGCGATGATCGCCGGGCGGACCGGATTGCCCGTCGTCACCGTCTTGTCTGGAAAGGCAGCGCCTCCCTCCGGCAGGAACCCGCCGGCGATGGCCTGCACGCGGGTTGCCAGGGCCTTGTTGGCGCGCCCCATCACCGCATTCTGCTCGTGGATCATCGAGGGCACGCCGAGCCGGGTGGCGGCGAGCAGCGGCGGCACGGTGGGATAACCACCGAAACCAACGACGATGATCGGCCGCAACCGCTGGATCAGTTTCTTCGCCGCCCGCATGCCGCTCCAGAGCGTCCATAGCGAGCGGGCGACAGCAACCGGGTTCTTCGAGCCGATCGTCGCCGACGGTACGACATGGATTTCCTCGGCCGGGAACTTGCCGGCATAGCGCTCAGCCCGGCTGTCCGTGACGAGATGCACCGAATAGCCGCGCTCCTTCAGCTTGAAGGCCAGCGCCTCCGCCGGGAACACATGGCCGCCGGTTCCCCCGGCGGCAAGCAGCACGATGCCTTTGCTCATAGTCTTCTACTCCGCCGGCATGCCGTGCGGGACGCGGAAGAGGCTCCGGTCCTGCGCGCGTTTTTCCGGTCGATGGCGCGTCAGCGCCAGAATGAAGCCGGCGGTGACGCAGATCGCGACCATAGACGAGCCGCCGTAGGAAATCAGCGGCAGCGTCATGCCCTTCGCCGGCAGCAATTCGAGATTGACGCCGATATTGATGATCGACTGAATGCCCATCTGCAGCACCAGGCCGGCGACGGCGAAACGGTTGAAGTCGTTGCGCTCGCGATAGGCATGCGACAGGCCGCGCAGCACCAGCACGGTAAACAGCGCAACGAGCGCCATGCAGAAGACGATGCCGAATTCCTCGGCCGCGACCGAGAAGATGAAGTCGGTATGCGCATCCGGGATGATGCGCTTGACGATCCCCTCGCCCGGTCCTTGGCCGAACCAGCTGCCGCGGATGATCGCCTCGCGCGCGGTGTCGATCTGGAAGGTGTCGCCTTCGCCGGTCATGAATTTGTCTATGCGCAACGCAACGTGCGGGAAGACGTAGTAGGCGCTGAGCAGGCCGCCGGCGCCGCCGATACCGAGCAGCATGATCCAGATCCATGGCATGCCGGCCATGAAGAACATCCCGCCCCAGACGGCCGTGGTCAGGATGGTCTGGCCGAGGTCCGGCTGCGCGATGAGAAGGGCTGCGACGATGCCGAACAGAATGATGGCAAAGAGATTGCCGGGGATCTCCGGCTGGCGCGCATGTTCGGCAAACAGCCAGGCGCAGACCACGACGAAGGCGGGCTTCATGAATTCCGATGGCTGGATGGAAAGGCCGGCGATCCAGATCCAGCGCCTGCCACCCTTGACCTCCTGCCCGACGAACAGCACCAGCACCATCATCGCGACCGAGACGATCAGGATCAGGATCGCGGTTCGCCGCACCTGGCGCGGCGTCAGGAACGACAGCCCGAGCATGACGCCGATCGAGGGGATCATGAAGGCCGCATGGCGCTTGACGAAGTGAAAAGGCTCGAGCCCGATGCGTTCGGCGACCGCAGGAGATGCCGCAAACGACAGCATGAATCCGATGCCCATCAGGAAGATGAACATTGCCAGGAAGAAGCGGTCGATGGTCCAGAACCAATCGGCCAGAGGCCCACGTTCCGCGCGGCTTACCATGTCATTTCTCTCCTGTTGCCGGACCGATCAGCATCGCAATCCCGTCAAGCGCCGCCACGTGGCCGACGAAGGCTTCACCCCTGACTTCGAAATTCTTATACTGGTCGAAGCTTGCGCAAGCCGGGGATAACATCACGGCCGAAGCGGCGCTCTCGTCGCGTTCGGCATCGGCCGCCGCATGCGCGACGGCGCGCTCCAGCGTGTCCG
This sequence comes from Rhizobium sp. LARHSG275, assembly GCF_052871115.1. NCBI lineage: Bacteria > Pseudomonadati > Pseudomonadota > Alphaproteobacteria > Hyphomicrobiales > Rhizobiaceae > Rhizobium > Rhizobium sp. LARHSG275. The sequence continues at coordinate 83,788 of NZ_JBIXJN010000003.1, read as the reverse complement.
ATATTTCGTAAGGAACAGCCTCGCCGAGCGTCGCAGCAAATTCCGCCGCCGCCTCGCCGATCAGATAGGCCTTGGCGATGCGCGGAAAATAGGGGGCGAGCGTCGTGATGCCGCCAGCCTTCGGCAGGCCGCCGGCAATCCAGTAGATGCGATCATAGCTCGAAAGGGCCGGCGCCGCAGCATCGGCATTGGTCGCCTTGGAATCATTGACGAAAACGACGCGGCCACGCTGCCCGACCGGCTGCATGCGGTGCTTGAGGCCGGGGAACGAGGCAAGGCCGGCGCGGATGTCTTCGGCGGAAACCCCGACGGCGACGCAGGCAGCGACGGCTGCAGCGGCGTTCTGGGCATTGTGGCTGCCGCGCAGCGTCTGGATGCCGTCGAGATCGACGAAAGGCAGCATCGCACCGCCGGCGGCCTGGATGAGCTTGGTGCCCTCGGCATAAATGCCGTCGGCCACGATGTTGCGGCGCGAGATGCGGACCACCTTGACGCCCGCCCGCTCGACGCGGTCGGCAATCAGCGCCGAATGGCTGTCGTCGATGCCGACGATTGCGACATCGCTGCCGGCGACCAGCCGTTCCTTGATGTCGGCATAATGCTGCATGGTGCCGTGACGATCGAGATGATCGGGCGTCAGGTTGAGCAGGATGCCGGCCGACGGATCCAGCGTCGGCGCCAGATCGATCTGATAGGAGGAGCATTCGACGACATAATAGCGCTCGGCCTTCGGCGGATCGAGCGTCAGCACCGCCGTGCCGATATTGCCGCCGAGCTGCGTGTCGTAGCCTGATGATTTCAAGATATGGGCGATCAGTGCCGTCGTCGTCGATTTGCCGTTGGTGCCTGTTATGGCGATGAAAGGGCAATCCGGCGCATGGGCGCGGCGCTCGCGCACGAAGAGCTCGACGTCGCCGACGATATCGACGCCGGCCGCGCGGGCAAGATCGACAGTCCAGTGCGGCTTCGGATGGGTGAGCGGCACGCCGGGCGACAGCACGAACAGCGCCTGCTGGCTCCAGTCGATGCTGTGCAGGTCCTCCGTCCTGATGCCTTCAGCCACGGCCTTGGCGACGCTGTCTGGATTGTCGTCCCAGGCGGTCACCTCGGCACCGCCTGATATCAGCGCCCGGGCGGTGGCAAAGCCGGAGCCGCCGAGCCCGAAGAGCGCGACCTTCCTATCCTTGAGCGTCGTGACCGGGATCATCGCTGCCTCACCGGAGCTTCAGCGTCGAGAGGCCAAGCATCGCAAGACCGACGGCGACGATCCAGAAGCGGATCACCACCTGGCTCTCGGTCCAGCCCTTCTTCTCGAAGTGATGATGGATCGGCGCCATCAGGAAGACGCGCCGGCCGGTCATCTTGAAGAAACCGACCTGGATGATGACCGACAGCGTCTCGATGACGAAGAGGCCGCCGATGATCGCCATGACGATCTCGTGCTTGGTGGCGACGGCGACGGTGCCGATCGTGCCGCCGAGTGCCAGCGATCCAGTGTCGCCCATGAAAATGGCGGCCGGCGGCGCGTTGAACCAGAGGAAGCCGAGGCCGGCGCCGATGACGGCGCCGAGCACGACGGCGAGCTCGCCGGTGCCGGGCACGAAATTGATCTGCAGGTAGTTCGCAAACACCACGTTGCCGGCGAGATAGGCGATGACGCCGAAGGAGGCGGCGGCGATCATCACAGGCACGATGGCAAGCCCGTCGAGACCGTCGGTCAGATTGACGGCATTGCCGGCGCCGACAATGACGAAGCCGCCGAAGACGACGAACATGATGCCGATATTGATCATGAAGTCCTTGAAGAAAGGAAAGGCGATCGAGGAGCCGAAGGTCGAGCCGGCAATCCCCGAGGCAAGAGCGGTGCGCATCATGAAATAGACGGCGATGCCGGCGATGACGAATTCGATGCCGAGACGCGCCTTGCCCGAAAAGCCCATATGGCTCTGCTTCGTGACCTTAAGGTAATCGTCGTAGAAGCCGATCGCGCCGAAGCCCAGCGTTACCAGCAGCGTGGCGACGACATAGACGTTGGAAAGATCGGCCCAGAGCAGCGATGCGCCGATGATGCCGGCGAGGATCATCAGCCCGCCCATGGTCGGCGTGCCGGCCTTCTTGAAATGCGTCTGCGGCCCGTCGGCGCGGATCGGCTGGCCCTTGCCTTGGCGGATGCGCAGCGAATTGATGATCGTCGGCCCGAACAGGAAGACGATCAGCGCTGAGGTGAAGAGAGCGGCCCCCGTGCGGAAGGTAATATATCTGAACAAATTCAGAAATTTGAAATATTCCGACAGTTCGACAAGCCAGATCAGCATTCAGGGCCCCTTGTTTACCCGATCAAAATTCGCGTTGCGTGTCGGCAAATGGCGGGAACTTGTCAAGGAGCGCGGCGACGATCTTGCCGAAACCGATGCCCAGAGACGATTTCACCATCAACACGTCGCCCGGCGCGACCGAGTTCAATACATAATCCGTCAATTCGCTCGTGTTCTCGCGATATTCGACATGGACGCTTTCCGGCAACGATTCCTTGAGCGTTGCCATCTCGGCTCCGGCCAGCCAGACATGTTCGATACCGGCGGCAAGCAGCGGCACCGCAAGGTCGGTATGGACCTTCTGCGCATAGTCGCCCATCTCAAGCATATCGCCGAGTACGGCGATACGGCGTCCGCGGCCGGTCGGCTCGGAGGCCGCCAGCAGCGCGATCGCCGCGCGCATCGAGGCCGGATTGGCATTGTAGCTCTCGTCGATCAGCGTGAAGCTGCCGCTGCCGATCGAAAGTCGGTGGCGCTTGCCCCTGCCCTTTTCCGGCTTCAGCGTCGCGAGCGCTTCGATCGCCTTCTGCATATCGGCGCCGACGATCCTGACGACGCCGAGCGCTGCGAGCGCATTCTCGGCGATATGGCGGCCCGGCGCGCCGAGCGCAACTTCCAGCGTCTCGCCGCCAATCGTCAGCCACAGCGTCGAATTCTCGTCGGAGCCATTGAATTCTGCGAGCCGGAATTCGGCCTTGGCATGCTGGCCGAAGGAATGGATATGCTCGATGCCGTGTGATTGCGCCGTGCGGTCGAGGAAATTGAACTGGTCGTTGTCGCGGTTGAGCACGACATGTCCACCGGGTTCGAGCCCCTCGAAGATCTCAGCCTTGGCGGCGGCGATTTCCTTGATATTCTTGAAATTGCCGAGATGCGCCGGCGCGATCGTCGTGATGATGGCGACATCGGGACGGATCATCGCCACCAGCGGCCGGATCTCGCCGGGATGGTTCATTCCGACTTCGAAGACGCCGTAATCCGTATCCTCAGGCATGCGTGCCAGCGTCAGCGGCACGCCCCAATGATTGTTGAAGGAGGCGACGGAGGCGTGGACCTTGCCGGAGGGCGACAGCACATGCCGCAGCATTTCCTTGGTGGTCGTCTTTCCCACAGATCCCGTCACCGCGATGATCTGGGCCTTTGAGCGCTCGCGCGAGGCAAGGCCAAGCCGGCCGAGTGCCGCGAGCACGTCTTCCACGACGATCATCGGCACCGTCAGCCGACCCATGGCGGGAAGCCTCGCCTCACTGACGACGAGAAGGGAGGCACCGTTCGCCATCGCCATCGATGCGTAGTCGTGACCGTCGACACGGTCGCCCTTGATCGCGAAGAAGGCTTCGCCTAGCGAAATTGAACGGCTGTCGATGGAGATGCCGGTGATGCCTTCGGGCGGAGTGCCGAAGGGGCGCCCCGCCATCGCTGCGATCATGTCTTCGGTCGTCCAGAGCCAGCTCAAGATTTCAGGTCCTCCAAGGCCTTGCGCACCTCCGCATGATCGGAAAACGGCAGGGTGACGTCGCCGATCGTCTGCCCTTCCTCGTGCCCCTTGCCGGCGACGATCAGCGTATCGCCGGATCTCAGCATGCCAACCGCCTCGCGGATCGCCGCGGCGCGATCGGCAATTTCCGAGGCGCAGCTTGCTGCCGCCATGATCTCCGCCCGGATCGAGGCCGGGTCCTCCGAACGCGGATTATCGTCGGTGACGATGACGACGTCGGCAAGTCGGCAGGCGATTTCGCCCATGATCGGCCGCTTGCCGCGGTCACGGTCGCCGCCGCAGCCGAAGACGACGATGACGCGGCCGGTGGTGAAGGGTCTGACCGAGGCCAGCACGTTTTCCAGCGCGTCCGGCTTGTGGGCGTAGTCGACATAGGCGAGCGCCCCGTCTTTTGTATGGCCGACCAGTTCGAGACGGCCGGACGCACCGACGAGCTTCTCGAGCGCGGCCATCGCAACCTTCGCCTCAACGCCGGTCGACATGGCAAGCCCCGCCGCGACCAGCGCGTTGGCGACCTGGAAGTCGCCGGCCAGCGGAATGTCCACCTCGAAGATCTCGCCGCCGATATGGATCTCGGCCATCTGCTTGTGGCGGAAGTGCTCGACTCGCTTCAACGAGAGGTAATCACCCTTTCGCCCGACGGTACGAACGTCGTGACCGGCATCGGTGGCGGCCTTGATCGCCTGCGCCGACCACGGGTCGTCAGCGAAGATCACCGCTGGCGACCCCTTCGGCAACAGCGTATCGAAAAGCCGCATCTTGGCGGCCATATAGGACTCGATCGTGGGATGATAATCCATGTGGTCCCGGCCGAGATTGGTGAAGGCGGCTGCCGCAAGCTTCACGCCGTCGAGCCGGCACTGGTCGAGGCCGTGGCTGGAGGCCTCCATCGCGGCATGCGTCACGCCCTCTCCGGCAAGTTCCGCCAACAGCTCATGGAGCGACACAGGATCGGGCGTCGTCAGCGAGCCATATTCGTTGCGCGTCGGCGAGACGACGCCCGTCGTGCCGATCATTGCGGCCGCGTGGCCAGCATGCGCCCAGATCTGCCGGGTGAAAGAAGCGACGGAGGTTTTGCCCGCGGTGCCGGTGACGGCGACCATGGTATCGGGCTGCCTGCCATGGAAACGCGCGGCGGCGATGGAAAGGAAACGCCGCGGCTCCTTGACCGCAAGCACCGGGATCGCAGCAGCGACGGCTTGGGAGGCGATCGCGACGGCAGCGCCGCGGCCGGCGGCATCCGCGATGAAGCCTGCGCCGTCCGCCTTGGTGCCGGCGACCGCGACGAAAGCATTGCCCGGCGCCACCTTGCGGCTGTCCGAAGACAGGCCTGAAATATCAAGCAAGCCTGCCGGGCCTTCGAGCTGTGCTTCAAGTTCCGGAAACTGATCTCCGGCCAGGTCTCGCAATTTCATCGCACGCACTTTTCTCTCTTGAATCCGGTTCACCCCTCGCGAATCGGCGTCGATATTCATTCACACTCAATAAGACACCAGCAAGGCCGATCCGCCCTCCCCGAATTTCGGCTCGATGCCGAGAATGGGGGCCGCGCGGCTGATGATCTCGCGGGCGATCGGACCGGCGGTACCGGCCGAGATCGTTCCGCCATAGGCCTTCTCACCGGTCTTCGGCTCGTCGCAGAAGGTGATCACCGCATATTTGGGATCGTTGATCGGGAATGCGGCGATGAAGGAATTGAAATTCAGGGTCGCCGAATAACGCCCGTTCACCACCTTGTCGGCCGTGCCGGTCTTGCTGCCGACGGAAAAGCCCGGCACGCGGGCGACGCGCCCGGATCCCTTGTAGCCGTTGAAGTCAAGGAGATAGCGGATCTCGTCGCTGGTCGACTTCTTGATCACCTGCGTGGCGATCTCATCAGCCTGCTCGCGCGTGCGCGGCAGGAATGTCGGCTCTATCAGCTTGCCGCCGTTGACGAGAGCGGCGGCCGCCACCCCTGTCTGCAGCGCCGTCGTCGAGACGCCGTGGCCAAAGGAAATTGTGATCGAATTGATCTTCTTCCAGACCCGCGGCTGGCTCGGCATCTTCACTTCGGGCAGCTCGGTCTGCATCTTCGTCAAGAGGCCGAACTTGGTCAGATAGTCCTTCTGCGCGTCGATGCCGACGATGTCGATGACGCGCGCCGTACCGATATTCGACGAATATTGGAAAATCTCGGGAACAGTCAGCCAGCGGCGCTGCCCGTGAAAATCGTGGATAGTGAAACCGCCGATATAGATCGATTTGCTGGCATCGAAACTGTCGGTCATCTTCACCTTGCCGCTATCGAGCGCCATGGCCAGCGAAAAGGTCTTGAAGGTCGAGCCCATTTCGAAGGTGCCGTTGGTCATCCGGTTGAGCCAACCCTCCTTGGCGCCTTCCTGCGGATCGTTCGGATCGAAATCCGGCGCCGATGCCATCGCCAGCACTTCTCCCGTATGCACGTCGATGACCGCAGCACCCGCGCCCTTGGACTGAAAGTTGTTGACGGCGTTGACGACCGCGTCCCGCACGATGTTCTGCACGCGCAGGTCGATCGATAGCCGCACCGGCTCGAGCGGCTGGTCGCTGGTCATGCCGACGGAGGCGAGATCGGCCAACCCCTGGTCGTCGATAAATTTCTCCATGCCGGCGACACCGCGGTTGTCGATGTTGACGTAACCGAGGATATGCGCGGCGGTCGAGCCGCCCGGATAGAAGCGGCGCTTCTCCGGCCGGAAGCCGATCCCGGGAATGCCGAGCGCCAGGATCTGGCTCTGCTGCTTCGGCGTCAGCTGCCGGCGCAGCCAGGCGAAATGCGAGGTCTTGACCGAGAGTTTCTTGTAGGTGTCCTTGACGTCGAGCTCGGGCAGCACCGTCGCGAGCTTCTCGACCGCCTCGTCGGCGTCGACGATCTTGTTCGGTTCGGCAAACAGCGAGACGGTACGGATGTCCGTCGCCAGCACCTCGCCGTTGCGGTCGAGAATGTCGGGGCGCGAGGCCATCAGCCGGTCGGGCGGCAGGATGCTGGAGACGACCTCCTGGTCCTTCATTGCATATTCGACGAGACGGCCGCCGATGACCGCGTAGACACCCATGAAGCCAAGGATCAGCAGGCCGACGCGGCTTTTTGCCTGCCCTGATTTCTTCTTGCGCGATCCCTCGATCGCCAAGCCAGCGGGGGAAGGACCACCGAAGCGGTTATAGACGCCGGCGGAGAAATGCGCCTGGCTCTTCAAAACCATGATGCGGGAAAGAAACGACATTATTCCTCCACCGATCCGGTTTCGATCTGATCTGCATCCTCTGCCTCACCGCGCGGCGAAGGCGTTGGAATGGGTTGTGCCTTGGCGATGGCTTGCGCGCCCTTGGCGGTGTCTGGCGCGCCCTTGGCACTGGCCACGGTCGCGCCTTTGGCGCTGGCCTCGGTCTTGGCGCCGGCCTCGGTCGCGCTTTTGGCGCTGACCTTGGCCTCCGTCACATCAGGCACGGGAACCTCGGATTTCAGCATCGGCAATTCCTTGGCATGCACCAGCGCCGTCGATTCCGTCGGCTGCAGCTTCAATTCGTCATTATAGGCTCTGACCAGTCGCTCCAGCCGGTTCGGCTGCGATTGCAGCGCCCAGTCGGCCTTGAGAAGGTCGATCGTGTCCTTCTCGAGCTTGATCTCGGCTTCGAGGCGGTGAACCTCCTCGAGCTTCAATTCGGCGCGGTGCTTGATCGTGTAGGTTACGGCGGCAGTGGCCGTCATGACGCCGATGAGCACGAGATCGAACGTTTTCAGCATATCAACCACCAAGCTTTCCGAGGCTGGCAAGATTGGGAAACCCGAAGAGCGACATATCCGCGGCTTCGGCGGCAGCGTCGGTCCTCAGGCCAGCGCGAAGCTTGGCGGAGCGGGCACGCGGATTGATCTCCGCCTCCGCCTCGCTTGCCGAAACCATCGGCTTGCCGATGACCGCAAAGGTTGCGGCCCGCTCATGTGCGACCGGCAGGTGCCGCGAACCCGACGCCTTGCCGGCGCGGTCGGAGAAGAATTTCTTGACGATGCGGTCTTCGAGCGAATGAAAGGTGACGACGACGAGCCGCCCGCCGGGTTTCAGCGCCGCCTCCGCCGCAAACAGCGCCTGCGCCAGTTCGCCAAGCTCGTCATTGACGAAGATGCGCAATGCCTGGAAGACGCGCGTTGCCGGATGGATCTTGTCCTTCATCTTGCGCGGCGTGACGAGCTCGATGAGGCCGGCGAGATCGCGCGTCGTTTCGAACGGCTTTTCGGCGCGGCGCTTCTCGATCGCATGGGCGATGCGCGGCGCCTGGCTTTCCTCACCGAGAAAATGGAAGATGCGGATGAGATCGGCGACCTTGGCGCGGTTGACAACATCGGCGGCCGAAACGCCTTCGGCCGACATGCGCATGTCGAGCGGACCTTTTTTCTGGAAGGAGAAGCCGCGCTCGGCCTCGTCGATCTGCATGGAAGAGACGCCGATATCGAGCACGACGCCGTCGAGCCCGCCCGGCGGCGCGTAATCGCCAAGATTCGAGAATTGCGAATGAACGAGCCTGAGCCGACCGCCATGGGCAGCGACCATCTCTTGGCCAGCCGCAATTGCCGTCGGATCGCGGTCGAGCGCGATCACCTCGGCGCCGGCGGCAAGGATGGCCGAGCTGTAACCGCCCGCACCGAATGTACCATCGAGGATGATCTTGCCGGGCGCGGGCGCCAGCGCCGCAACGACTTCGTCGAGAAGAACCGGAATGTGACGAACCGGTCCGCCACCGGCATCAGTTGAACCTCCGCCAGGATTCGCCACCATTCCGTTTCCTCGTTCTTTCAGGAGCGCTTGCCCGCCAGCTTGCGCTCCCCTCGTGCTTGCGCCTGTGCAGCCACAAAAGCCTGCGGTTGCCAGAGCTGAAAATGATCCGCCCGACCGACGAAGGTCACTTCGTCCGAGATGCCAGTGAAGCCCCGAATGAAATCCGTGACCATCAGCCGCCCCTCGGCGTCGAGCTTCATGAAGACCCCGCCTCCATGAATGAGAAGCGACATCTCGTTCGCATCCGGCGAAAACGGATCCTCCGCAGCAATCTGCCGTTCGAATCTTTCGAGAAGATCCGGACCGCCGACGCTGATCGCCGGAAACACAAAGTCCTGAAAGCAGTAGAGCTCCTGGACGTTGCGCTGCGCCAGCACGGAACGGAACGCCGAAGGCACGGAGACCCTGCCCTTGGCGTCGATCCTGTTGGTCGCGTTCGAAAGGAAGCGGCTCATCACACGAAACATCCGTTCCCGCAGGGATCCGGACCAAAAAACGCCCGAAACTCCCGATATCAGGCACAGCTTCGCAAGCCGGATGAGCAAAAACCCTTCCGACGCTTCCGGAGAGGAAGACGCCTTTGCTTTGCGATGAATGGGCAGATGATTGCCCTGGTGCAGTGCGCATTTGGGATAGCATGGGACCATATGGGCGTCAATGGGATACGCCCATTTTGCAATGGACGCATGATCAAAAATTTATAAGCCGTTAAGTTTAACAAAGGGTTAGCAGCTCACCTTACAAATGACACGCATTGGTAAAGCTACAATGAAGATCCGTCCTATGGATGCATAAACATTCGCTTGAAAACAGCCGGTTTCAGCGACTTACGCGGAAAATCCGGCTGCCGCGCCGTTAAGATGGTAATCGCCAGTTGGCCTGTAAGCCGGGTTCTGTATGGCTCCGGCGTGAACCGGAACGTGGCAGCCATTCCTCTGGGACAGCGTTCGCACGCTGCCTCACGCAACCCACCCGGATGACTGGCCTGGAAACCGGCCGGAAGGCCTTTCGGCCTGCCGCGTCATCCCTATTCGGTCTTGCTCCCGGTGGGGTTTACCGTGCCATTTCCGTTGCCGGAGATGCGGTGGGCTCTTACCCCACCCTTTCACCCTTACCTGTCATGACAGGCGGTTTGCTTTCTGTGGCACTTTCCCTGAGGTCGCCCTCGCCGGACGTTATCCGGCACCGTGTTTCCGTGGAGCCCGGACTTTCCTCACCCTACCGCCTTTCGGCATTGGTAAAGCGCGGCTGCCCAGCCAACTGGCACGGCTCCCATAAACGAGAGGGATCGCAATTGCTATCGAAATAAACGATATCGCTCAGAGCAATTCCAGCAACACTGCGCATCGGTTTTGCGTCCGGAATTGCGGAACAACAAAAAAGAGAGCACCCCCGTGGTTCGGAGAAAAACGGAAATGCTCTAGCGAAATTGCGGTGTGAAATCCGTGGAATAGCCCTGTCCGCCGATTCCGCCTGACAAAAGCAGCTCGGCCCCAAGCCGGCCGATCTCGTCCGAGCTCTTGGCCCACGTTCCGGCACAGCCCGTGAGCACCGCGATTTCTGGCGATGAGGTGTAGCCAATCATCGGGTAGCCGCGTTCCGTATGCGACACGACGCAGGCCGCCGTCGAAATCGAGAGCGGCACGATATCGGGCACGAGACCTTCAACGATGCGTTTGAGATGCGCGCGCACCGTATCGCGGCCCTCGGTCTTGAACCAAGCGCGCATATCGGCGTCGTCGCTGAGTGCCATATCGTCAGGATCGCCGCCGATCTTCAAGTAGAATTTGCCGTCGGGATACCGGATCGGCGGCAGCAGGTAGATTTCGATGCCGGGCGCCCGGAGAATGAGCGACGGCATCGCGGCCAGGCGCGCAGCATCGGCCTCGCTTACCTCGAAAAGCGTCACGGTGCGAGTCTCGACACCGAGCGAGATGGCGGCCTGTCGGGTTCTCTCGAGATAATCGCTCTGCGTCGGCGCGACGACGGCACAGCCGACCTCGCGATAGAAGTCGATGCCACTGTCGCGAGCGATCTCGCCATAACGGCCGATCGAACGGTTGGCGAGTAGGGCCCAATTGCGGTCGGGATCGATGGTACGGGTGATGCGCCCCTCGTCGTAATGGCTGGCGAAGACGCCCTGATGCGCCTTGCGGTCATCAGGCTCGTCCGGACCGATCACTGCGACACCGTCCACTTGCCGCGCCAGATGCCGCGCCGCCGCTGCCCCCATGAGCCCGCGGCCGACGACGATATATTTGAAATCGACTGCCATGCTTTTCGTCTCTACGACGCCGCCTGTCTTTTCAGACCCGCAAAGGACGCTGCATCATCTTGAATTGCTGCGAAGACCGGCGTCAGTTCGCCGCCGAAATCCTGATCGCCGAGCCGTCCTTCCGCCAGAAGTACCGCTCCCAGCCGCCCGAGTTCGTCGGAGGATTTGGCCGCGACGAAATTGCCCCCAGTCAGCACAGCGACGCGTGGCGACTGCGTAAATCCGGCATAGGGATAACCGGTCGGCGTGAAATTGGCCACGCAGGGCGCCGAAGTCACGCGGCAGCCGGCTAGCTCCGGCATCAGCTGCAAGGCAATACGCGAGAGATGATCGCGCTCGGCAGCACTGCCGTCGGAACGGAACCACGCGCCGGCATCCTCCAACCTCTCGAAGCAAAGCGGCTCGGTGTCGCCACCGAGTTTCAGATAGGTCTTGCCGTCGGGATAACGCACCGGCGGCAGGATATAGATGTGATCCTCTTCCCGGTCACCGAGCACGATCGTCGACGGCATATCGCCGAAAATCGCCATCTCGCGCTCGCCGATTTCGTAGAAAGCGACGGTGCGCGCCATAACCCTGGTATCGACGGGACGCGGCAGCAGGGCATGGAAATTGCCAAAACCGCCGGCGGCGACCAGCACACGTTCGGCGCTGTAACTTCTGCCGCCGGCCGTCACCTCTACATGGGAACCGGCGTCGTGCACGGATGTCGCGGTTGCCTCGATAAGCGAGACACCACCCTGTTCGGCAAGCTTGATCTGCGCCCGCACCAGCGCCCGCGGATTGATGTGGCCGGCGCGCTTACGCTCGAAATATCCGCTAAAATCAGGGTCAAAGGCAAGATAGGGAAAACGTTGGGGAAGCTCCGGCGGTGTGATGGTCTCGATATCGCTGCCGAGCGACCGGCTGACGGCCAGTGCCCGGTTGATATAGTCCTGCTCGTCCGTCGGGGTCGGACCGGCAAAGAGGCAACCGACCTCCGAATGGAAGGAAATGCCGCTCCTTGCCTCGACCTCGCCGTAGCGGTCGAGCGCGCGGGCGGCGAAGGTTCCCCAGGCAAGATTGCCGTCGAAAGTGCGGGTGATGCGCGCTTCGTCGTAGTGGCTGGCGAAGACGCCGTGATGGGCCTTGCGCTGGTCCGGCTCACGCGGGCCGATCAGCGCAATGCCGTCGGCCATCGAGGAGAGATGCCGTGCGGCGGCGGCACCCATCATGCCGCATCCGATGATGATGAACCTGAAATCGACTGCCATATCCCACCTCGTTTCAAGGCGGGATATCACGGCAAGCGTGCTGATTCATATCCGTAAAAATGCCGCAAGGGAATATCGTCCCGACGCGACTGGCTATGCTCAGTCGAGCATCGCTAGGACCTTGCCGCAATAGGTCTTCGACACCGGGTTCATGCGCGTGGCGGCATGACCGGCATTGTATTTTAGGATGGTGTTGCAGGTCTCGCCACCACCGAGATCATGGGCGGCAGCCAGATATTTCATGCCGTACTTGATGTTGGTTTCCGGGTCGAACAAGCCCTTGGCGCTGCCGGAATAGCCCATCATGCGGGCAGTGGCAGGCTTTATCTGCATGAGGCCGATTTCACCGTGGCTGCCGCGCGCATTCGGATTGAAATTGCTTTCGATGCGGATGACCGCGGTCGCAAGCGCAACCGGTACATTATATTGGTTCGCATATTTGCTGATCAGTGCGGAATAGTTATTGCCGGAAACATCGGCGACGGGATAGCCGCTCTGGCGCTCGACCGTCTTCAGCGGGCGTTCCGCCGTCTTGAGCGGACGCTTCGCGGGCTTGACCGAACGCTCCGCTTTTTTCAACGGACGCTCTGTCTTCTTCGAAGGACGCTCGACTTTCTTCACCGGCGCATCGGCTCGCACACCCCAACCATTCGCAAAGGCAAAGCTATTTCCCGCCAGCACCATGCCAACGCATGTTGCAGCAACAACAATCAGTTTTCTCATGTAGTCTTGAACACTCCGACCCAAAGAATTTCCGGACGGCGCGCCTCGCTGTCATAATGAATACCAGATCAAGGATGGATCTGGATTCGCGGTAATTCTTATCGTTTCATATAGCGCCCGCGGTTTAACTTGAAAACAACCCCCGGCACCGCTTAGCGGCGTTCTTAGACCATCGTAATGCGGAGATAATAGGGAAATGATGTGGCGAGGCGGTTTTCTCGCCGGTCGCCAAAAAACCGTCCTGATATCCGGCTCTTCCGGTCAGGAATAATGCGGCAGCGCCGACAGCAACCGGTGCAGCGTGTCGATCGTCGAGAAATCGGCAATGCCATCCACCCGTTCGGGCCGGAAATGGCGCTGGAAAGCTTCCACGTCGCCTGCCGTTTTTTCGGAGAATTCACCCGTGATTTCAGTGCTGTAACCATAAAGTGACAGCATCGATTGCAGCGCTTCCACAGGTTGGCCGGTATCGCCGCGCTGGAAGAAGCGCCCACCGGTGATCGTTGCCGGCTCGACCCAGTGGCCGATGCCTGCCCGGTGGAGCTCGGCCCAGGGGAATTTCTCACCCGGATCGACCTTGCGGATCGGGGCGACATCGGAATGCCCGAGCACCCGTTCCGGCACGATCGACCAACGTTTGACACAGTCGCGACACAATTCGATCACCGCGGCGATCTGCTCTTTCGGATAATCAGGGAGCCCGCCGGGATGGCCGGCATTGGCGATCTCGATGCCGATCGACAGCGAATTGATATCGGTCTCGCCGTGCCAACTGCTTTTTCCCGCATGCCAGGCACGTTGCATTTCCGGCACGAGCTGCACCACCTCGCCGTTCTCATGCACGAAATAATGGCTGGAAACCTGGCTCTCGGCGCGACAGAGCCAGTCGAGCGCACCATCTGCCGTCGGCATGCCGGTATAGTGCAGCAGGATCATGTCGGGACGGCGTCCATCCGCCCGTTCGCCATGGTTCGGCGAAGGCTGCACGCGGGCGCTTCTGCAGTCGGCCTCGAAAGAGGTCATGCGGCGCGGCGTTCCTTCTCGATCGCCTCATAGGCCGCGTTCAGCGCCGCCATGCGCTCATTGGCGATCACATGGAATTCCTTCGGCACGCCACGCGAGATCAGCCGATCGGGATGATGTTCGCTGACGAGGCCGTGGTAACGGCGGCGGATGGACGGGAAATCATCCGAAGGCGAGACGCCGAGCACCTTGTAGGGATCGCCGCCGGACGAGACGTGGCGGGCGGCAATCTGCTCGAAGCGGGTCTCGCTCATCTGGAAGATCTCACCGATATGGCGCAGAAAATTCAGTTCCTTCTCGTGGATCAGCCCGTCGGCCTTGGCGATGTGGAAGAGGCCGTCGAGCACGTCTTCCAGCACCGTGCAATTGGCCGCACAGGTGACGCACAGCGTGGAGAGCCGTTCGGCATAGGCTTCGTAGCCGGCAACGTCTTGGCGCGCGAGGTTATAAAGCCTGGCGACGTTCTTTGCCTGATCCTGCGGGAATTCGAAGATTTCGCGAAAGGCTTCGACCTCCTTCTCGCTGACGATGCCGTCGGCCTTGGCCATCTTGGCCGACAGCGCGATGATCGCCACGGAGAAAGCCACCTTACGCCGGGTCTCGGGATCGCCTTCGAAAACCGTGCGGATAGCCTCGACCACCGCAGACAGCGCATTGCCTGCAGTATTGCCAATGGCATTCAACAGTTTTTCCCAGAAGGACATCGAAAATCTCACACACTTGTCAATTTATAGGCAAACAGCTTGACCAAAGAATCGCAGCCTTTGCAAGGCGACTATTGGTCGTAGGGCCGAACACAGTTTTCACGATTTGGTAATTGTCGCACCGCAGCAAACGTTTCATCGCGCCCGCTTCATCTCGTATAAAGGCGCCTGGCCGGCGGTCGCCGGCATCGCCCGGCACGTGGGCTCCGGTGCGCGCGACGGAAATTTCCACAACAGTTCTCGGCAAGCAGATCGGGCTTGAAACGATTATATCGTACTTCCAGTCGCCTTTGCAGTCCAACGCGGCAGAAAGGCGCGCTTTTCGTAAATTCTTTACTTTACAGGCCCCTTTCCCTGCCGCATCCATGCGCTAGGTAACGCCGCCGCACCAAAAACGCCATAGGAGGGATCATGGCCAAGCAGAAAGTCGCAATGCTGACCGCCGGAGGCCTGGCGCCTTGTCTCTCTTCCGCTGTCGGCGGCCTCATCGAACGCTACAGCGACGTCGCGCCCGATCTCGATATCGTCGCCTACAAGTCGGGCTACCAGGGTGTGCTCATCGGCGACAGCCTCGAGATCACCCGCGAGATGCGCGAAAAGGCGCCGCTGCTGCACCGCTATGGCGGCTCGCCGATCGGCAATAGCCGCGTCAAGCTCACCAATGCCGCCGACTGCGTCAAGCGCGGTCTGGTCAAGGAAGGCGAGAACCCGCTGCGGGTCGCCGCCGAAGGCCTTGCCAATGACGGCATCACCATTCTCCACACGATCGGCGGCGACGACACGAACACCACGGCCGCCGACCTTGCGGCCTACCTCGCCGCCAACGGCTACGATCTGACCGTCGTCGGCCTGCCGAAGACTGTCGACAATGACGTCGTACCGATCCGCCAGTCGCTCGGCGCCTGGACGGCCGCCGAAGTTGGCGCGCATTTCTTCGACAATGTCGGCAACGAGCAGACGGCCGCGCCGCGCACTCTCGTCATCCACGAGGTGATGGGCCGCCATTCTGGCTGGCTGACGGCCGCCACCGCTCGCGCCTATCTCCAGCGCACCAGCGGCAACCAGTATGTCGATGGCCTGATGATGAACGCACATCTGAAGAGCATCGACGCCGTCTACCTTCCTGAGATGGCCTTCGACCTCGACGCTGAGGCCGCCCGTCTGAAGGAGAGCATGGACCGCAACGGCCACGCTACCGTCTTCGTCTCGGAAGGCGCCTGCCTCGACGCCATCGTCGCCGAGCGCGAAGCCGCCGGCGAGACCGTCAAGCGCGACGCCTTTGGCCATGTGAAGATCGACACGATCAATGTCGGCGCCTGGTTCCAGAAGCAGTTCGCCAATCTCTTGAACGCCGAGCGTTCCCTCGTGCAGAAATCGGGCTATTTCGCTCGCTCCGCGCCTGCCAACGGCGACGACCTCAGGCTGATCCAGAGCATGGTCGATCTCGCCGTCGAAAGCGCTCTCAATAAAATCTCCGGCGTCACCGGCCACGACGAAGGCCAGAACGGTAAATTGCGCACTATAGAATTCCCGCGCATCAAGGGCGGCAAGACTTTTGATCTTTCGACGGGATGGTTTGCCGAAGTCATGGACAATATAGGCCAGAAATACAAAGAAGCGTGATTGACGGATGGTTAATATGATGTCTTTGCTTATTCCTGAGGAATAGGAGGAGACACCATGTCACTTGAAGCTTGGCTCGCTTTTGCGGCTGCATCCGCCATCATGCTGGCCATACCGGGACCGACGATACTGCTCGTCGTTTCCTATGCGCTCGGTCATGGACGCAGGACGGCGTTTGCGACGGTGAGCGGCGTGGCGCTTGGTGACTTCACGGCGATGACGGCTTCTCTCTTCGGTCTCGGCGCCGTTCTGGCCGCCTCCGCGACCCTCTTCACCGTCTTGAAGTGGATCGGCGGCGCCTACCTGATCTGGCTGGGAATCAAGCTCTGGCGGGCTCCCATCATCGGCGAACCGGTTGCCGACAACGACAATCTGCCGGAGGAGAAGTCGCTCAAGATCTTCTTCCACGCCTATGTCGTCACCGCCCTCAATCCGAAGAGCATCATCTTCTTCGTCGCCTTCGTGCCGCAGTTCCTCAATCCGGCCCTGCCCTTTGTCGGGCAGATGGCGATCATGGAAGCGACCTTCCTTGTACTGGCGATCCTCAACGCCTCCACCTACGCTTTTCTCGCCCATACCGCGCGCGGATTGATTCGCAAGGCGAGCATCCAGCGCGCCGTAAACCGCACCGGAGGCACTCTGCTGATCGCTGCAGGTGCCGTAACGGCCGGGTATCGCCGTATTGCAGCCTAGAAATATTCCGTGGTTGCCGGAATGTCACGAATAGGTTAATGGGGTCACCAGGGCTTAAGGTTTTTAGTAACTTTTATACGCTGCCGGGGCGGCGCGATTTCACGAAAGTGGCGGAATGGTAGCGATCGGATTATGCGGCCTGAAACGCAGTCTTGTCGTTTCCACGATACTCTGCGGCATGATAACGGGATGTGCGAGCGTCGAATACACGTCCCAGGCCGAACTGACCGCTGTCCAGACCGTCGTGCCGATGCCGAAACCCGGCGAAGATGCAAC
Source organism: Rhizobium sp. LARHSG275 (assembly GCF_052871115.1). Classification (NCBI taxonomy): domain Bacteria; kingdom Pseudomonadati; phylum Pseudomonadota; class Alphaproteobacteria; order Hyphomicrobiales; family Rhizobiaceae; genus Rhizobium; species Rhizobium sp. LARHSG275. The sequence goes on along the minus strand of NZ_JBIXJN010000003.1, from coordinate 66,615 downwards.
ACTCGCCGCGATCCCGACAGCCGAAGGTGCAGCCGTGGCCGACGCCACCATTCCCCAGGCATCACCCTCCTCCCTAACCGCAACGGCGATGCCGGCCGTGACAGCTTCTCAGCCTGGCGATCTTACAATGCAGCCGGCAGCCTATGCGCAGATCCCGCTGACGCCCGAGATGACGGCGATCCAGTCCGTCGTGCCGACGCCGCGTCCGGGAACGCCGGCACAGCCGACGACGCAGCTTGCCTTTGCCGCCACACCGCAGAACAGCGCGCTTGCAGCACTGGCCGCAGTCGACACCACGCCGCGCGCCAGCATGGACTACGGTTTCGACGAATCCGGGCCGATCGATCCGCCGACGGCGCCACCGATGTTCAGCGATGACGACAAAGACGATGCGCCGACGGTCGAGAAGAGCTTCGTCACCAAGCTCATCGCCAAATATTCGAAGCTCTACGAAATTCCCGAGACGCTGCTCCACCGCATCGTCCATCGCGAGAGCCGCTATAATCCGAAGGCCTACAACAAGCGCGGCTATTTCGGCCTCATGCAGATCAAGTACAACACCGCCAAGTCCATGGGTTATGACGGTGCCCCGGGTGGCCTCTTTGATGCCGAGACCAACATCAAATATGCCGCGAAATATCTGCGCGGCGCCTGGCTCGTCTCCGACAATAAGGAAGACGATGCCGTCCGCCTGTATGCGCGCGGCTATTATTACGACGCCAAGCGCAAGGGCATGACCGACATCGCCCAAGGAAATTATTGAAATCTGGAGATAACGGCTGAAGCCCTTGCCTATGGCAGTGGCTGAGCTTGTCGTTGCGATCCGGCCTGCTGCTGCGGCGCCCCCGATTGCGGCAGGGCCGCCAGGATCGCCTTCAGCAGCACCTGCGGCTGATAGTTGAGCCGGCTCGGCGTCAGGCCAAGTCTGACGACCACCAGATTGGCGGAGGGGACGATCGCCATGCTCTGCCCGTCATGCCCCGTCAGCCAGAACGTATCCTCCGGCAGCCCGGCCTCAGCGCTCGAGCCGTCGCCGGGGCCAGCCAGCCAGGCCTGGCCTTGCGTATACCGCCCGTTCGAAGCCGCCGTTGGAGTGCGCATGGCGCCGACGAAACCCTCCGGCAACAGCCGCTGGCCATTCCAGACGCCGTCCTGGAGCAGGAACTGCCCGAAGCGCGCCCAGTCATGCGCCGTCGCATAAAGATAGGAGCTTCCGGCAAAGGTGCCGCGCGCATCGAGCTCGAACACGGCGCTCGTCATGCCGAGCGGCGAAAACAACGCATCGTGCGGGTAAGAAAAGGCCGCCTGAGTATTGCCGACCCTGTCCATCCAGATGCGCGACAGCAGCACGGCCGTGCCACTCGAATACCGGAAGCGTTGGCCGGGTGCGGCCTCCATCGGCGCATTGGCCGGCAGCGATACCATGTCGGGATTGAGGTAGAGCATGCGCGTCACATCGGCGACGTCGCCATAGTCCTCATTGAAGGCAAGGCCGCTCTCCATGCCAAGCAGGTCGGAAACCTTGATCCTGGCGCGCGCATCGTTCTTCCACTGCGCCAGCAGCTTATCATCGTCGAAGGAGATCTTGCCTCCGAGCATCAGCCGGCCGAGGATCGTCGCATTCACCGTCTTCGTCATCGACCAGCCGATCAGCGGCGTCTTCGCCGAGAAGCCGGGGCCATAGGCCTCAGTGACGATGCGGCCATTGCGCACCACCACGATCGCCCGCATTGCCGGGCCGGCAACTCCGGTATCGGCAAGCAGCGCGGCGATCTTTCCGTCCTGCCGATCGCCGGCGCCCTCACCCTCCGGCCATAATGCATCGTTCGCCTGAACCTTGGCCGGCGGATCGAAGGGCACCGCATTCGCCGCCGCCTCGAAATTGCCGTCCGGCACGCTCGTGCAGCCGAAAGCGCCGCGATAGAGCGCATAACTCGGCGCAAACAGCCCCATGAAGCGCGCCGTCACACGGTCGTTGTCGCGGTCGACGCTGACGCGCACCAGCCGCAGCAACGGATTTCCGGGCGCCTGGACATCGTCATGGAGCACATCCTCAGCCTCTCGGCCAGCAATGAAGACGTTGGAGCAGACGATCTTGGCGGCATAACCGTCGCCGACGCGCAGCAATTCCGGCGGCCGGATGAAGAGCCAGCAGGCAGCAGCGATGACGACGAGAACGAGAAGGAGAGCGAGCGCCTTCAGGATACGCAGGACAAATCGCATGGCATTCCTCCCTGCCGGGAGAGAAGCAGGAATCGCACGCGCCGGAAAGGGGCCGGAACGAAGAAGGCTCGTCATTGCGATCACTTTCCCAGGAGTGCGGGCAATCGATTTTCGCGAGAGCAAACGATCGCTCTCCCAAGGAGGTCGAAGTCTCCGAAGAACGGTGCCCCACAGCCCGCGTCATCAAACTGTAGCAGAGGCGCGTTACACGCCCTGAACGCTAAAAAGGTGACAGACTCATGTCAGAATTTGCACCGGATGCCGGCTTCCGCAAGAACCGGAAACTCAAGGACGCCCTTCTCCGCCACAAGGCTTTTTCGAAGGATGGCTTTTCCGAGCGTCTCTTCGGTCTTCTCTTTTCCGGCCTCGTCTATCCGCAGATCTGGGAAGATCCGGATCTCGACATGCAGGCGATGGAGCTGAAGCCCAACCATCGCATCGTCACCATCGGTTCTGGCGGCTGCAACATGCTCGCCTATCTCTCCAAGGCGCCGGCCTCAATCGACGTCGTCGATCTCAACCCGCATCACATCGCCCTGAACCGCCTGAAGCTGGCCGCCTTCAAACACCTTCCCGGCCATGCCGATCTCGTCCGCTTCCTGGCGATGCCGAACGAGAAGTCGAACAGCCGCGCCTACGACCAGCATCTCGCCGCCCGCCTCGATGAGGCGACCCGCAGCTACTGGAACGGCCGCAAGTTCGGCCGCCGCCGTGTCACCGTCTTCGACCGCAACATCTACGAAACCGGTCTGCTCGGCCGCTTCATCGGCGCGGCTCATCTTCTTGCCCGCCTGCATGGTGTCAAGCTGCGCGAGATGACCAAGACCCGCTCGATCCGCGAGCAGCGCCAGTTCTTCGACGAGCAGATCGCGCCGCTCTTCGAAAAGCCGGTCGTGCGCTGGATCACCGGTCGCAAGAGCTCGCTCTTCGGCCTCGGCATTCCGCCGCAGCAATATGACGAGCTCGCAAGCCTTGCGGCCGATCATTCGATCGCGCCGGTTTTGAAGCACCGCCTGGAAAAGCTCGCCTGTCATTTCCCGATGAGCGACAACTATTTCGCCTGGCAGGCCTTCGGCCGCCGCTACGGCACCGAAGCGGAAGGCCCGCTGCCGACCTATCTGAAGTCGGAGCACTATGAGGTGATCCGTGCCAACGTCGACCGCGTCAACGTCCACCACGCAAGCTTTACCGAGCTTCTCGCTCGCGAGCCGGCCGCCTCGCGCGACCGCTACATCCTGCTCGACGCACAGGACTGGATGACCGACGAGCAACTGAACGATGTCTGGACTGAAATCACCCGCACGGCGCGCGAAGGCGCCCGCGTGATCTTCCGCACCGCCGCAGAAAAAAGCATTATCGAAGGCCGCCTGGCGCCTGTGATCCGCGACCAGTGGGATTACTTCGAGGAGAAGTCGCGTGAACTGACCGCGCTCGATCGTTCGGCAATCTACGGCGGCTTCCACATTTACGGGAAGAAGGCGTGAGCAAGGTCGGCACTGAGGCGGCGGGAAAGAGCAATGAACATGCCAGCCTGATGGATGGCATGTACCGCTACCAGCGGCATATCTACGACCTGACCCGCAAATATTACCTTTTCGGCCGCGACAGCACGATCCGCCATCTCGACGTGCCCGAAGGCGGCACTCTGCTTGAAGTCGGCTGCGGCACCGGGCGCAACATGGCCTTCGCCCACAGGCATTTCCCGACCGCCAAACTGTTCGGCCTCGACATTTCCCAGGAAATGCTGATTTCGGCGCGCAGGACCTTCGCCACCAAAGCGACCATCCCGGAATTCCGCGTCGCCGATGCCACGGCGTTCACACCGCGCGAATTCGGCGTCAGCGGCTTCGACCGCATCCTGATTTCCTATGCCCTGTCGATGATCCCGGACTGGGAGCGCGCCGTCGATGCATCGATCGCCGCACTCAATCCCGGCGGCCAGTTGCACATCGTCGATTTCGGCCAGCAAGAAGGTTTGCCGGGCTGGTTCCAGCGCATGCTGCAGTCCTGGCTTGCGAAATTCCACGTCACCCCGCGCGCCGATCTGCGTGAGGTTCTGGAAGCGCAAGCCCATGAAAACAACGCGATATTGTTGTTCGATACCGTCGGCGGCGGTTATGCCTGGCGGGCTGCCATTATCAGCAAGCGCTTATAATTCGCTTGAAACTAACCGATTTTTTACGTTGATATGGTGAAAAGAGGATTATTCCTCTGCTGGGCTCGTCATCTTCGAAGGTCAGGCTGTGGGGCAAAGAGATCATTCGAGTTACGACAGGACGCCCATGCGCCGGTTTTTGTTTTGCGTTTTGCCCCTGGCCATCCTGCTGGCCGGCTGCAGCTCTTCCGGTCATGACTATCTCGAAACGGCGTCGATCAAACCGAAGACACGCTTCAAGGATACCGATCCGCAGGATTTCGGGGCGAAGCATCCGCAGGAGAACGCGATCCACGGCATCGACATCTCCAAATGGCAGGGCGATATCGACTGGGGCACGGTGAAGAATTCCGGAGTGGCCTTTGCCTTCATCAAGGCGACGGAAGGCAAGGACAGGGTCGATCCGCGCTTCGACGAATACTGGCGCGAGGCCCGCGCCGCCGGCATCCCGCACGCTCCCTATCATTTCTATTATTTCTGCTCCTCCGCCGACGAGCAGGCCGACTGGTTCATCCGCAATGTGCCAAAGGAGGCCATGCGCCTGCCGCCGGTGCTTGACGTCGAATGGAACGCCGAATCGAAGACTTGCCGCTACCGCCCCGACGCTGAAACGGTGCGTGCCGCAATGCAGCGTTTCATGGATCGGCTGGAGGCCTATTACGGCAAGCGCCCGATCATCTATACCTCGGTGGATTTCCATCGCGACAATCTCGCCGGCTACTTCCAGGATTATCATTTCTGGGTCCGTTCAGTGGCAAAACATCCCGAGGTGACCTACTCCGACCGCCGCTGGGCCTTCTGGCAATATACCTCGACCGGCGTTATTCCCGGCATCAATGGTCCCACAGATATCAATGTCTTCGCCGGCAGCGCAAAGAACTGGAACAATTGGGTCGCGGCCGTTTCCAAGGATAGAAATTCTTAGTAACGTCTTGCGATGTTTCTTGCTTCCGTCACATTCGTCTGTGAAAGCGACGGCAATCTGTTTGATATAAGGACCGCATCCATGCACCGCTCGCTCGCAAGCCGCTCTGCACTCGCCCTTCTGTTTGCCCTCGCCCTCGCAGGCGGCGCGGCCGCCCAGCAGGCGCCAGACGCAGCCCCGGCAGCGCCCTGCGGCGGCGATCTGTCAGCCTTCCTCGACGGCGTCAAGAAAGATGCGGTCGCAGCCGGCGCAAGTGCGGCAGCCGCCGACGAGGCATTCGCCGGCGCCGAGATCGACCCCAAGGTGCTGAGCCGTGATCGCGCTCAGGGCGTCTTCAAGCAGACCTTCCTCGAATTCTCCCAGCGCACCGTCAGCCAGGCCCGCCTCGACATCGGCCGCCAGAAGATGAAGCAATATGCCGACGTCTTTGCTCGCGCCGAGCAGGAGTTCGGCGTCCCGCCGGGCGTCATCACCGCCTTCTGGGCGATGGAAACCGACTTCGGCGCCGTCCAGGGCGATTTCAACACCCGCAACGCCCTGGTGACGCTGTCGCATGACTGCCGCCGCCCGGAACTCTTCCGCCCGCAACTGATCGCCCTTGTCGAGATGGTTCAGCACGGCGACCTCGACCCCGCCACCAATACCGGCGCCTGGGCCGGCGAGATCGGCCAGGTGCAGATGCTGCCGCGCGACATCGTTGCCTATGGCATGGATGGCGACGGTGACGGTCATATCCGCCTGAAGCAAAGCAGCCCGGACGCCATCCTGACGGCGGCGAAATTCATCCAGCATCTCGGCTTCGAGCGCGGCCAACCCTGGCTGCAGGAAGTGACTCTGCCCGATAATCTGCCCTGGGAAAAATCCGGCCTCGGCGGCACGATGAAAGCGGGAGAGTGGTTCGCGCTCGGCGTCAAGCCGCGTGACGGCAATACCGCATTCGGCAACCTCGAAGGCGACCTCGTTCTGCCGCAGGGCCGCATGGGGCCGGCCTTCATCGCCTATCCCAATTTCAAGATCTATCTCGAATGGAACAAGTCGTTCATCTACACGACCTCGGCTGCCTATTTCGGGACGCGTCTTTCGGGCGCCGGGCCCTATCTCAAGGGCGTGCCGGAACAGGGGCTCGCCAGCGACCAGATGAAGGCGCTGCAGACCAAGCTGCAGTCGCTTGGCCATGATGTCGGCGAGATCGACGGCATCCTCGGCTCCGGCACGCGTGTCGCGATCCAGAAGGAACAGCAGCGCCTCGGCATGCCCGCCGATGGCTGGGCGACGCCTGCCCTTCTCAACGCTCTCTGATCTCCGCTGGCTTTTTACCGCCGCCCGCTTCGCAAGAAACGGGTGGCGCGATCCGCTGCTTGCGCTAAAGGATCAAGTCGAAATCCGGTGCCGGCTTTCGGCAAGACGAGCGGCTCACGGTGGAGGAAGCGACGTGGACAGCAGGATGAATGCTTGGACCTGGGGCCTGCTGGTCCTGCTCGGCCTGATCTGGGGCGGCTCCTTCTTCTTTGCCCGCATTGCCGTCCAGCATGTGCCGCCGCTGACCCTCGTCTTCTTCAGGCTGCTGCTCGCGGCGCTGGCGCTGCATATCTATATCGCCGGCCGTTTCGACTTCTATGCGATCCTCAAGGCCCGCTGGCGCGAATTCCTGATCCTCGGGCTCATCAACAATGCCCTGCCGCACGCGCTGATCTTCTTCGGCCAGACCCGCATCGGCGCCGGTCTTGCGGCGATCCTGAATGCGACGACACCGATCTGGACCGTGCTGATCGCCAACTACTTCACCTCAGACGAGAAGCTGTCGCCGGCAAAGATCGCCGGCTGCCTCGTTGGCCTGATCGGAACGATCGTGCTGATCGGACCCGGCATGTCGGCCGGCGGTGAAGCCCCGCTCTGGGCACTGCTTCTTCCCGTGCTTGCCGCCATCTCCTATGGCTTCGCCGCCACTTACGGCAAACGCTTCAAGGATGTTCCTGCCCCTGTCACCGCAGCCGGCCAGTTGACCGCCTCCTCGCTGATTGCGCTGCCGCTGTCGCTGCTGACCGATCGTCCCTGGGCGCTTGCCGCACCGCCGCTGGATGCGCTCCTGGCCATCCTGGCGCTGGCGCTACTGTCGACGGCCTTCGGCTACATCCTCTATTTCCGGATCATGGCGACCGCCGGTGCCACCAACGCCTCGCTCGTCACGCTGCTGGTGCCGCCGAGCGCCATTCTTCTCGGCGTGCTTTTCCTCGGCGAAAGGCTCGCACTTGGCGAATTGGCCGGCATGGCGCTGATCGGTTTCGGCCTCATCATTCTCGATGGCCGCGCCTATCGCCTGCTGGCGAAAGCTGTTTGACACCGGTTGCGAATTTCGTATGTTTTCAACCGGTTGCCGATCCGCCATGTTTTAGGCGCATAGGTAAATCCACAATCGCCTGATTTAACGGCATGTTAAATTGTGTGAACAAAAAACTGTTGAAAATTATCTATTTATTTCAAAGGTTTGCAAGAGCACCATTCGACTTATCCACCGAACCGTTCTGCAGCGCAGCATAAGATCTGCTTCCCAACCGACATATTTCAGACATATTATCGGCCGGTTAACGCGAGGAGACAGACATGGGACTCACGCAATCCTTGAATGTTCTGTTGGTCAGTGCTGCGTTTGCTTTTGTCTTGTCCATGCTCTTCATCTGAGCCGGCCGACGAAGGTGTGACGACTGATAGTGCCTGAACTCCTGAATAGCTGATCAATCCGCCAACGAAAAAGCGCATGTCCCGCCCGACATGCGCTTTTCACTTTTACAGCGCCGCGCGTCTTTCAGACGCGCAAAGATCAGGCGGCTGCGCCCGCACTTTTTGCCGCCGGGCGGGAGAGGCCGAGATTGTCGAGCACGGCGGAAACCAGCGGCGCACGGTTCATCGTATAGAGATGGAAATCATGGATGCCACGCCGGACGAGATCCTCGATCTGTTCGGCGGCGACCTCGGCGGCGACCTTCGCCCGCTCCTCGGGCTTGTCGTCGAATCCTGCAAAGCGTTCGTCGAGGAAGGCGGGGATGATTGTGCCGCAGGCCCCGGCGAAGCGTTTCAGCTGCGTCAGGTTCTGGATCGGCATGATGCCGGGCACAACGGGGATCGAGATGCCGGCGCCGCGCACCCGTTCCAGGTAGCGCTCGAAATTGTCGTTGTCGAAGAAGAATTGCGTCAGCGCCCGGTCGGCGCCATTGTCGGCCTTGCGCTTCAGCATGTCGATATCGGCCGCCGTATCGCGGCTCTCCGGGTGTTTTTCCGGATAGGCGGAGACCGAAATCTCGAAATCGCCAATTTCCTTGAGGCCGGCCACCAGCTCCGCGGCATTGGCATAACCGCCTGGATGCGGCTGGTAGGGCGCGCCGGCGCCGCCTGGCGCATCGCCGCGCAGCGCCACGAAATGCGTCACGCCGGCTTTGCGGAAGGTGTCGACCACCTGGTGCGTCTCTTCCTTCGTCGCACCGACGCAAGTGAGATGCGAAGCAGTGGCAAGCGGCGTCTGCGACAGGAACCGCGTGACGGTGGAAAGTGTCGGCGCTTTGGTGGTGCCGCCGGCGCCATAGGTCACCGACACGAAATCCGGGTCCCAGTCCTGCAACTGGCCGACGGCGTGCCAGAGCTGGCCTTCCATCTCCTCCGATTTAGGCGGAAAGAATTCGAAAGAGACTCTAATGTCGTTGCGGCCGCGTGCTTCGTTTTTCAAAGCCATGTCATACCCTCCCGGCAAATGTAGGTTCAGCGCCCTCGCTCGTCTGCGAAGCCATCAGGCGCCTCGGATCGCGCGCGAGCCAGACGGTGACCGTCAAGCCTTGCCCGCTTTGCTGACCCGGATGAAGATCGACGGCCTGCTCGACGTCGAGCCCGGCCTTGCGCAGCCAGTCGGACATCGCCTGGTGCGAAAAGCCGAGACGGACATGCGCATGCTCGTCGCGGAGATATTCGAGCGTGTGCGGCGCCAGGTCGATGACCACGAGCCGACCGCCCGGCCGGAGCATGCGCGCCGCTTCCGTGATCGCAATTTCCGGCTGATCGAAGAAATGCAGCACCTGATGGATCGTCACCAAGTCGAAATCCTGTCCCTCGAACGGCAGGTTCAGGATATCGGCGTGGCGCACGGTGGCCTTGGTGATGCGGGACTTGTCGAGATTGGCGCGCGCCACGCTCAGCATGTCACGGCTGGCATCGACGCCGATCGCCCGGCGGTAGAGGCCGGACAGAAGCTCGAGGATGCGGCCGGTGCCGGTGCCGAGATCAAGCAGAGAATCGATCGGTTGGTTACCGAGCAGCCGGATGACGGCAGCGTCGACCTCCTCATCAGCCGCATGCAGGCGGCGAAGCTCGTCCCATTCGGCCGCGTTGCGGCTGAAATAGGCCTGCGCCCGCTCGGCGCGCTGACGCTTGACTTGCGACAGCCGCTCGCCATCGCGAAGGATGGTCGGATCGTTCTCGGAGACATGCTTGAGCAGGGCCCGCACCAGCATGGCCGCCTTGCCATCCTGCTTCAGACGGAAATAGGCCCAAGCGCCCTCCTGATATCGTTCGATCAGTTCGGCTTCGCCGAGCAGCTTCAGATGGCGGGAGATGCGCGGCTGGGACTGGCCGAGAATTTCGGTAAGATCGGTGACCGTCAGGTCGCCGCCGTCAAGAAGCGCCAGAAGACGCAGGCGCGTGGGCTCGCCGGCCGCCTTCAAGACGTCCACCAGCGCATCCAGTCCAAGCTTCAACGGTTCGCTCATCTCTAATCCAATCAAGACATAAAGATATCTTTATGTGATTTGAAAAGCAGTGGCAAGCAGCAATTCGCTCTCTCCACGAAATTGCCTGCTCAGATTGCGACAGAGCCCGACATGAAAAAGCCCCAGCGAATGAACTGAACCCCGAGGTTGGATGTCCAACTTTCGGGGGGCAGTTCAGAACCGGGGCTCTCACAAACGAAAAATGGGTGAAATCAGCGTGTCAGACGCTTATGGGCCTGGCTGCCCGGGTTGAGTGCGTCGGGGCCGAGACGACGAACCTTGTCCTGTTCATAATCCTCGAAGTTGCCTTCGAACCATTCGACATGGCCGTCGCCTTCGAAAGCCAGAATATGCGTCGCCAGCCGGTCGAGGAACATGCGATCATGGCTGATGATGATGGCGCAGCCGGCGAAGTTTTCCAGCGCGTTTTCAAGGGCACCCAGCGTTTCCGTATCGAGGTCGTTGGTCGGTTCGTCGAGCAGCAGAACGTTGCCGCCGGCCTTCAGCATCTTGGCAAGGTGAACGCGGTTGCGCTGACCACCGGAGAGATTGCCGACCTTCTGCTGCTGATCGCCGCCCTTGAAGTTGAAGGCGCCGCAATAGGCGCGGGAGTTCATGTCGAACTTGCCGAGCTTGATGATTTCGGCGCCGCCGGAAATTTCCTCCCAGACCGTCTTGTCGGCCGCAAGGGTGTCACGGCTCTGGTCGACATAACCGAGATGCACGGTTTCGCCGATGCGGATCGAACCCCCATCCGGCTTTTCCTGGCCGGTGATCATCCTGAATAGCGTCGTCTTGCCGGCGCCATTCGGGCCGATGATGCCGACGATGCCGCCGGGCGGCAGCTTGATCGACAGGTCGTTGATCAGCGTGCGGCCCTCGAAGCCCTTGGTGACGCCCTCCATCTCGATGACCACCTGGCCGAGGCGCTCGCTGACCGGGATGATGATCTGCGCGTCGCCGGGACGCTGCTTCTCGGCGGCATCCACCAACTGCTCGTAGGACTTGATACGGGCCTTGGACTTGGCCTGACGGGCTTTCGGGCTGGACGCGATCCATTCCTGTTCGCGGCTGATCGCCTTCTGGCGCGACGCGTCTTCGCGGCTTTCCTGCAGCATGCGCTTGGCTTTCGCCTGCAGGTAGGCCGAGTAGTTGCCCTCGTAGGGAATGCCACGGCCGCGGTCGAGTTCGAGGATCCATCCGGTGACGTTGTCCAGGAAGTAGCGATCGTGGGTAATCATCATCACGGCGCCCGGATAGTCGCGTAGATGTTTTTCGAGCCAGGCGATGGTTTCGGCGTCCAGGTGGTTGGTCGGTTCGTCGAGCAGCAGCAGGTCCGGCTGCGAAAGCAGCAGGCGGCAGAGCGCGACACGGCGTCGCTCACCACCCGAAAGGCTGGTGACATCGGCGTCGCGCGGCGGGCAGCGCAGCGCTTCCATCGCCATTTCGACCTGGCTTTCCAGATCCCAGAGGTTCTGGCTATCGATGACGTCCTGAAGCTTGGCGCCCTCTTCCGCCGTCTCGTCGGAATAGTTCATCATCAATTCATTGTAGCGATCGAGGACAGCCGTCTTCGAGGCAACGCCTTCCATGACGTTCTCGAACACCGTCTTGTTTGCATCGAGATGCGGCTCCTGCTCCAGATAGCCGACGGTCGCACCTTCGGCGAGCCAGGCTTCGCCGGTATACTCCTTGTCCTGGCCTGCGATGATGCGCAGCACGGTGGATTTACCCGCGCCGTTCGGACCAAGGATACCGATCTTGGCATCCGGGTAGAACGAAAGGTGGATATTCTCCAGGATCTTCTTGTTGCCATAGGCCTTGTTAAGGCCGGACATATGATAGATGAACTGACGTGCCATGCTGCGCTGCTCCGGGCGGGAAACTTCGATTGTGCCGCTATGTAGGCGAAACAGCGCCTGCGGGCAACGCCGAAACCCGGTTTACTCAGGATTTCCGGTCAAAAGCCCGCAGCATCGACGACGCCCTCGTCACAACCGAACGACGTTTTTCCCGCACCCTGGATCAGATCGGCGAGGCCCGTACTTTTCGCCGATGCCGCCCCGGCGGCTTCCGAAAGCCCGATCGTCAGCTCGCTGATCAGCCTTACATTGCCGGCCCGTCGGCAGCTCATCTTGACGCGGTCGCCGGCGCCCGGCCCGAAACTCTTGTCGAAAGCCGCCTTGATCGCTTCGGACTTGACCGGCTTGCCGATATTGGCAGCGAAGAGATCGCGCACGGCCGACGCGTTCAGTGCGCCCACCAGATGCACACCGACACCGAAATAGTCGTCCGCGCTCATCTTCGTGCAGGTGCCATGCTTCACCCATTCATGCCGTTCCAGGCCGGATTCCGTGCCGGGCATCGCCTTTGCCAGCGCCGTCTTCGTCTCGGCCGCAAGCGTGACCTCCGGCAGCTTGTTCCAGTCGCCATCCTTGTCGGCGGTCTTCTGCTCGGCGCTCACCCCGCAATAATCCTCCCGCATCGGCCAAAGCCCGTGCAACGAGAAGTTCGTCGCGTCGGGGCGCTCGCCGGTCTGGCTTGCGCATTCGGCCTTCTTCTGGTTCGTCTGGCAAAAGGCCGGCTGCCAGCTCGCCGCCAGAATGAAGCGGGTGCGCCCGCCGGCCTCCTGCGCCACGGCGGCGCCGGCAACAACCATCGACACGGCAAACGTCAAGGTACGCAACTGCATGCTGCTCATTTCAACCCCCAAAAAAGAACAATACAGGAACAAATAAGCACGAAGATCGAAAGGCCGCAACCCTGAATCGCAACAGGGCCACAATTTATTGTCGGATAATTAAGCGCCGATGTTGCAATTACCCAGCGATCTGGTCTGTTGCCGCCGGGAGGATCCATATGTTTGCTGAAACGCAAAGGTTGGCCGTGCCTGGGGCGTCGCTGGCATATCACCATGCCAAGGCCGAAGCTGCAGCACGCGGCATCTTGTTGATATCGCACGGCTTGGCCGAACATTCGAAACGATACCGCTCCTTTGCCGAGGCGATGGCGGCGCGCGGCTATCACGTCTATGCCCACGATCATCGCGGCCACGGCGAGACGACGGCACCGGATGCGCCGATCGGTCGATTTGCCTGGCGGGGTGGGGTCGAAAAGGTGGCCGGCGACGTCATCGCTATGCGCGGTTATGCGGCCTCCCGCCATCCCGGCCTGCCTGTGATCCTCTTCGGCCATTCGATGGGCGGCCTCATCGCCCTCAACGCTGCCGTCACGGCTCCGGCCGACTTCGACGCCGTCGCGATCTGGAATTCGAATTTCGCCGTCGGCCTTGCCGGCCGCGCCGCCCAGGCGATCCTGCTTGCCGAGCGCATGCTGAAGGGCTCCGACGTGCCGAGCGGCCTGCTGCCGAAGCTTACCTTCGGCACCTGGGGCAAATCCATTCCCGGCCGCCGCACCGAGTTCGACTGGCTGTCGCGTCTTCCCGATGAAGTCGACAAGTATGTCACCGATCCGCTCTGCGGCTTCGACGCCTCAGTCTCTCTCTGGCTCGATCTCTTCGAACTGACCTTCCGCGCGCCGCAGAAAATCCACCTCGACCGGCTGCCGCGGGACATGCCGGTCCATCTCGTCGGAGGCGGGCAGGATCCTGCGACGGAGCGTGGAAAAGCCCTGCTCTGGCTGTCAAACCATTTGAAAGGACAAGGCTTCTCCCGTATCAGCACTGAGATATATCAGGACATGCGTCACGAAACACTAAATGAGATCGGCGCGGATGCGGCGATCGCCGCCTTCGCGGACTGGTGCGACAGGGCCGTCGCAGGATCCTGAGCGACCAATTTCCTGACAGGGATTTCATCATGAACAGCACCTCCGCCCGCCCTGTTTCGTCCGCCTCCGACGTGACGATGGGGCTTGCGCTGATGTTTATCTCGGTGATGTTCTCGCCGATCATCGATATCTTCGCCAAGCTTGCCATCGTCACCGTCCCGTCCGCCGAAATCACCGCCGCCCGCTTCGCCGTGCAAGCGCTCTGCATGCTGCCAATCGTCGTGTGGCGGCGCAGCTTCGCCGATTTTTCCTGGCGCCAGAGCCTGTTCCACGCGATCCGCGGCGCGATCATCACGATCTCGATGATCTCCTTCGTCACTACGCTGAAATACATGGCGGTCGCTGACGCAATAGCGATCTTCTTCGTCGAACCGATCATGTTGACGATCCTCGGCGGTATCTTCCTGAAGGAGATGATCGGTTGGCGGCGTTACACGGCCTGCGGCGTCGGCTTCTTCGGAGCGATGCTGATCATCCAGCCGAGTTTCGAAGAGGTCGGCTACATCGCTCTTCTGCCTGTCGTCAGCGCCTTCTGTATTGCGATCTTCGTGCTGATGACCCGCGTGCTCTCGCATAGGGAAGATCCCTGGTCGATGCAGTTCCAGATGGGCATCTGGGGCCTGCTCTTCTGCATCATCCTGCTTTATCTCAGCCGGGGAACCGGCTCCGACATCTTCGATCCGGTCATGCCGGAAGGCCGCGCCTGGTTCTATCTCGCCGGCGTCGGCGCCATGGCCGCCATATCGGGCATCCTTGGCGTCTATGCTTATCGCGCAGCACCGGCTTCAACGCTGGCGCCGCTGCAATATTTCGAGATCGTCTCGGCAACGATCTTCGCCTGGCTGGTCTTCGGCGACTTCCCGAACGCGCTCAAATGGCTCGGCATCATAATCATCATGGCGTCTGGCTTCTATATCCTCTGGCGCGAGCGGCGCTTTGCATCGAAACCGGTATCCGATACATCAGAGGCGACGTGGACGCCGTAAATCTAGAATGAGAGTACAATTCCGAAAACCGCTCACACTTTTCGGCACTATGCTCTGAACCTGCCGGAGGAACATGACGGAGACCGTGACGAAAAAACCGCCGCTTGCCGGCATCCGGGTGATCGAGCTTGCCCGCGTGCTCGCCGGCCCCTGGGCGGGACAGATGCTCGCCGATCTCGGCGCCGACGTCATCAAGGTCGAAAATCCAGACGGCGGCGACGATACGCGCCAATGGGGGCCACCTTTCGTCGAGGGCGCCGACGGCAACAACCTCTCGGCCGCCTATTACCACGCCGCCAATCGCGGCAAGCGCTCCGTCACCGCCGACCTGAAGAGCGCCGAAGGCCAGGATCTCGTCCGCCGCCTCGTCTCCACCGCCGATGTGGTGATCGAGAATTTCAAAGTCGGCGGCCTCGTCAAATACGGGCTCGATTATGACAGTCTGCGCAAGCTGAACCCGAAGCTCGTCTATTGCTCGATCACCGGCTTCGGCCAGAACGGCCCTTACGCCAGCTTCGCCGGCTACGATTACATCGTCCAAGGCATGTCCGGCTTCATGTCGATCACCGGTGAGCCGGACGGCCAGCCGATGAAGGCAGGTGTTGCCATCGCCGATATCTTCACCGGCATCTATGCCGTCTCGGCGATCGAAGCCGCCCTGATCCACGCCCTGAAGTCAGGCGAAGGCCAGTTGGTCGACATGGCCCTGCTCGATGTGCAATCGGCCGTGCTCGCCAACCAGAACATGAATTACCTGGTTTCCGGCGAGGCGCCGACCCGCCTCGGCAACGCCCATCCCAATATCTCGCCCTATGAGGTCGTGCCGACGGCTGACGGGTATCTCATTCTCGCAGTTGGAAATGACGGCCAGTTCCGCCGCCTCTGCACCATCCTCGGCCTGGAGACCATCGCCGGTGACGAGCGTTTCGCCACCAACAAGGCCCGCGTCGGCAATCGCGGCGAAGTGCACCGCCTCGTCTCCACCGAGACGCTGAAATGGCAGAAGGCGGATCTGCTGAAGGC
The DNA here is from genome assembly GCF_052871115.1 of Rhizobium sp. LARHSG275. NCBI lineage: Bacteria > Pseudomonadati > Pseudomonadota > Alphaproteobacteria > Hyphomicrobiales > Rhizobiaceae > Rhizobium > Rhizobium sp. LARHSG275. The sequence continues at coordinate 50,763 of NZ_JBIXJN010000003.1, read as the reverse complement.
TTGTGAAGAGAACGCGGTTCCATCAGGCGCAATCAACACGATCGAGGAAATGTTCGCCCATCCGCAGGTGCGGGCCCGCGGCCTGCGCATTGACCTTGAGGATGCCGCCGGCACCGTGATCCCCGGTGTCAGGACGCCCGTGGTGCTGTCGGAGACGCCGCTGCATTATATCAGGCCGAGCCCGCGTCTCGGCGAACACCAGGCAGAAATTCTGGCGGAACTCGCCGAGCGCGAGAGAAAGGCATCGTCATGAGGAAGGCATCGTCATGAAGAAGACGGGCGGGGAACTGATCGTCGAGGCGCTGAAGGCGAACGGTGTCAAACGTCTCTCCTGCGTGCCCGGCGAGAGCTTCCTCGCCGTGCTCGACGCGTTGCGCGACAGCGATATCGACGTCCTCGTCTGCCGCCAGGAGGGCGGAGCGGCGATGATGGCGGATTGCTGGGGCAGGCTGACCGGCGAACCCGGCATCTGCATGGTGACCCGCGGCCCCGGCGCCACCAACGCCTCCGCCGGCCTGCATATATCAAGGCAGGACTCGATCCCGATGATCCTGTTCATCGGTCAGGTGCAGCGGGAAGCACGCGAGCGCGAGGCCTTCCAGGAGGTCGAATTCCGCCGCGCCTTCACCGAATTCGCCAAATGGGTGGGCGAGATCGACGATGCCGCCCGCATTCCCGAGTTCGTCACTCGCGCCTTTGCGGCCGCAACGTCCGGCCGGCCCGGCCCTGTCGTGCTGACGCTGCCGGAGGACATGCTGCGCGATGAGGTCGAAGCACCCCGCGCCAGGCATTATGCCAATGTTGAGGCCCATCCCGGCCGCCGCCAGATCGACGATTTCTACGTAAGATTGCTGAAGGCCGAGCGTCCGATGGTAATCCTTGGCGGCACGCGCTGGGATGCCGATGCGGTCGCCGATTTTCAGAGCTTCGCCGAGCGTTTCCACCTGCCTGTCGGCTGCTCCTTCCGCCGGCAGATGCTGTTCGATCATCTCCATCCCTGCTATGCCGGCGATGTCGGCATCGGCATCAATCCTGCATTGGCAAAAGAGATCAAGGAAAGCGACCTGCTGATCCTGCTTGGCAGCCGCATGTCGGAAATGCCGTCCTCGTCCTATACGCTGATCGATATCCCCTACCCCCAGCAATCGCTGGTGCATATCTATCCCGACCCTTCCGAGCTCGGCCGCATCTACCGTCCGGATCTTGCCATTTGCGCCGCACCTGCCGATTTCGTCGCCGCACTCGCCGATCTGGAAGCGCCGGCCAAACCACATTGGACCGAGCGCACCGCGCGCCTGCACCAGGCCTATCTCGCCTGGTCGAAGCCGCCCTTGAGTGGACCGGGCGCCGTCCATATGGGGCCGATCATGGAATGGCTGGAGGCCAATACCGGACCGCAGACGATCTTCACCAACGGTGCGGGCAACTACGCCACCTGGGTGCACCGCTTCCATCGTTTTCGCCGCTTCAACACTCAGGCCGCCCCCACCTCCGGGTCAATGGGTTACGGCCTGCCGGCGGCGGTGGCCGCCAAGCGGCTGTTTCCCGAGCGCGAGGTTATCTGCTTTGCCGGCGACGGCTGCTTCCTGATGCACGGCCAGGAATTCGCCACCGCCATCCGCTATGGCCTGCCGATCATCGCAGTCGTCGTCAACAATGGCATCTACGGCACGATCCGCATGCATCAAGAGCGCGAGTATCCCGGCCGCGTCAGCAGCACCGATCTGACCAATCCCGACTTCGCAGCCCTTGCCCGCGCCTATGGCGGCCACGGCGAGACGGTGGAAACGACGGCGGATTTCGCCCCGGCCTTTGAGCGAGCACGCGCCAGCGGCAAGCCGGCAATCATCGAGGTCAAGCTCGATCCCGAAGCGATCACGCCGACACGCACGCTTTCCGAAATCGCGCAAACAAAAAGCCGGTGAGCACGCGCAGCGCTCACCGGCTTCAGGCAATCGAAATGGTGCGACTTAGAGCGGTTCAGCTTTTCATAGAAGCGCAGAGCCGCTCTAACCTTTTGTTTTTGCGCACTTCCGGACGGAAAACCGCTTCGCACTTTTCCTGGAGTTGCTTTAGTCGAGTGCTGCCGTAATGATGAACTCGACCTTGTATTTCGGCGCAGCGAGCTTGGCTTCGCTGGTGGCGCGGGCTGGCGGATTGGCCGGATCGATCCAGCCTTCCCAGACGGCGTTCATCTCGGCGAAATCGGCGATATCGGACAGGTAGATGATCGTCTGCAGGATCTTCGACTTGCTGCTGCCTGATGCAGCCAGCAGGCGGTCGACTTCGGCAAGGGAGGACTTGCACTGATCGGTGACGCTTTCGCCCTCGCCGACCTGACCTGCGAGATAGACCGTGTTGCCGTGAATGACGGCGCCGCTCATGCGCGAGCCGACGTCGATACGCTTGATGCTCATTATAGTCTCCTGAGTGAATGGCAGGTGGCGGCGCTGAGGTTCAACGCCGCAAAATCGGCCCCGGAACCGGCTCAATTACGGATATGGTGGGTCTTCTGGTAAATCGCCGTCGAGCGTGCGCCAGAGCGGCAATAGCCGAGCATCGGCCGCGGGAATTCATCGAGCGCATCGACCATGCCCTGTACGGCTTCCTCGGTCACGCCCATCGGTCCAACCGGCACATGGGCGATCTCGAGGCCGAGCTCCTTGGCGCGCGCCTCAATGACGGAGAACGACGTCTGGTCGGGACTTTCGTGGTCGGGACGGTGGCAGACGATCGATTTGAACCCCAGCGCCTTGATCTCGTCGAGGTCCTCCAGCGTGATCTGGCCTGAAACCGAATATTCATCGTCGATCTGGCGAATATCCATCGTCTTGTCTCCTCAAAAATCGTGGGTTGAAGGTCTACGACGGAGGTCTGCCAGCGTCAACAACACTTCGCTCATAGGAAAGCAAAGGTCAGCGCATAGCTGCGGCTCTCTCCTGGCGCCAGCATGTTGAACTCGCCGGCTGCCTGAAGCTCGTCGCGCGATATCCAGCGATGCGAAACCGGCTCGATGCCGATGATATGGGCGGGCGCCTTCTGGTTCCGCCAGACCTGCAGATGGGGCAGCGTGTCGGCGCGGAAGCGCACCCGCAGCGTCCTACCGCCGATTGCGGCGATCGGTCCGAGGCGGACCTCCGCAAAACCCTCCTCCGCAGCCGGCGCCGCGACGCAGAAGATGCCACCCGGCTCCTCCCCGAATGCCCAGGGGAAACCGCCATTCTCCAGCATCTGGCCTTCAAGCCGTGTGCCCTCGTCCAGCCATTTAGCGCCAGTGTTCATGTGATACATCAGGAAGGTCGGCACCGTCCGATCGCTCGTATTGACGACCAGATCCTCGAGCCGCACCTCGCCGGTCGCCCCATCGATCCGCCACAGCCGCTCGATGCGCTGCGGCAATCCTTCGATGGTGGTGATGTCGATATCGGCGCGGCATTCGGCGTTGCCATTCTCGAATTTCGTCCACAGCACCTTTGCCGCATGGCCGGCGGCCGATCCGTGCAGCGGGTAGACCTTGCCATCATCCCGGCCCGGGATCGGCTGGCGGTGGCGGATATGATCCGGCCCGCAGGTGAAGAGAAAGCCCTCGAGCGAGTGATCGATTCGCGTATCACCGTCGTCGGGAATGGCGCGTTTCGGCGCGATGTCGACGCCGTCGACGATACATCCGCCGATATCCAGCACCGATGTTTCGTCCAGCATCAGGCGCGGCCCGCTTGCGGCGGCAAATTCGATCATCACAGTCTCCTCGGGGAATTGTCGGCTCTTAGAGCATGATGCCGAAAAGTGTGAGCGGTTTTCGGACGACATCATGCTCCAACTGTATAACTTAGAACAGGATCCAGATTTTAGGCCGACCCGGCCTAAAATCATCCTGTTCTAGAGCCCGTGCGTCCTTTCGGACGCACAAATGACGCTAACACTTTGAATCGACGCATCCTGCTTTCCGAAAATCCAATCCGATTTTCGGAAAGCAGGATGCGCTAGCGTTAGGTTTCGCGTCGCCATTCGTCAATCGGCGTCGTCTCCATCTTGTGCTTTTGCAGCAATCGTGGATTTTGCGGAACTGCCACAAGGACGCAAACGTTTATGAGTAAAAGGAAATCTTAGTGATTTTCATATTTTGTTCAGTACGCTTTCATAAATTCCATACTAGCGTCAAAATTCGCAGGTGTGTGTCTGCCAGTCACTGTTCGAGGTATGAGACGTGAATCGCTTTTTGAAGTCGGCCTTTTACTTCGCGGCCGTCCTGGCTGCCCTTGCGGCTACAGCGCCGGAGGCAGGCGCACAGCAGTTCCGCGATCGCCGCCAGAGCGATATCGTGCTTGTGACGCCAAGCGGCGAAATCCTCGATTATGTTCCAGCTGGCTATATCTACGCCCGCGACCGTAGCGGCAATCGCGTGCTGATCGACGACTATGGCAATGTCGTCGCCACCGAGATGCGCGCCCGCGGCTACTATCCGCCGCGGCCCGGCCCGCGGGAAGTCTATAACGACCATTACGGCAACGATCCCTATTATCCCGACAACAATCCCGATGGCGATACACGTTATTCCGAGCGCGGCGCCGTCACCGGCGGTATTCCGCGCGATGCGGCGATCGAACGTCAGCCGCTCGGCGACGAGCCCTATCCCGATGACAACAGCATCGGCAATCCGCAGCCTGGCGGCGACTATGCCTCGATCGACCCCGACCAGCAGATCCCGCCCGCCGATCAGCCCAGGGCCGCGCCTGATGAGCCCGTCATCACGCTGAAGAACAAGTCGAAGCCCGAGATCGTCGCATTGCAGGTCTTCCTTGATCGCGCCGGCATCTCTCCGGGCGTCATCGACGGCCATATGGGCTCGAACGTCACCAAGGGCATCTATGCCTATGACCAGATGACCGGCTCGAAGCTCGATCCCAACGACACCGATGCCATTCTCGAAGAGCTGCGCATGAACGGCGGCCTGCCCGTCGTCAGCTACACGATCACGCCGGCCGATGCCGCCGGTCCCTTCGTTGCCGAGATCCCGGAAGATTATTCGCACAAGGCGCTGCTGCCGTCGCTCGCCTACACCTCGACCACCGAAATGCTGGCCGAACGCTTCCACATGGATGAGGCCTTTCTCAAAGAGATGAACCCCGGCGCCGATTTCACAGTTGCAGGCACCATCATCAAGGTCGTCAATCCGGGCGAGCCGAAGAGCGGCGAAGTTGCCCGCATCATCGCCGACAAGGGCCGCAAGCAGGTCTTCGCCTATGACGGCGCCGGCAATCTCCTCGCCGCCTATCCGGCGTCGATCGGCTCCACCGACACCCCCTCTCCGTCGGGCTTGGTAAATGTCGAGCGTGTCGCCCTCAATCCCGGTTATACCTATAATCCGAAGATCAATTTCCAGCAGGGCGCCAACGACAAGATCCTCAACATCCCGCCCGGCCCGAACGGCCCAGTCGGCACCGTCTGGATGGCGCTTTCCAAGCCGACATACGGCATTCACGGCACGCCCGAACCCTCGAAGATCGGCCGCACCCAGAGCCACGGTTGTATCCGTCTGACCAACTGGGATGCGACAGAGCTTGCCAAAATGGTCAAGCCGGGAGTGACGGTCGAATTCGTCGATTGAAATCATTCTGACGATAGAAACGACAAGGCCGCCGGATCGCTCCGGCGGCCTTGTCGTTTCATTCAGGAGATATTCAGGCGGCGGAGCGGACCATCGGGCTCGTCACGCGGGCGGATGCCGTCAGCCTCACCGGCAGCTTGCGCATCATTTCCTCGGCAAAACAGGTGGCGTTTTCCCGTGCCTTGTCGAGATTGCTGACACGCATCGGATCGATCGTGTGCAGCGTGCCGCCACAGTCGAAGATGTCGCGGAAGGCGGAGCGTTCGATGATAGCCGTATCCAGCACCGGCACATGCCGCTCGCTGAGCAGCGACTTGACGACTTGCAGCGCCCGCGTCGTCACCATCGAATTGACGCGGGTGAGCACCACCGAATGGCCGATCTTGATGCCGGCCTTCTCATCCAGGTACTGCAGCAGTTCGAGCACCTGCGCGCCGCCCCGCGCATCCATCGCACAGCCCTGGATCGGGATCAGCACGTGATCGGAAAGGCCGACGGCGGTGGCAAGCAACGGATTGCGCGCACCGGGCAGATCGACGATGAAATAGTCGGTATTGTGCTTGTTCTCGCTGATATGCACCGGCAGCGACGCAGTCGTGACGAAATCGATCACCGAAAGATTGGCCACATGACCTGATATTTCGTGCCAGCGCGAAATCCAGTGCTGCGGGTCGGCGTCGAGAATGGTGACGCGATAGCCTTTGCGGGCAAGCTCGGTCGCGAGCAGCAAAACAGCGGTCGTCTTGCCGGCGCCGCCCTTGGTATTTGCGAATGTGATGACAGGCATGTTCGGTCCTCGGAAGGGATGGTGCGAGCCGGAATCGCTCTTTTACGCACCATCGGAGCATTGTGCGGTTAATGCATCCTTTCTAATCATGGTTAACAAATTCGAAACACGCGCGGCGAAACTGCAGCCGGTATTTTTCACATCCCTAAAAATAGGGATGCCACCGTAACGAAAAAAGCCTGGAAAACCGAGGTTTTCCAGGCCAGTCTGTTGGTCCGCTCTTATCTTGTCAGAAGCAATCCTTGAAAAGGGCCTTGGTATTTTCCAGCGTCATTGCAACCGGGTTGCCGCCCGCGCTCGGATCTTCGATCGCCATGGCCGACAATTCGTCGATGCGGTCGGCTGCGATTCCCATCGCCGACAGCGTCTCCGGCACGCCGAGTTCCGAGCGGAGCTTCAGCACATAGTCGTAGAACCCGTCGAAACCGCCCGAGATGCCGAGATAGGCGGCGGCGCGGCCGATCTTCTCCTCGATCGCCTTGCGGTTGAAGCGCAGCACCGCCGGCATCACCACCGCATTGGTCATGCCGTGATGGGTGTTGTAGACGGCGCCGATCGGGTGCGACAGCGCGTGGATGGCGCCGAGCCCCTTCTGGAAGGCGACCGCTCCCATGGCGGCAGCGGCCATCATGTTGGCGCGGGCTTCCAGATCGGTGCCTTCCCGATAGGCGCGCGGCAGGAACTCCTTGACGAGACGCATGCCTTCGAGCGCGATGCCGGCTGACATCGGGTGATAGAATGGCGAGGAATAGGCCTCCAGGCAATGGGCGAAAGCATCCATGCCCGTGCCGGCCGTGATGATCTTCGGCATGCCGACCGTCAGTTCCGGATCGGAAATGACGACGCCAGGCAGGAACTTCGGATGGAAGATGATCTTCTTCACATAGGTTTCGGAATTGGTGATGACGCTGGCGCGCCCGACTTCCGACCCGGTGCCTGCCGTTGTCGGCACCGCAACGATCGGGGCGATCCCCTCAAGGCTCGCACGCGTCCACCAGTCGCCGATATCTTCGAAGTCCCAGACCGGCCTCGTCTGGCCGGCCATGAAGGCGACGCACTTGCCGAGATCGAGGCCGGAGCCACCGCCGAAGGCAACGACGCCGTCATGGCCGCCGTCCTTGAAAGCCCTGACGCCGGCTTCGAGGTTCTTCTCGTTCGGGTTCGGATCGACATCGGCAAAGATCGCCCGACCGAGACCGGCATCTTCTAGGATATCGAGCGCAGTCTTGGTGATCGCCATCGAGGCAAGGCCCCGGTCTGTGACGAGCAGCGGCTTCTTGATGCCGAGGCTCTTGCAGGCGTCGGCCAGTTCCGCGATGCGGCCCCGGCCGAGCTTGACCGATGTCGGATAGCTCCAGTTTGCGGTGATGTTGCTGCTCATCCTGTGACTTTCTTCAGATGGAAGGATTTCGGGCGCGTCAGATTGTGGAAGCCGATGATCGACAGCGAGCCGCCGCGGCCGGTCTCCTTGACGCCGGTCCAGCAAAGCGCCGGATCGAGATAATCTGCGCGGTTCATGAAAACGGTGCCGGTTTCGATCTCGCGCCCAAGCCGCCCTGCCCGCTCGACATCTTGCGTCCAGAGCGAGGCCGTCAGCCCGTACTGGCTGTCGTTCATCAAAGCGAGTGCCTCCTCGTCGCTCTTCACCTTCATGATGCCGACTGCCGGACCGAAAGTCTCTTCGCGCATGAAGGCCATGGAGTGGTCGACATCGACGAGGATCTGCGGGGCGAGATAAGCGCCGCCGTCATCCTGAGGGAAAAGCTTGGGATCGACAAGCGCTTTGGCGCCCTTGGAAACCGCATCGGCGATCTGCTCGCGCACCACCTTGGCGAAGCGCTTATGCGCCATCGGCCCGAGCGACGTATCGGGATCGAGCGGATTGCCGAGTTTGTAGTTCGACACCCAGGCAACCGATTTTTCGACGAAGGCATCGTAGAGCGATTCATGCACATAGATACGCTCGATGCCGCAGCAGCATTGGCCGGAGTTGTAGGTCGCGCCGTCCATCAGCGTGTCGACGGCCGCCTCGAGATCGGCGTCCTCCATGACATAACCCGGATCCTTGCCTCCGAGCTCGAGGCCAAGGCCGTTGAAGGTGCCGGCAGCCGCCCGCTCCATTGACCGCCCGCCTTCGACCGATCCGGTGAAGTTGACGAAATTGAAGCTGCCGGCGGCAATCAGCGCCGACGTCGTTTCATGATCGAGGAAGACGTTCTGGAACACATCCTCGGGAACGCCGGCCTCGATGAAGGCCTGCACCAGTCGCTCGCCGACCAGCAGCGTCTGCGAGGCATGTTTCAGCACCACGGTATTGCCGGCCATCAGCGCCGGCGCAATCGTGTTGATCGCCGTCATATAGGGATAGTTCCACGGTGCGACGACGAAGACGACGCCATGCGCCTCGCGCTCGATGCGGCGCTCGAAACGCTCGCTCTCCTCGACGACGACAGGCGCCAGCGCATCCGCCGCGATCGAAGCGACATAGTTGGAGCGCTCGTTGAAGCCCTTGTATTCGCCGCCATACTTAACCGGCCGGCCCATCTGCCAGGCAAGCTCCGGCACGACGACGTCGGCCATCTCGTTCAACCGCGCGGCCCCCTTCAGCACCAGTTGCACACGCTCTTCGAGCGGCCGTTTCGCCCAGGCTTTCTGCGCCTTGCGGGCGCGCGCCACCACATCCTTGGCGGCATCGAGAGAAAGGGCTGCACGCTCGGCATAGACCGACCCGTCAACCGGTGAAATACATTGGATCATTGCCATGATCTGTTTCCTGTCCTCGTACTTTCAAAATTTGCGTGAAGCCGTGGCCCCTCATCCGCCTGCCGGCACCTTCTCCCCGTAAACGGGGCGAAGGGGACATACCGCACCGGCATTCCCCAACATTGACGCTGCGTTTGGCACGTCCCCTCTCCCCGTTTTTACGGGGATAGGGTGAGGGTGAGGGGCAAGCAAATCGCAAATGCCTATTAAGCTCTTTCGAAACCGCGCGCCACTTCCCAGTCGGTGACGCGGCGGTCGTATTCTTCCTGCTCCCATTCGGCAGCGCGGGTGTAATGATCGATCACGTCGTCGCCGAAGGCTTTACGCAGCATAGCCGATTCCGTCATTTCAGTCGTGGCCGCGCGCAGCGTGCGCGGGATTTCGCGGACGCCCTTGCCGCCGTAGGCGTCGCCGACGAAGGGGGCTTCGAGTTCGAGCTTGTTCTCGATGCCGTCAATGCCGGCGGCAAGCAGCGCGGCGAAGGCGAGATAAGGATTGAGATCGGAGCCGCCGACGCGGCACTCGATGCGGATACCCTTGGTCTCTTCGCCGCACAGGCGATAGCCGGCCGTCCGGTTGTCCTTGCTCCAAATCGCCTTGGTCGGTGCAAACGTGCCGGCCATGAAGCGCTTGTAGGAGTTGATGTAGGGCGCCAGGAAATAGGTAATCTCGCTCGCATGGGAGAGAAGGCCGGCGATGTAATTGTGCATCAGCGGTGACATGCCGTATTTGCCGGTATGGTCGAAGAATAGCGGCTTTTCCTCCAGGCTCCAAAGCGACTGGTGGATATGCGAGGAACTGCCGGCGGCATTGTAATTCCACTTGGCGAGGAATGTGATGGCCTTGCCCTTCGACCAGGCGATCTCCTTGCAGCCGTTCTTGATGATCGCGTGCCGGTCTGCCATGGCGAGCGCATCGGCGTAGCGCACGTTGATCTCCTCCTGGCCGGCCGATGCCTCACCCTTGGAGTTCTCAACCGGAATGCCGGCGCCCTGCAGCCCGGTGCGGATCGCCCGCATCACCTCTTCCTCCTTGGTGGTCTGGAAGATGTGGTAGTCCTCGTTGTAGGCGCTGACGAGCTTGAGGTTGCGGTAGCCGGAAGCCTGCGCCGCTTCGTAGCTCTGGTCGAACAGGAAGAATTCGAGCTCGGAGGCCATGTAGGCCTTCATGCCCATATCCTCGAGCCGCTTCACCTGCTTCTTCAGGATCGCGCGCGGCGAGTGGGCGACCTCCTCGTGCGTATGGTGGTCAAGCATATCGCAGAGCACCAGCGCGGTGCCTTCGAGCCAGGGAATACGACGCAGCGTCGCAAGATCCGGCTTCATCGTGTAGTCGCCGTAGCCCTTCTCCCAACTCGTCGCCTTGTAGCCGGAGACGGTCTCCATCTCCATGTCGGTGGCGATCAGGTAGTTGCAGCTGTGTGTTTCTTTCCAGGCGCTCTCGACGAAATATTCCGCCTGGAAACGCTTGCCCATCAGCCGGCCCTGCATATCCACCTGGCAGGCCAGAACCGTGTCGATGCGCCCTTCGGCAACATCCTTCCTGAGATCGTCGATTGTGTAGCTGCTCATGATTGATCCGCCTGAACGAGAAATGGGAAAATCGGAAACCGGGGCAACGAAATGGCATGCCATCGCCGGAATTGGGCGGCCGGATGCCTTTTCGTTGGACCGGTGATGGGGCCGCAGAGTGCGGCCCCGCCATTTGAGAGGGAAGCTTGTTTCTCAGGCTTCGCCGACCGCCGCTTCAGCCGCGGCGATTTCAGCCTGACGCTTCGCGATATCGTCGCCGATCGGCGGGCCCTTGAAGCGGCGGTTTTCAAATGCGAACCAGACGATGCCTGTCAGCACGAGGAAGCCGACGGTAATCTCCAGCGCCCAGTCGTTCGGCGGCTGGATGCCGATATAAAAGATCAGGATCATCGAAATAATGGCAAGAACCGCGATCACCTTATACAGCCCGATCCCCATATCCCACGGCCCCATCGTCGGCCATTTCGCCGTTCCAATCGAGACAAGGCCGAGCGCGATCGGCACTGCGAAGGACAGGAACAGGAAGATGACCGTGCACGACACGACGATCGAATAGGCCGGCGTGCCGGCAATGGTGATTGCCGAGGTGAACCAAACGAAGAGGACCGAAAGGATCGAGCCCGTCCAGATGGCGGCGACCGGCGTGCGGAAATTTGGGCTGACCTTGGCGAGGGCCGACGATGCCGGAAGGCCCTTGTCGCGCGAGAAGGCGAAGATCATGCGCGAAACCGAGGTGACGGTCGCAAGCCCGCAGAGGAACTGCGAGACGAAGATCAGGAAGTAGAGAATGCTCTTGATCGTTGGGTTCGTCTGAGCGTCCATCGCCCAGAAGAACACGTTCCAGCCCTGCTTTGCCGCATCGTCCATGTTCGGGATCATCAGCACGAAGGCGCACAACATGATGTAACCGAATAGCGCCGACCAGAGTACCGCCGAAACCATGCCACGCGGTACGGAGACGGCGGCCTTGACGGTCTCTTCCGAGGTATGCGCCGAGGCATCGTAGCCGGTGATGGTGTAGATCGGCAGCAGCAGGCCGAGCAGGAATGCCATGCCGGTCGAGACGGTGCCCGGCCAAACCAGCGATGCGCCTTCGGTGCCGGTATAATTAGCGAAGGTGAACAGGCGCGAAATATCCCAGCTAGGAGCAGCCGCCAGGCAGACGATCGTCAGCAGCAGCGCCGTCGCGAAGATCAGATACCCCGAAAAATCGGTGAGCTTGGCGGTGAGACCAATGCCAAAATGGTTGATGCCGGCCTGCAGAGCCGTGATGATCGCCACGAAGACGACTCGGTGAAGAAGCGTGTCCTCGATGCCGAACTGCGGACCGAAAGCGCCGAAAAAGAAGTAGAAAGTGCCGACATTGATGGCGCCAAGCACGGTGACGAGACCGAGCAGGTTGAGCCAGGCCGACAGCCAGCCGGTGAAGCGATTCCCGAGGATCGAACCCCAGTGATAAAGCCCGCCGGCCGTCGGATAAGCGGAGCCGATCTGTGCGAGGCCGAGGGCGAAGATGAAGGATATTAAGCAGCCGAGAGGCCAGCCGATACCGATCGCAGCACCACCGGCGCCCGAAGTCGCCTGCCCGAGCGAATTGATGCCGCCGGAAAGGATGCAAATGATCGAAAACGAGATTGCGAAATTCGAGAACGAACTCATGCGTCGTTCGAGTTCCTGGGCATAACCCATGGAATGCAGGATGTGTACATCCTGCTTCTTGTCCAGTTCGGTATAGTCCGACATGACTTCCCCCTGTTCACGACCGGGCCGCGGAATTGCGACCGGTTCAGTGCCAATTGTCCGCGGCATTTGCGCCATCCGGACGTCCGCAGTTAAACTGCTCCCTCGGGTCTTCTTTTTATCTCAGGCTTCCAGGCTTTGCTGGAGCAGACCTGTCAGATAGTCGGCCATGACCCCTTGACCGATATCGTCTGCGATGAGGTCGTTGCGGACCTCGATCATCACATTGCGCAAGCCGTTCGAAAGCCCGTGCAGGATCAGCGTGTGAGTGACGCCGTCCTCAGGCCCGTAAGGCTCGTTGCGTTCCGTTCTGTAAAGCGGCGCCTCGGCCGCAGCCTCCAGCATGCGGTCGGCCAGCCGGCTGTCCTCATCGTGCAATATGCCGAGTTCGACGGCGCGTTCGTGGCCGTGATAGACCGGCGTGAAGCTGTGCATCGTCACGATGATGCTGTCTTGCCCCCTCGCCCGACGATCGCGGATCAGCCCGCGAATGGCGTCGTGGAAAGGCACATAGAGCGCGTCGGTGCGCGCAAGCCGTTCTTCGGGGTTCAAATTCTTATTGCCGGGAATGGCGTAGATCTCGCTGGTCTTTGGCATGGCGCCGGGTGAACTGGGCGGCCGGTTACAGTCGTAGATAAGCCGGGAGAACCGCTGGTAAACGAGCGTCACGTCGAGCGCTTGCGATATGTTGCGGGCGACGGCAAGCGCGCCCGGGTCCCAGGCGATGTGACTGGAGAGCGCTTCGCTGGGCAGGCCGAGATCGCCGAAAAGGGCTGGAAGGGCATTCGAGGCGTGCTCGCAAATCAGAAGCACCGGGCTCCGGCCGTGGATGCGTTCGATCCCGACGCAGTCACCGTCCGCTTCACTGAGGATTTTCGGCCGGGCCAGCACCAAAGGCGCCACTCCTTTTCCCTTAACAAATTCTTGATGAAGAAAAGAATTCTTCAGGTTTCGGCCGGTGTCAAGCATCTGCTGAAAATTTCTTTTCATGACAGTAGTTGACATGGATTGTGACAGCGTTGTTAACTTTGAGTGGGAAAGTGGCGCCAGACCATCCCGGGGAGCATAGTTACGTGACAGTTGCGTCGAAGACGGTTTCGGACGTCATACACTCGCATTTGGGGGTGTTGACGCGTGCCGAGAAGCAGCTGGCCGAAAGCCTGCTCGACAATTATCCGGTCTCCGGCCTCGGCAGCATTACCACGATCGCCGAGAACGCCGGCGTCTCGACGCCAACCGTCGTGCGTATGGTGCAGAAACTCGGCTTCAAGGGCTATCCGGACTTTCAGGCGCATCTGCATCAGGAAGTCGAGGCGACGATCTCGAACCCGATCGCCAAGCACGACCGCTGGGCGCAGAATGCCCCGGGCACGCATATTCTCAACCGTTTCGCCGATGCGATCATGGGCAATCTGCGCCAGACGCTGACCGATCTCGACACCGCGACTTTCGACAGCGTCGCCGCGCTGCTTTCCGACCGCAAGCGTGGCCTCTATTTCGTCGGTGGCCGCATCACCGGCGCGCTTGCAGAGTATTTCTTCACCCACATGCAGGTGATCCGGCCGGCAACGACGCTGCTGTCGTCGAATTCCAGCAGCTGGCCGCAATATGCCCTCAACATGAATGCCGGCGACATCCTGATTATCTTCGATATCCGCCGCTACGAGCAGGAGATGGTGAGCCTCGCCACCGCCGCCCGCAAACGCGGCGCCGAAATCGTCGTCTTCACCGACCAGTGGGGCTCGCCTGCCGCCAAGCTCGCCAGGCATGCCTTCCGCGTCCGGATCGAGGCGCCGTCGGCCTGGGATTCCTCCGTCGTCACCCTTTTCATCGTCGAAGCGCTGATCGAGGCCGTTCAGAATTCGACCTGGGACGAGACGAAGGAACGCATGAAGACACTGGAGGGCCTGTTCGAGCAGACCAGGCTTTTCCGCAAACCGGGTTAGGAGGACAAGACTAAAACAGAAGAAAAACAATGACGGATTTTGGCGAAAGCAGACGGCGTTGTCGCAAATAAAACATTTGCTGCAACCTCCGCTATTCGCAGCAGAATTAACGTCATCCAACTGTCACACAAGCTTCATGTAATCTCATTAACAGCATCGCCAGACACTGAAAACCCGAAGGAGAACAACAGTGATCTCTAACATTTCTCGACTACTGTCGCTTTCTACTGCGATGATCGTGGCTTCGACCGCGATTGCCGCTGCCGAGCCGAGCGCTGAACTTATCGCCGCCGCCAAGAAGGAAGGCACCCTGACGACGATCGCTCTTCCGCACGACTGGTGCGGTTACGGCGAGGTCATTGCCGGCTTCAAGGCCAAGTATGGCCTCGAGGTCAACGAGCTCAACCCGGATGCGGGTTCGGGCGACGAAGTCGAAGCCATCAAGGCCAACAAGGGCAACACCGGCCCGCAGGCTCCTGACGTCATCGATGTCGGCCTCTCTTTCGGCCCGTCCGCCAAGAAAGACGGCCTGATCCAGCCTTACAAGGTCTCCACCTGGGACTCCATCCCGGATACCGCCAAGGATGCCGACGGCTACTGGTACGGCGATTATTACGGCGTTCTCTCGTTCCTCGTGAACAAGGATCTCGTCAAGGAATCGCCGGCCGATTGGGCCGATCTGAAGAAGAGCGACTACGCAAACAGCGTCGCCCTCGCGGGCGATCCGCGCGCCGCCAACCAGGCTGTCCAGGGCGTTTATGCCGCTGGTCTTTCCGCATCCGGCGGTGACGCGGCCAAGGCAGGCGAAGAAGGCCTGAAGTTCTTCGCCGAATTGAACAAGAGCGGTAATTTCGTGCCGGTCGTCGGCAAGGCGGCTCCGTTCGCCCAGGGCTCGACGCCGATCATCATTGCCTGGGATTACAACGCCCTCTCCTGGGGCGAAAGCCTGAAGGGCAACCCTCCCTTCGAGGTCGTCGTTCCGAAGACAGGCGTCGTTGCCGGCGTCTACGTCCAGGCTATCTCCGCCTTCGCTCCGCACCCGAACGCTGCGAAGCTCTGGATGGAATACCTCTATTCCGACGAAGGTCAGCTCGGCTGGCTGAAGGGCTATTGCCACCCGATCCGCTTCAACGATCTTGCCAAGAACAACAAGATCCCGAAGGAACTGCTCGACAAGCTGCCGCCGGCTGCATCCTATGAAAAGGCTGTCTTCCCGACGCTCGAACAACAGTCTGCCGGCAAGGAAGCGATCACCAAGAATTGGGATTCCGTCGTCGGCGCCGCCGTCAAGTAACCTCTGATCCTGCCTCCCCGCCGCAAGGCGGGGAGGTTTCTCACTCCGACGCCCCAGGATGAGCTTTTCCATGAGCACCGTTTCAACGCCTATGGTGCGCAGCGCCCCCTTGATCAACAGAGATCGCGTGATCGACTGGCTGGGCATTGCACCCTTCATCATTTTCTCCCTGCTGTTCCTGATCATCCCCACGCTTTATCTTGTGGCGGGCGCATTCCTGACGCCCGAGGGCGATTTGACGCTGAAGAATATCGGTGATCTGTTTACCCCATCCATCATGAGCGCCTACTCGATCAGTATCCGTGTGTCGGTGGCGTCGGCTCTGGGCGGTGCGCTGATCGGCTTCTTCCTCGCCTGGGCCGTCGTGCTCGGCGGCCTGCCTGCCTCCGTCCGCTCGACGCTGCTGACCTTCTCCGGCGTCGCCTCGAATTTTGCCGGCGTGCCGCTCGCCTTCGCCTTTCTCGCAACGCTCGGCCGCACCGGGCTTGTGACGATTTTCCTGCGCGAATGGTTCGGCTTCAATCTCTACGGCACCGGCTTTAATCTGCTGTCCTTCTTCGGCCTCACCATCACCTACATGTATTTCCAGATCCCGCTGATGGTGCTGATTCTGACGCCCGCCCTCGACGGCATGAAGAAGGAATGGCGCGAAGCCTCACAGATCCTTGGCGCCACCAACCGCCAGTACTGGACGATGGTCGCGCTGCCGATCCTCTGGCCGAGCCTGCTGGGCACGACGCTGCTGCTCTTCGCCAACGCTTTCGGCGCCATTGCCACCGCTTTCGCGCTGACCGGCAGCTCGCTGAACATCGTGCCGATCCTGCTCTATGCGCAGATCCGCGGCGACGTTCTGCACAATGCCAATCTCGGTTACGCCATCGCGCTCGGCATGATCGTCATCACCGGCGTCTCCAACGTCCTTTACCTCATGCTGCGCATGCGCGCAGAACGGTGGCAGAAATGAAAGCTCAGCGTCTCGGAGCCTGGATCGCCGTCATTCTGGGTGCATCCTATTTCGTCATCCCGTTGATCGGCACAATCGAGTTTTCATTGCGCATGCGTCGCGGCGAATACAGCCTCGATGCCTACAAGTCGGTATTCTCCGACATTCAGTTCCGGGAGACCTTCGGCTATTCCATGCTGATGGCGTTGCTCACCATCGTCTTCGGCATGCTGCTCGTCGTGCCGACAGCCTATTGGGTGCGGCTGCGGCTGCCGCAGATGCGTCCGGTCGTCGAATTCATCACCCTGCTGCCGCTTGTCATTCCGGCAATCGTTATCGTCTTCGGATACCTCAGGATGTATAATTCGTCGTCCTACCTGCCGCTGACGGGTTCGACGACCGGCACCAACATCCTGCTGGTCTTCTCCTATATCACCCTGTCGCTGCCCTATATGTACCGCGCCGTCGATACCGCCATGCGCGCCATCGACGTCCGCACGCTGACGGAAGCGGCCGAAAGCCTCGGCGCTCGATGGACGACCATCATGTTCAAATGCATTTTCCCGAACGTCATGAGCGGCGTGCTCTCAGGCGCTTTCATCACGCTCGCGATCGTCATGGGCGAATTCACCTTTGCCGCACTTCTGAACCGTCCGGCCTTCGGTCCCTACCTGCAGCTCGTCGGCGCCAACAAGGCCTATGAGCCTTCGGCGCTTGCCGTCATCGCCTTCTCGATCACCTGGCTCAGCATGGGCCTGCTCAACATCGTTTCCCGCGTCGGCAAAGCCCGCCCGGCAAAGGCTTAAGGTATCTGGCTCATGTCTTTTCTCACGCTGACCAACATTCAGAAATCCTTCGGCCCGGTTCAGGTCGTCAAGAACTTCAACATGACGATCGAGAAGGGTGAGTTCGTCTCCTTCCTCGGACCGTCGGGCTGCGGCAAGACGACAGTCCTGCGCATGATCGCCGGCTTCGAAACGCCAACCGGCGGCACGCTGACCATCAACGGCAAGGACCAAAGCGCGCTGAAGCCCAACCAGCGCAACATCGGCATGGTGTTCCAGGCCTACGCGCTCTTCCCCAACATGACGGTACACGACAATGTCGCCTTCGGTCTCAAGGTCGCCGGCGCCCCAAAACCTGAAATCGACGCCCGCGTCAAGGAAATGCTCGGCCTGATCAAGCTCGATCACCTGGCCGACCGCTTCCCCTATCAACTGTCGGGTGGCCAGCAGCAGCGAGTAGCCCTTGCCCGTGCGCTGGCCGTCAAGCCGCAAGTGTTGCTGCTCGACGAGCCGCTCTCCGCACTCGACGCCAAGATTCGCGTGTCGCTGCGCGAGGAAATCCGCCAGATCCAGCAGCAGCTCGGCATCACCACGGTCTTCGTCACCCATGATCAGGAAGAAGCCCTGTCGATCTCCGACCGTATCGTCGTCATGAATGCCGGCAAGGCCGACCAGATCGGTTCGCCTTTCGAGATCTACAATACGCCGGCAACGCGCTTCGTCGCCTCCTTCGTCGGCACGCTGAACATCATCGAGGCCAAGGTCGTCGATCCCGATACCAACCGCATCCAGATCGGCGATCAGGGCATAACGCTGAAGCAGTCGGTCGCCGCCCACAAGGCCGGAGAAACCATCTCGCTGGCGCTACGCCCGGAAGCGGGCTCGCTCTCCGACAGCGTCAAGAGCGACACGGCGCTGACCGGCCAGGTCGTTTCGGCTCACTTCCTGGGGTCGGTCATCCGCACCCGCATGAATGTCGGCGGCAACGTCATCTCCTTCGACATGTTCAACAGCCCGGGCACTACCCCGCCGCAGGCTGGCGAAACGGTAACGCTGCGTTTCATGGCAGCCGACCTGCTCATCATCCGCGACTGATTTCGCCAATGCCGCTCAGACAAAAGGCGCCGCAAAACGGCGCCTTTTTTCATTTCAACTCGTCCGACCCGTCAGCAAACGTGATGCAGCCATCACCGCAAGGCACTTGAACCAGTGCCAGAAGTTGAGCAAACCAAACCTGCTGAGCAGCTCGCCGCCCGACATTTTTGCGCGATGGGATATATCAATGATTACCTGCCACCTGCGTTATGTGATTGATCCGTACAAGCTTGCCGAATTCGAAGAATATGCCCGGCTCTGGATTCCGATCGTCAACAGGATGGGCGGCAGCCATCACGGTTATTTCCTGCCGTCCGAAGGCGCCAATAACATTGCCGTAGCACTGTTTTCCTTCCCGAGCCTTGCCGCCTATGAGGACTATCGCACCCACATGGCAAGCGATCCGGAATGTCAGGCCGCTTTCGAACTCGACAAACGCAACCGCAGTATCGTCAGCTATGAACGCAGCTTCATGCGACCCGTGCTCGGCTGATCGAACCGTGCACGTCGACTGTAACTGAAAAGCCCGCACGCGGAACTACCCTCGAAGTCGGAAACTACTTCGAGGGCTTTCGTTCTGTCATGCGTTCAGCGGATCGCCTGGTCGTCGACGTCAAAACGGTGTACATGCGCCTGGTCCGGGGTCGCATAGACGATCTCGTCCGGCTCATACTGGTGCTCGCCGAAAAGACGCGCGGTCAGCAGGCCGCACTGGTCGGATTCCAGATAGATGATCGTGTCGGCGCCGAGATGCTCGACATGCACGACCTTCGCAGCCCAAGTCCCCTGCTCGCGCGACAGCGTCATATGTTCGGGACGCACGCCGATCGTCTTGGCACTGTGATCGCCGACTTTCTCGGCCGCGATGAAATTCATCTGCGGCGAGCCGATGAAGCCGGCGACGAAGACATTGGCCGGTCGTTTGTAGAGTTCCATCGGCGAACCGATCTGCTCGATCGCCCCGGCATTCAAAACGACGATCTTGTCGGCAAGCGTCATCGCCTCGACCTGGTCGTGGGTGACATAGATCATCGTCGCCTTCAGGCTGCGGTGCAGTCGGGCGATTTCGAGGCGGGTCTGGACGCGCAGCGCCGCATCGAGGTTCGACAACGGCTCGTCGAAAAGAAAGAGTTCCGGTTCGCGCACGATGGCACGGCCGATGGCGACGCGCTGGCGCTGACCGCCGGAGAGTTCGGCCGGCCGTCGCGCCAGATAGGGTTCCAGCGAAAGCATGCCGGATGCCTTGCTGACACGCTTGTCGATCTCGTCCTTGGCGGTGCCGGCCTGCTTGAGGCCAAGCCCCATATTGTCCTTGACCGTCAGATGCGGATAGAGCGCGTAGGACTGAAACACCATGGCGATTCCGCGCTTGGCCGGTGGCGTCAGCGTCTCATCGCGGCCATTGATGACGACGGCACCCGACGTGACGTCTTCGAGGCCTGCAATGCTGCGCAACAGCGTCGATTTCCCGCAGCCCGACGGCCCGACGAAGATGACGAATTCGCCGTCCTTGACCTCGAGGTCGATGCCTTTCAGCACCTCATGCGTGCCATAGGTCTTGCGGATGGATTTGAGTTGAAGCGATCCCACAGGTCTTTCCTTATAATCTGACCGGCTGGCCGGTACGCACGCTCTCGTCGGCGGTAAGGCAGATGCGCAGCGACGCTACCGCATCCGCCATATGGCGGCCTAGGTCTAGATCCTCGCGGATCGCCCTCAGCATGAAGGCCTGTTCCAGGTCGCAGAGCGCCTGATGACCGGGCTCACCTTCCATCGTCATGTCCTGATCGGGTCGGATGAACTTGCCGTCCGAGCCTGTCTCGGCCGTGTGCAGACGGATCACCGAGGTCTTGGTGTGCGTGTCGATATCGTCGGACTTGGCGTTCGGATCCATGACGATCGACACCGCGCCTTTTGGCGACATCACATCTTTCACGAAGAAGGCGGTTTCCGAGATCATCGGCCCCCAGCCGGCCTCGTACCAGCCGACGGAACCATCCTCGAACAGCACCTGCAGGTGACCGTAATTATACATGTCGGCGGCGATCTCTTCCGACATGCGCAGCCCCATGCCGCGCACCTCGACAGCCCTTGCGTCGGTGATCTGGCACATGACGTCGACGTAATGCACGCCGCAATCGACGATCGGCGAGGTGGTGCGCATCAGTGACTTATGCGTCGCCCAGGTCGGGCCGCTGGACTGCTGGTTGAGGTTCATGCGGAAGACGTAAGGCGGGCCGAGCTTGCGCGCCTCCTCGATCAGCTTCATCCAGGAAGGGTGATGGCGAAGGATATAACCGATCACCAGCTTGCGCCCGGCCTTCCCCGCTGCGGCGACGACGCGCTCGGCGTCGGCGACCGTGGTTGCCAGCGGTTTTTCAACGAAGACATCACAGCCAGCCTCGAAAGCGGCGACCGCATAATCAGCATGGCTGTCGGAATAGGTATTGATCGAGCAGAGGTCCGGTTTCAGCTCGGCGAGCGCCGTCGTGAAATCGGGATGGATCGTATAGCCCTGCAGCTCGGGCTCCAATTGCGGCGTCGAGCGGTTGACGAGACCGACGATCTCGAAGCCCGGATTGTTGTGATAGGCGAGCGCGTGGCTGCGGCCCATGTTGCCGAGGCCGGCAACGAGGACGCGGATCGGCTTTTCGGATTGGCTCACTTGACGGCTCCTGACGTGATGCCGCGGATCAATTGCCGCGAGAAGATGACGTAGAGGATGAGGATCGGCAGGATCGCCAGCGACAGCGCCGCGAGCACCGCGTTCCAGTTGGTGACGAACTGGCCGATGAAGATCTGCGAGCCGAGCGTCACCGTCTTGGTGGCCTCGGAAGGTGCGAGGATCAGCGGGAACCAGAGATCGTTCCAGATCGGGATCATGGTGAAGACGGCGACCGTCGCCATGGCCGGGCGCACCAGCGGCAGCACCAGGCGGAAGAAGATCGCATATTCGGAAAGCCCGTCGATACGCCCGGCATTCTTCAGGTCGTCCGAAACCGTGCGCATGAATTCCGACAGGATGAAGATCGCCAGCGGTATGCCCTGCGCGGTATAGACGAGGATCAGCGCCGTCAGCGTATTGACGAGGCCGGCCGCCACCATGCCCTGCAGGATCGCCACCGTGCCGAGACGGATCGGGATCATGATGCCGATCGCCATGTAAAGGCCGAGCAGCATATTGCCGCGGAAGCGATACTCAGAGAGCGCAAAGGCCGCCATGGCGCCGAACAGCAGCACCAGCAGGATCGAGACGATCGTGACGATGAAGCTGTTCTGGAAATAGGTGGCGAAATCGCCCTGCCCGAGCACCGTCTGATAGCCGACGAGGCTGAAGGTCGACGGCGTCGGGATCATCAGCGGCTCGCGGAAGATCGAGGCACGATCCTTGAACGAGTTGACGATGGTCAGGAAAACGGGAAACAGCGCGACCAGCGTATAGGCGCTGAGCGCCAGATGCACGAGGCCGGTGCGGATGGGAGATGTGCGTGCCTTGGACATGCGCGCTCCTCAGAACTGGTAGCGACGCATGCGCCGCTGGATGACGAAGAGATAAAGTGAGACGCCGGCGAGAATGATGAGGAACATCACCGTGGCGATCGTCGCGCCCATCGAGCGGTCTCCTAGCTGAAGCTGGAAACCGAAGAAGGTGCGGTAAAGCAGCGTGCCGAGAATATCGGTCGACATGTCAGGTCCGGCGAGCGCCCCCTGCACGGTATAGATCAGGTCGAAGGCGTTGAAATTGCCGACGAAGGTCAGGATCGAGATGATGCCGATCGCCGGCAGGATGAGCGGCAGCTTGATTTTCCAGAACTGGGCCCAACCGGTGATGCCGTCGCATTCCGCCGCCTCGATCACCTCTTCGGGGATGCTGAGCAATGCGGCATAGATCAGCATCATCGGAATGCCGATATATTGCCAGTTCGAGATCAGCGACACGGCGATCAGCGCAGGACCGGATTGCCCGAGCCAGGGTGCGAAGGCCCACTTCATGCCGACAAGGCTCATCAGCCAGGGAGCTACACCCCAGATCGGCGAAAGGATGAGCTTCCAGATGAAGCCGACGATGACGAAGGAGAGTAGCGTCGGCAGGAACATCGCCGTGCGGTAGAAGGCAACGCCGCGCAGCTTCGGCACCGAAAGCAGGGCGGCAAGCGCCACGCCGATCGGGTTCTGCACGCACATGTGGATGGCAAAGAAGATCAGGTTGTTGACCAGCGCATTCCAGAAATCGCGCGCCCAGCGCGCATCGCCGAACAGCACCTTGAAATTCGCCAGTCCGACGAAGGCCGGCTGCCCATCGACCGTATTGTAGAGCGAAAGCCTGAGCGTTTCGATGAGCGGCAAAACCATGACGGCGGAATAGACGATCAAGGCCGGCAGCATGAAGACGAAGATGTGCCAGCGCACCGGGCGCCTGATCGGGACGATATCGACCGCGTTGTCGGTTTCGCTCATGGCTTT
The DNA here is from genome assembly GCF_052871115.1 of Rhizobium sp. LARHSG275. Classification (NCBI taxonomy): domain Bacteria; kingdom Pseudomonadati; phylum Pseudomonadota; class Alphaproteobacteria; order Hyphomicrobiales; family Rhizobiaceae; genus Rhizobium; species Rhizobium sp. LARHSG275. The sequence continues at coordinate 27,806 of NZ_JBIXJN010000003.1, read as the reverse complement.
TGCCTGTTCTTGTCGACTGGCCGCAAGGCGCAGCACAGGTGGAAACGATTGCGCCTCACCCTAACTCTCTGCCACCTGGAAAGAGAGGAAACGCCCCTGCTGAGAAACGATATCGGGCTGGGAGATCGCTGCGAGTCTCCTTCTCCCCGCCAGCGGGGAGAAGGTGGCCGGCAGGCCGGATGAGGGGCTGCAAACGCCGCCCCTGATCACATCACTTGGCCGGCTTGTACCAGCTGTCGAGGCCTTTCTGGAGCTTTTCGGCAGCAACCGCAGGCGTATCCGTGCCGTTGATCACGTTGGCCGATTCGACCCAGGTCTCATTTTCAAGGTTCGGCGTGCCGCGTGACAGGATCTGGTAGGTCGAGCGCACCGTCGACTTGTACGGGCCGCGCCAGGAAACGAATTCCTGAGCAAGCGGATCGGACATCTTGACCGCGGTGGAGTTCAGGCTGAAGAAGCCCGGCAGCGAGTTGGCGTAGATATCGGCGAACTCCGGCGAAGCGACCCAGCTGAGGAACTCCTTGGCTTCTTCGGCATGGGTGCTCTTCGCGTTCAGGGCGACACCGATATCCGGGTGGTCGGAGATGTAGCCCGTGTCACCTGCCTTTGGAACCGGTGGCGGGAAAGCACCCATCTTGAACTGAGCCTGGCTGTTGAACAGCGCGATTTCCCATGAACCGGCCGGATAGATCGCTGCACGACCGAGCGTGAATAGGTTCTGGCTATCGGAGTAGGTCTGGGCTTCAAAGCCGTCGCCGAGATAGGGCTTCCACTTGGCAAGCTCTTCAAAGGGCTTGACCCATTCGGGATCCGTCAGCTTCTGCTTTCCTTCGATCAGAGCCTTGCGCCCCTCTTCGCCCTTCCAGTAGTTGGGGCCGATGTTCTGGTAGCCCATGGTGGCGGCTTCCCAGAGATCCTTCGTACCCATGGCGAGCGGGATGTAGGTGCCGTCGGCCTTGATCTTGTCAAGCGCTGCGTAGAATTCGTCCTGGGTCTTCGGCACCGAGATGCCGAGCTTGTCGAAGGCATCCTTGTTATAGATGAAGCCGTGGATGACCGAAGCCATCGGCACGCAGAAGGTCGACTTGCCGTCGTCGGTGCTCCAGGCGGCCTTGGCGACCGGCGAGAAGTTCTCCATGCCAGGCAGGCTGGTGATGTCAACGAGCTGCTTCTTGTTGAAGAGTTCGAGCGAGGCATCGAACGGACGGCAGGTGATGATATCGCCTGCGGAGCCGGCATCGAGCTTGGCGTTCAGCGAGGCGTTGTATTCGGTCGGCGCGGTCGGCGAGAAGACGACCTTGATGCCCGGGTTCTTGGCTTCGAAGGCCGGGATGATCTTTTCCTGCCAGATCTGCAGGTCGTCGTTACGCCAGCTTTCGACCGTCAGCGTGACGTCGGCGGCATGGACGAGCCCCGCTGAAGTCAGCAGACTGGAGGCAAGCAGCAAGCTTTTCAGAGCAGTGTTTTTCATTTCCCTCTCCTGTTTTAAGCGCCGCTAGGCGCTGTTTTCGATCTGAAACAAGCAATCGGTGTGTCTGAGGCAACACCCAACGCCCCTTGGAGGACCGTCAGCAATGCCGATCCCGAAAGCTCGACGGACACGAAGGCGGACGCCTGCGGCCGAACTGTGCGCCTTCCCGGCTACACGGGAGCGGCGAAATGATGGGGAAAGCCGATGAATGCCTGAGCTTCGCCACCAGCTTGACGGGCCGGTAGGTCGTTCTCTTGATCATCCTCGAAGCGGTTCCGGCTTGGCTTAGCTGCCGATTTTCGTGGGCCTCGAAATGCTGTTCCCTTGTTACCGAATTAAGGCCAAAAAAATACCAATTGTCCAGACGAATTTAACTTTTTGGCCAGATAAAATCGATTTAAAAATTTTATTAAATAATATCAACATGATAAAAAGATGGGTTTTCTCCATCATTCCCACTTGGTAAATGGTATTTTTTTGGTATTGTATTGAAAACGATGGCGAACGGCACATTCGGAGGCCCGATGACGGAGCTTGCAATCGGCATAGACGGCGGCGGAACGAGCTGCCGGGCCGCAGTCACGGACAGGAACGGCAATGTCATCGGCCGCGGCAAAGCCGGCCCTGCCAACATTCTGTCGGATCTGGAAAATTCTCTTCTCAACATCATCGAATCCGCCCGGCAGGCGCTCGGCGATGCCGGGCTTGCCGCTGAAACCCTTTCCTCCGTCGCAGCCGTCGTCGGCGTCGCCGGCGCCAATGTCGGCGATTACGGCAGGCGAATCGAAAAGGCCCTGCCCTTTGCCGAAGGCCGCGTTGTCACCGATGCGCTGATCGCCCTGCAGGGCGCGCTCGGCGATGCCGACGGCATCGTCGGCGCCTTCGGCACCGGCTCGGTCTATAATGCCCGTAGGGATGGCCGGCTGAACGGCATCGGCGGCTGGGGTTTCGTTGTCGGCGACCAGGCAAGCGGTGCCCGTCTGGGCCGCGATCTCCTGGAACGATCGCTGCTCGCCCATGACGGGGTGCGCCCGGCATCGCCGATCACCGACGCGGTCATGACCGAATACGGCAACGATCCCGAGCGCATCGCCGAATTCGCCCATTCGGCAAGACCGAAGGATTTTGCCCTTTACGCCCCCACCGTCTTCGAACATGCGGCTAAGGGCGATGCCGTGGCAGTCGCCATCGTCACGGAGGCGGCAACGGCGATCGGCGAAAGTCTCGAAGCACTGCTCTGGCCCGAATGCCCGTCGATCTGCCTGCTCGGCGGTCTTGCCGAAGCTTATGAGCCGTGGCTTTCTGAACGTTACAAGCCTTTGCTTGCCAGACCGAAGGGCGATGCCCTGCAGGGCGCAGTGGAGCTTGCGGTCAAGCTCATGAACGACGGCCAGAGAGGTGCGGCATGACCGATGACCTCGCCACCCTCCTTTCTCTGGAGCGCCTGCAGGCAGCCGGCACGGGGCCGCTCTACGTCAAGCTGCGCCGCACGCTCGAAACAGCCGTGCGCACCGGCACGCTTGGTCACGGCGATGCGCTGCCGCCGGAACGCGACATCGCCGAATTCGCCGCCGTCAGCCGCGTCACCGTGCGCAAGGCGATCGACGAACTCGTCGCCGACGGCCTGTTGGTGCGCCGTCACGGTTCGGGCACCTTCGTCGCCAAGCCGGTCTCCAAGGTCGAGCAGCGCCTGTCGCAGCTTACCTCCTTTACCGAGGATATGGCGCGCCGCGGCATGTCCTCGCGCTCCGAATGGCTGCATAAGGGCATCCACACCCCCTCGCCCGACGAGATGATGATCCTTGGCCTCGGTACCGACGTCAAGGTTTCGCGTCTCTCCCGTCTGCGCATCGCCGACGACCAGCCGCTGGCGATCGAGAATGCCAGCGTCTCCGGCGAGTTCCTGCCCGATCCCGCAGCCGTCACCAATTCGCTCTATGCCGAGCTCGAACGCCTCCAGGTCCGCCCGGTGCGCGCGGTGCAGCGTATCTCGGCAACCAATATGAAGGAGGCCGACGCCCAGCTTCTCGGCGTCTCCGTCGGCGCGGCCGGCCTGTCGATCGAGCGTATCTCCTACCTGGGCTCTGGCCGCGCCGTCGAATTCACCCGCTCGCTCTATCGCGGCGATGCCTATGATTTTGTCGCGGAACTGACGATAGCAGTGACGTAAGCCCTACCAGAAGCGGGCGATCCAGAGCTGATTTCCGACAAGATCATCGAAGATCGCATCGGCGGAGATAAGCGGTATCCCATTCTGCATGGCGGTCGCGGCAAGAAACCGGTCGAACGGATCGCGATGTGTCCAGTCCATCATGGCTGCGGTCAGACAGATTTCCGGTGTCAATGCCGCGGCAATGCCACCCTGTTCATGCCGCAGTTCCGGCAACCGGCCAATGAAAGGCTCCATCTCCGGCCATTTGCCGAGATCAACCTTCTGCCCGATTTCAAATAGCGATATTGGGCTGACGAAAATCGTCTCCGCTTTTTCGATCAGAGCAATTGCCTTGGCCGAGAGCCGCTCATCGCCGATCAGCGACCATGCCCAAGCATGGGTGTCGAGCAGGAGCGAGTTCACTCGCCCCCTTCCCAAAGCGCAAGCTCGTCCTGATCCATTGGCTCAAAAAAGTCGGGGCCGCTTCCAACAACTTGTCCCTTGAGCAGCCCGATCTTGAAGGAAGACTGCACAATCGGAATGATCTTCACGACAGGCTTGCGTCCCTTGGCGATCACCACTCCTCACCGGAAAGGGCAGCGTCGATCAATTTCGACAGATTGGTCTTTGCGGCATGGATGGTAACTTGCATCGTCGCTCTCATTAGCTAACTTGGCTAAGCATACCACCTCATCGTCAATTCCGCGTCAAATTCAAATAGCCTGAATGCGGGTAATTATGAGCGGCATCAAAGTCATAAAGCCGGAAGGAGAACACCTTCCGGCTTTTCATTGATTGAATCAATCTCTGAGGACGCCGCGATAGAACAGGATGATTTTAGGCCGGGTCGGCCTAAAATCTGAATCCTGTTCTACATTATATAGTTAGAGCATGATGTCGTCCGAAAACCGCTCACACTTTTCGGCATCATGCTCTAAGCGACCGCGAAGACTCGGCAATCAGGCCGCGTCCTCGATCTGCTCGTCCGCCTTGCGCGGCACATAGTTCAGCACCGGTCCGAGCCAGCGCTCGACTTCCGAAACCTGCATGCCCTTGCGGGCCGCATAGTCTTCCACCTGATCGCGCTCCACCTTGGCGACGCCGAAATAATAGGAGTCGGGATGGCCGATATAGAGGCCGGAGACCGAGGAGCCGGGCCACATCGCATAGCTTTCCGTCAGCTTCACGCCGGCCGCTTTTTCGGCGTCTAGCAGTTTGAACAGTGTTGCCTTTTCGGTGTGGTCGGGCTGAGCAGGATAACCGGGCGCCGGGCGAATGCCGGCATAGGCTTCGGTGATGAGATCCTCCTTGCTGAGCGTCTCGTCCTTGGCATAGCCCCAGTATTCGCGTCGCACCTGCTCGTGCATGCGCTCGGCAAAAGCTTCGGCGAAGCGGTCGGCCAGCGCCTTGACGAGGATCGACGAATAATCGTCGTTCGCCCGCTCGAAACGCTCGGCGATGGCGATTTCCTCGATCCCCGCCGTCACCACGAAGCCGCCGACATAATCCTGAACTCCGCTTGCGACAGGCGCCACGAAGTCGGAGAGCGCCACGTTCGGCCGCCCGTCCCGCTTCGAAAGCTGCTGGCGTAGCGTATAGAAGGTCTCAAGCTCGTGTTTGCGGCTCTCGTCCGTGAACAGCCGGATATCGTCGCCGACCGCGCCGGCCGGCCAGAAGCCGATGACGGCGCGCGGGCGGAACCACTTCTCGTCGATGATCTTCTTCAGCATCGCCTGCGCATCGGCCCAGAGCGCACGCGCCGCCTCGCCCTGCTTCTCGTCGTCGAGAATGGCGGGGTAGCGGCCGCGCAGCTCCCAAGTCTGGAAGAACGGCGTCCAGTCGATGTATTTGGCAAGCTCAGCCAGATCGTAATCCTCGAACACCTGCGTGCCGAAGAACTGCGGCTTCACCGGCTGGTAGGCAGACCAGTCGATCTTGTGGGCATTCTCGCGAGCCCGGGGCAACGGCAGGCGCACCTTCTCGGCCTCGCTGCGCGCATGGGCGGCCGCCACCTTGGCATATTCAGTGCGGATATCGTCGACATAGCTCTGGCGCGTTTCCGGCGACAGCAGTGCGGAGACGACGCCGGCGGCGCGGCTCGCATCGGTGACGTAGACCGTCTGACCCTTGTTGTAGCCGGGATGGATCTTCACGGCCGTGTGCACGCGGCTGGTCGTTGCCCCACCGATCAAAAGCGGGATCTCGAAGCCCTGGCGCTCCATCTCGGCGGCGACATGCACCATTTCGTCGAGTGACGGCGTGATCAAGCCGGAGAGGCCGATGACATCGACCTTCTCTGCAATGGCCGTTTCGAGGATCTTCGTCGCCGGCACCATGACGCCGAGGTCGACGATCTCGTAATTGTTGCAGGCAAGCACGACGCCGACGATGTTCTTGCCGATATCGTGCACGTCGCCCTTGACCGTCGCCATCAGGATCTTGCCGGCCGACCGGCGTTCCTCGCCGCCATTGAGACGCTTTTCCTCTTCCATGTAGGGCAGCAGCACGGCCACCGCCTGCTTCATCACGCGCGCCGACTTGACCACCTGCGGCAGGAACATCTTGCCCGAGCCGAACAGGTCACCGACGACGTTCATGCCGGCCATCAGCGGCCCTTCGATGACGTGCAGCGGCCGAGCGGCCTGCTGGCGCGCCTCCTCGGTATCGGCCTCGATATATTCGGTGATGCCGTTGACCAGCGCATGCTCGAGGCGCTTCTCGACGCTCCATTCGCGCCAGGAAAGATCCTGGACGCGGCCTTCGCGTGCCGCGCCGCCACGGAATTTCTCCGCCATTTCGAGCAGCCGCTCGGTTCCGTCGGGACGGCGGTTCAGCACCACGTCCTCGCAGGCTTCGCGCAGTTCGGGATCGATGTTGTCGTAGACAGCAAGCTGGCCGGCATTGACGATGCCCATGTCCATACCCGCCTGGATGGCATGGTAGAGGAACACGGCGTGCATCGCCTCGCGCACCGGCTCGTTGCCGCGGAACGAGAAGGACAGGTTCGAAACACCGCCCGAAATATGCACCAGCGGCATGCGCTCGCGGATCGTCCGCGTCGCCTCGATGAAGTCGACGCCGTAGTTATTATGCTCCTCGATGCCGGTCGCGACAGCGAAGATGTTCGGGTCGAAGATGATGTCCTCGGGCGGGTAGCCGATCTTTTCGGTCAGCAGCTTGTAAGCGCGCGTGCAGATATCCACCTTGCGCTGGTAGCTGTCCGCCTGCCCCGTCTCATCGAAGGCCATGACGACAACGGCAGCGCCGTAATTGTGCAGCAGCCGCGCCTGGGCGAGGAAATTCTCCTCGCCTTCCTTCAGCGAGATCGAATTGACGATCGGCTTGCCCTGGACGCGCTTCAGGCCGGATTCGATGATCGAGAATTTCGACGAGTCGATCATCACAGGCACACGGGCGATGTCAGGCTCGGCGGCGATCAGGTTGAGGAACTCGACCATCGCCTTTTCGGAATCGATCAGCCCTTCGTCCATATTGATGTCGATCACCTGCGCGCCGTTCTCGACCTGATCGCGGGCGACGTCGAGCGCTGCGGTGAAATCGCCGTTGGTGATCAGCTTGCGGAAGCGGGCCGAGCCGGTGACGTTGGTGCGCTCGCCGACATTGACGAAGGGGATGTCCTTGGTCAGTTCGAAAGGTTCGAGGCCCGACAGCGACATGAAGGGGCGATGCTCCGGAATCGGCCGCGGCTTGTATTTCGCAGCGGTCTCGGCGATCGCCTTGATGTGCTCCGGCGTCGAGCCGCAGCAGCCGCCGACGATGTTGACGAGGCCCTCGCGAGCGAAGCCGTCGATCTGCGCCGCCATCAGCTCCGGCGTTTCGTCATACTGGCCGAATTCGTTTGGCAGGCCGGCATTCGGATAGGCGCAGATGAAGGTGTCGGCAACTCCCGAAAGCTCCTGCAGATGCGGGCGCATCGCATTGGCGCCGAGCGCGCAGTTGAGGCCGATCGTGAAGGGATTGGCATGGCGCACCGAATTCCAGAAGGCCGACGGCGTCTGACCAGACAGCGTGCGGCCGGAAAGATCGGTGATCGTGCCCGAGATCATCACCGGCAGGCGCACGCCCTTGGCCTCGAAGCGCTCCTCACAGGCGAAGATCGCAGCCTTGGCGTTCAGCGTGTCGAAGATCGTCTCGATCAGGATGATGTCGGCGCCGCCGTCGATCAGACCGTCGATCTGCTCGCCATAGGCGGAACGCAGATCGTCGAAGGTGACGGCGCGGAAACCGGGGTTGTTGACATCGGGCGAGATCGAGGCGGTGCGGTTGGTCGGCCCGATGGCGCCGGCAACGAAACGGCGGCGGCCATCCTCGCGCTCGGCGCGCTGTGCCGCCCGGCGCACGATCTCCGCACCTTCCTTGTTGAGGTCATAGACGGCACCTTCCATCTCGTAATCGGCCTGCGCGATGCGGGTCGAAGAGAAGGTGTTGGTCTCGAGAATATCGGCGCCGGCCTTGGCGTATCTGTAATGGATCTCTTCGATCGCGTCCGGCTGGGTCAGGATCAGAAGGTCGTTATTGCCCTTCTGGTGACAGGCGCAGCCGATGAAGCGCGTCCCGCGAAACTGGTCTTCGTCATAGCCGAGACCCTGGATCTGCGTGCCCATGGCGCCGTCGAGAACAAGGATGCGCTCGCTCGCGGCTTGTCTCAAAGCTGCGAAAACTTCACTGCCGTCACGTTTGCCCGTTTCCGGACCAAAGAGATTATCAAACACGGGAAGGCTCCTTGACGTCGTAAGACCAGACAGTCCAAATCACATAAAGATATCTTTATGTCAATATATGCCTGTCAATTTCGTGCTTTGTAAGCCTACAGCGCCGCGCGTCTTTTCAGACGCGCAAAGGACGTTGTAATAGTTTTGAATCGACGCATCGTGCCTCCGAAGAACGATCCCGCTTTGCGGGCCAATGCGATAGCCGGATGACAGACTCGTCCGACCCCTATATAGGCGTTTACAACGCTTTGTGCACGAAATCGGAGGAGCATCATGGCACCCGCAACCGGCAACGCCGTGCTTGGAAACTGGACGACCCGCGCCTATCACCGCGGCTGGCTGCTGACCCAAGCGAACGGTCTCTTCGATTTCTTCCAGCACAATTCGGTCAATCCCAAGGGCGGCTTTTACGATCTCGACGACGAAGGTAGGCCTCTCGACGCCGAGGGCCAGGTTCGCGGCATCCATATCGCGGCGCGCGCGGTGCATTGCTTCTCGATCGGTGCGCTGCTCGGGCGCCCCGGAGCCTCCGACGTCGTCGACCACGGCATGGACTATATCTGGAACCATCATCGCGACCGGAAAAACGGCGGCTATTTCTGGTCGCTCAACAATGACGGTCCCGTCGATTCCAACAAGCAGGGCTATGGCCATGCTTTCGTGCTGCTCGCCGCCTCAGCGGCAAAGACCATCGGCCATCCGCTTGCCGACGGCATGCTCGCCGATATCACCAAGATCCTCAACACGAAGTTCTGGGAAGCGAAGCACGGCGCCATCGCCGAGGAATTCACCGCCGACTGGCAGCCGCTCGACGGCGGCGCCTATCGCGGCCAGAACTCCAACATGCACCTGACCGAAGCACTGATGGCCGCCTTCGAAGCCACCGGCGACAGGGAATACCTGACCAAGGCCGAAAGCATCGCCGATCTCGTCATCCGCCGCGCCGCCGGTTCGGTGGACTGGCGCGTTGCCGAGCATTTCGACGCCGAATGGAACCTCGACAAGACTTACTATCATCCGAACGAAATGTTCCGCCCGGCCGGCACGACGCCCGGCCACTGGCTGGAATGGGCCCGCCTCATCCTGCAGCTCTGGGCGCTCGGCGGCAAACGGATCGAATGGATGCCGGATGCGGCCAAGGCGCTGTTCGCCCAATCCATGGCGCTCGGTTGGGACAACGACAAGGGCGCCTTCTTCTATACGCTCGATTGGGACGACAAGCCCGCCAAGCGCAACAAGCTCTGGTGGCCAGCCTGCGAAGGTGCGGCTGCCGCACATTTCCTCAACGAGCACCTGCCCAGCGATTTCCATGAGGAGAGCTACCGCAAGATCTGGAACGTGATCGAGCGCGCCTTCATCGATCACAAGAACGGCGGCTGGCACGAGGAGCTGACGGAACATCTCGTTCCCTCCCACTCGCTCTTCCCCGGCAAAGGCGATATCTATCACGCCCTGCAGGCCTGCCTCATTCCGCTTTTCCCGGCAACGGGCAGCCTGACAAAGGGCATCGCCGAGGCCGGCGGGAAGCTCTGAGGTCGGGGATCAGTAACCCGGCGCCGGCAGTTCGGCGTTCGGGTTCCGCTGGAACCATCCGACGTCACTGCTGATACGGTCGAGTTCGTCCTGCACGTCGCGCTGATCGCGGCGGATGTCGTGCATGTCGTCTTCCAGATCCTCGATCCGCCGGCGAAGTTCCGTGCGGTCGCCATCCTTGGCATCCCGCAGCTTGTCGGAAAGATCGTCGATATCAGTCTCCTTCGAACTATAATCGTTCTGCATCGAGCTAAGGCGTGCCTGCAGCTCGTGCTGCTTGCTGCCGAGGCCGAAGCCGCGCAGGAAACCGGGCGCGGTCTCCGGCGGGCAGACATTGGCGTAGCCGCTGCCCGCCTGGCCGCGCGCAAGCCCGCTGAGTGGCGTGCAGTAGCGCACCAGCCCCGTCTGATATCCCTGAAACCAGATCGTCTGATCGGGCACGATCTTGATCCGCTCGCAGGACTTTGCATGTGCGGCGAAGCGCTGTTGCGGCTCGTAGCCTGCCGCCCCGTCGCTCTCGCCGATCACCCGCCAGTCGGCGGCGACGCATTCCTCCTTGGACAGCGTATTGCAGGAGACAAGGAAAAGGCCGAAGCCGATGGTGGCGGCAAGCGCAAGAAACAAGCGGATCATGGTGTCCCGGGTAGGATGAGGAGGGCGATGCCGCATCCTAGCCGCGGGACAAGCCCGCGTCACCGGAGCGGCGACGCGATTTTGCAGTTTTCATGGCTTTTTTCTGTCAAAATTACGGCGGGAGAGGCCTCTTCAAAGCGTCGGGGCGAGCCGTAGCGTATCCAGATCCTTGGCGAGCATCAGCGCCAGCGCCTCGACCGCGAGATTGTGGTCGTCACGCTGCGGCAGTCCTGAGACGGTGACCGCGCCGATGCAGCCGGTACCCTTGACGTTAATCGGGAAACTACCGCCATGTGGCGCATAGTCGGCGCCGGAAAGCCCGTTATCCTCGACCGTCTTGCCATCCTTCTGCAGCTTCAGGCCGCAGGCATAGCTGCTGCGGAAATAACGCAGCACCATATTGCGCTTGCGCCGGACCCAGTTGACGTTATCAGGCGTTACACCCGGCAGCGCCGCATAGAAGACCGGCATCGAATGCAAGGTCACGTCGATCGCGATGCCGAGGCCGCGCTCGGTGGCGAGTTCCTGCAGGAGTTTGCCGAGCTGCCATGCCGTCGTCAGGTCGAAGGCATCGAAGCTCAGCACTTTCTCCTGCTCCGCGATCCGGCTGAGATCGTCCTCGATTATCATGGGTAAAGCGCTCCTCTGCCGCGATGATCCGTAGCCGACCATTCTCGCGAGGAGCAAAAAAGTAAAGCAAAAACTTGGACCTATCCCTGGAGCAATTCCAGCAAAACTGCGCAAACGGAAATGCTCTGTGTCAAAGCTTCGGCGTCAGCATCTCGAAACGGTCGCGGATGGTGGCACAGGTATCGCCGCCGAGCCGCGCAATCGCATCGACCGCAGCCGGATCGACATGCAGCCTTTCCGGATCAACGACCCCGTCGCGGTAATGCGCATAGACGATCTCGCCCATGACGATCTGCCGTGAGCGGCCGAGCTCCAGCGTCACATGCCGCCGGCATTCGAAAGCGGCCGGCGCCTCGGCGATGAAGGGCGAGGCGACCTTTTCGCCCGGCATCGCCGTCAGGCCGGCTTCCTTCAGCTCGTCGACGCCGCGCGGATATTTGGCGCCGCAGACATGCATCGCCTCGGCGATGGCCAAGGAGACGATATTGACCGTGAACACCTCGGTCATGCGGATATTATGGCCGGTGTCCTTGAACGACATGTCGGCATTGTTCTCGACCCCGATCGCAAGGATCGGCGGATCGGCCGAAAGGCAGTTGAAGAAACTGAAGGGTGCGGCGTTGATCCGGCCATTCTCGTCGACCGTCGTCACCAGCGCGATCGGCCGCGGGATGATCGTGCCGATCATCAGCTTGTAGCGTTGGCGCTCGGTGAGCTGCTTGAAATCGAAAGAGACGGACATCGGTTCAGCCGACCTTGAGGACCGGCGAGAAACCGCTCATCGCCCCGGCAAAAGGTTTCGGCAGCGGCGAGGCGTAGGAGCCGCGCTTGCTGGTGGAAAGTCCGAGCGACACCAGCGCTTCGGCCTGCTTGACGGCGGCGGTAACGCCATCGACGACAGGCACGCCGTAGATCTCCTGCAGCTCTCGCGCCAGATCGGTCATGCCGGCGCAGCCGAGCACGATCGCCTCGGCGCCGTCTTCCAAAAGCGCCCGCTCGATCTCGGCCCTGAGCTTGCCGATCGCACCCGAGGCCGGATCTTCCAGCTCCAGCACCGGGATGTCGGAGGCGCGCACCTTGGCGCGGTCGCCCATGCCGTAGCGGCGCACCAGATTGTCGATCAGCACCCGCGACCGCTCCAGCGTCGTCACCACGGTGAAGCGCTGCGCCAGAAAGCCCGCCGTCACCACCGCAGATTCGCAGAGCCCGAGGATCGGCACATCGGCGAAGGTTCGCGCCGCTTCGAGCCCGGTATCGTCGAAGCAGGCGATAACGGCCGCGTCATAACCCGCCGCCTGTCGCTCCTTGAGTTCGGAGAGCAGACCGGGGATCGCTAAGGCCCCGTCGTAATGTCCCTCGATGGAAAGCGGCCCCATGCGCGAGGTGGCGGCGATGATCTCCGTACCGGATGCCGCCACCGCACGCGCGGCGGTCGCGGCCTTGTCGGTCATGGAGGCCGTGGTGTTCGGATTGACGATGAGGATGCGCATGTCAGTTTATCTTTGCCTGCCGCCGGCTGAGCATCGTCATGATGCCGAGCGCAAGGAGAATGATTGTGAAGGAAAACAGCGTCGTCACCGTGCCGAGCGCATAGAGCACCGGCGTCGTGACGTTGGTCGTCATGCCATAGATTTCGAGCGGCAGCGTGTTGTAGGTGCCTGATGTCATCAGCGTGCGGGCGAATTCGTCATAGGAGAGCGTGAAGCCGAACAGGCCGACGCCGATCAGGCTGGGGGCGATCATAGGCAGCACGACATGGCAGAACGTCTGCCAGGAGCTGGCGCCAAGGTCACGCGCCGCCTCTTCATAAGCCGGCGAGAAACGGTTGAAGACGGCAAACATGATCAGCACGCCGAAAGGCAGCGTCCAGGTCAGATGGGCGCCGAAGGCCGACGAATACCAGGCAGGCTTGAGGCCACCCTCCTGGAAGACGACGCCGATGCCGAGCGAGATGATGATCGACGGCACGACGAGGCTTGCGACCGTGGCGTAGAACAGGGCTGTCGAACCTGGGAAACGGCGCCGGAAGGCGAGGCCGGCGAGCAGCGACACGACGACCGTCACCGCCATCACCATCAGCCCGAGAGTGAAGGAGCGGCGGAAGGAGGCGCCGAAATCGCCGACCGCCTGCTTCTCGAACAGGTTGAAGAACCAGTGCGTGGAAACGCCGTTCATCGGGAAGGTCAGGCCGCCGTCCGGCCCCTGGAAAGAGAGGATCAGGATCGCCGAAAGCGGGCCGTAGAGGAACAGCACGAAGATGATGAAGAAGATCGCCAGCAAATAGAATTCAAGGCCGCGTTTTTCGTGGTTCATCTCAAAGCTCCTTGCGGATGTCGACGACGCGCAGGATGGCCGCGACCATCAACAGCACGACGGCAAGCAGCACCACGGCGTTGGCGGCAGCGGCCGGATATTGCAGCAGCGACATCTGGTTCTTCATCATCAGCGCCACCGAGGCGCTTTGGCCGCCGGACATCACCTGTACCGTCGAAAAATCAGCCATGACGAGCGTGACGACGAAGATCGTGCCGATCGCCATGCCGGGCTTGGCGAGCGGGATGACGACATTCCATAACACCTGCCAGCCGGAGGCGCCGGCATCGCGCGCCGCCTCGAATAGCGACCGGTCGATGCGCATCAGCGTGTTGAAGATCGGCGTCACCATGAACAGCGTATAGAGATGCACCATGGCGAGCACGACGGCGAAATCGGAATAGAGCAGCCATTCAATCGGCTTGGGGATGATGCCCATCTCGATCAGCGTCGAATTGACGAGGCCGTTGCGCCCGAGCACCGGGATCCACGAGATCATGCGGATGATATTCGACGTCATGAACGGCACGGTGCAGACGAGGAAGAGGATCATCTGCGTCGAGGTCTTGCGGATGTGGAAGGCCAGGAAATAGGCGACCCAGAAGCCGATGACGAGCGTCAGCGACCAGACGATCGCTGTGAATTTCAGCGTGTTGAGATAGGTCTTCCACGTCACCCACGAACCGAGCGTCTCGGTGTAGTTCATCGTCAGGAAATCGGGATAGAGGCCGGCAAAGTCGTAGTCCCAGAAGCTGACGACGGCGATCATGGCGATCGGCAGCAGGAAGAAGAAGCCGAGAATGACGAACAGCGGCGTCGCCTGGAGATAGGATATCGCCGATGGAGAAAGCCTCAGCCCACGCCCGCCGCGCGCGCCCTGCCCATCCTCCTCCGTTTCCGCTGCGATGGTCGCCATGATCCGGTTCTCCGTTCTGATTTGGAACGAAGGTGCGTGCCGCCCCCTCATCCGCCTGCCGGCACTTTCTCCCCGCTGGGGAGAAGAGATTCGCGGCAGCGCCTAGGCCACCGCGAACCTTGATTTTGTCTCACGACGTGGCCACGGACTCCCTCTTCTCCCCAGCGGGGAGAAGGTGGCCCGAAGGGTCGGATGAGGGGGCGGAGCGAAGCGACCTCTTGAGCATCGCGAAAGACAGTAGCTCTCCGCCCTCTCGACCTGCCTTAGGCCGCGATGAACTCGTTCCAGCGGCGGACCATGTAGCGGTCCTCGTCCATGACGGAGTTCCAGCAGGCCACCGCGCCCATGCGGGCTTCGAAGGAGCCGCCGTCGCGAACGGCGCCGGCCTTCTCCATGACCTTGCCTTCAGGCGACAGGATGTCGCCGGCAGCCGGCTTGCCTTCGATCCAGTAGCCCCATTCATCGGCCGACATGAATTGCTTGGCGGTGTCCATGCAGGCGGAGTAATAGCCCTGGCGGTTGAGGTAGCCGCCGACCCAGCCCGATGTGTACCAGTTGATGTATTCATAGGCGGCATCGAGCTCCGCGCCCTTGAGATGCGAGGCAAGGCCGAGACCGCCGCCCCAGGCGCGGTAGCCTTCCTTGAGCGGCTGGAAAGTGCAGGCGATGCCCTTGGAGCGGACGGCGGCGACAGCCGGCGACCACATCGACTGGATGACGACTTCGCCCGAGGCCATCAGGTTGACGCTTTCGTCGAACGACTTCCAGAAGGCGCGGAACTGGCCGTCGCCCTTGGTCTTGATCAGGAACTCGATCGTCTTGTCGATTTCTTCCTTGGTCATGTTGCCCTTGTCGGCATATTTGATCTTGCCCGAGGCTTCCATGATCATCGCCGCATCCATGATGCCGATCGACGGGATGTTGAGGATCGCGGTCTTGCCCTTGAAGGCCGGATCGAGAATATCGGCCCAGCTGGTGATCGGACGGCCGGTGAGGTCGGGGCGGATGCCGAGCGTGTCGGCATTGTAGATGGTCGGAACCATCGTCATCCACTGTGTCGGCTCCTTGGCGAACTTCTTGGAACCCTGCGCCTCGACGAAGCCGACCGTGTGCGGCGCCGTGCCCTGGGCAATGACGCTGTCTGCCTTCAGCTTGCCGTTGATGAACAGCGGTACGATCTTGTCGTAATATTTCAGCCTCTTGACATCCATCGGCTGCATGACGCCGGTCGGGAACACCTTCTTGGCGATCCAGTATTCGATGTCGGCAATGTCGTAGCTATCAGGCTGGGTGACGGCGCGCTGGGCGGCGGCGTCGGAATCGGTCGCCGTCATCTCCAGCGTGATGCCGAGATCGGCCTTGCACTTCTCGGCGATGGCATTGATGTTGGAAACGCCGGTGCCGAACTGGCGGAGCGTGATGTTCGTCTTCGCCCAGATAGTGGGAAAGCCGGTGATCGCGCCGGAGCCGGCGATGGCGCCGACGGCGGCAGCACCCGTCTTCAGCAGCGTGCGGCGGGAAAGACCCTTCTCCGCCTTGGTCGATGTCGTTTCAGTCGTCATGTCAGTTCCCCTTTTCTTGATATGGAGGGTTCATGGTTCTTGATGGTGATGGTTTATGCAGAAGGTCGGCCGAGAAGCACGGCATCTTCGGGCGCCCAGCTGAGCGAAACGGTGTCGCCGACAGCAACCGGCCGGGCGAAATATTCAGCGTCGTCAGCGATAACGGTGAAGTCGTCGCTGCCGGCTCCGAGAACGGTGATCTTCACGGAAGAGCCGCGATATTCGATGTTGGAGACGATGCCATCGAAGCCGAGTGTCCATTCGCTCGCCACCTGCAGCCGCACGCGGTCGGTGCGGATGCCGATATCGACCGGCTCGCCGATCTCCCTGCCCGTCCCGCGCACGGAAAAGCTCTGACCTTCCGGTACGGTCATGACGAGCACGCCGTTCTCGCTCGAGGTCACCCGGCCGGACAGCACGTTGTGATCGCCCATAAACCGCGCGACGAAGGCCGTCGCCGGCCGCTCGAAGACCTCGCGCGGTGCCGCCGCTTGCTCGATCCGGCCGTCATTCATGATGACGATAACGTCGGCGAGCGCCATCGCCTCTTCCTGGCTGTGGGTGACGTGCACGAAGGTGATGCCGAGCGTCTTCTGCAGTTTCTTGAGTTCGGCACGCATGCGGATCTTCAGGAACGGATCGAGCGCCGACAGTGGCTCGTCGAGCAGCAGCGCTTCCGGATCGGTGATGAGCGCGCGCGCCAGCGCGACGCGCTGCTGCTGGCCGCCGGAAAGCTGGGCCGGACGCCGGTTGGCATAACCCTCCATCTGCATCAGCTTCAGCATCTCGAGCGCCTTGGCCCGGCGCTCTTGCTTGTCGACGCCCTTCATCTTGAGGCTGAAGGCGACGTTGTCGATCAAATCGAGATGCGGGAAGAGCGCGTAGGACTGGAACATCATCGCCGTGCCGCGCCTGGCCGGCGGAAAATCGGTAACAACGACATTGCCGAGCCTAATGTCGCCCGACGAGATGCTCTCATGGCCGGCGATCATGCGCAGCGTCGAGGTCTTGCCGCAGCCCGACGGACCGAGGAAGCAGCAATAGGAGCCGGCCGGAATCTTCAAGCTGATCGCATGGACCGCCATCGTCGCGCCATAGGCCTTCGAAACGGATACTATATCGATCTCTGCCGCTTTCGACATCTGCGTTCCCCTGTTCGGAAAAGACGATGCATCTGCCGTGCCAGACTCCTTGTCTTGAGGTAAGCCATTGCAACACAATGACTTTATCAAAAGCGCCATTGAGAGAGCAAATTATAGGCGCAGCGCTATCTGCACATGATTTAGGCTATCGTGCGCAATTTGTGCAAATTATCGTATACAATCTAACCACCAGTTCCGGGACAAAATCTGTTTAACTTTTGCTGCGAACATGGCTATGCTTTGCCGACCATCGGGAAATAAATTTCATGAAATCCGCCGCCAAGGCTCAGCAGGCCGAAGACTCCGCCGAAACAGGCGCGCAACAGATCCGCGATGCCATTCGCGAAGCGATCGTCGAGCGCAGGCTCTCGCCCGGCACCAAGCTTTCGGAAGGCGACGTCGGCAATCTCTTCAATGTTAGCCGCACGCTTGCCCGCGCCGCCCTGCAGGCGCTGTCCTATGAAGGTCTTGTCAGCGTCGAGAAGAACCGCGGCGCCTTCGTCGCCTATCCCTCGCCGGAAGAGGCTCGTCAGATCTTTTCCGCCCGCCGGCTGGTCGAACCCGGCATTTTGCGCGAGGCAGCGGCGCGGATCACGCCTGATGACATTACCCATCTGCGACAGCTTCTGCTGGAAGAAGGCCGCCTGATGAGCGAGCGTGGCCAGACGGCGCGCCGCGCCGAAATCAAGGCATCGGGCGATTTTCATCTGATGCTGGCGGCCTTATCGGGAAACTCAATCATGCAGCGCTTCATGGAAGAGCTTGTCGCCCGCTCGTCTCTGGTGATTGCGCTCTACGGGCAGTCGACCGCATCGAGCTGCGGCCATTCCGAACACGGTGACATCATCTCGGCGATCGAAGCCGACGAACTCGACCGCGCCTGCCAGCTGATGCTGCATCACATCGCCCATATCGAGGCCGATCTCGACCTGCGCGAACGCAAGAGCCTGGGCCTCAAGGAAGCCTTCGAACTCTGAACATGCAAAAGACGCGGGACGCGGATGCTTCACCGCGCCCGCTTCAAATGGCTTTCGAAACGCTACCAAGGCGTCTTCTTCGGCAACATCTCAAAGGCAGCGAAGATATCCTCGGCGCTCATCGGCTCGCTCGAGCGCAGCTTAACGGTTCCGTCGCGTCCGATCAGGATCAGCCCGAACTCGCCGGACGGCGGCCCCTGCAGCCGCTCGCGAATATCGTCGGCATCGAGTTCCCAGTCATCGTCGAACAGCGCAAACGCGCCGCCGCCGGCGATGCTGAACACCTCGACGTCTTCCTCGATCAAGCGCATATGCGCCTTGCGCAGCCATTCGTCCTGGATAAGCGCGCGGTCATCTTGCGCATCGGCAAAGATGATCAGCACCCGTTTCCTATCGCGAAACTGCTCGAGCGATTGCGGAAGCTCAGGCTCACGCCTGGGTGTACCGATGATTTCATGAACAATAGATTTTAGCATGGTGCTTCATTCCTCGCCCGTCACCACTGCATAATTCTTAAATCGGGATCGATCTAGGAATGGATCATGCAGCAATTCCACGTGCTACAGCGCCCTTTGCGACTCTCGGAAAGGGCGCTGTAGTGGCGGGCTGTGCCTGCCGAATTAAACGGCTGGGAATAAGCGAGGTTCCGCCAAAAAGCGAAAAAGGATCGCAGCCATGGCCGCGATCCTCACCCTATCAGTCGCGGCCCTGGTCTTCGGACGCGTGGGCCGAAACGGCGACGATATCCGCAACCCCGGTGACGTGAAGGCGCTTGCGCACCAAAACGCGCATGACACGCGCCGCCGTCGAGAAGGTCATCTGGTCGAGCGGGCCTTCGCCTTCCCACGGCTTGGTCAGCCGTTCGGTGACGGCGCCGACGATGTTCATCGGCACGATGTCGGTGCATTCGCGCATGGCTTCGAAAACGAAGCTGATGGGCATGACCCGTCCTTCGTAGGTCACGATCGGTTCGGTCAATTCACTGTCCCATTCCTCGAAGGCATAGAGCGCTTCGCGAAACAGCTGCTGGAGGTCGAACGGCGCATGGCCGTCATGAAGTGGCGGCAGTGCATTGATCATGTCTGTCTCCTCTTGATGGATTGAAGCCAAAGTCCTCCGGTATCGGTCGCGCCAAACGCGGGGAACGGAACGTTTTGCTGCCCCTGCGAACCGAATAACACGATTGATTCTATAGGGTAACGCGCTGGGGTAAAGCCCATTTATCCCAGCGCATGGAAGCAAATTCCATAACGCCATGATATTCTTGCATGTTTTAGTGGAAATTTTCTTGGCGTGCGCCATTCGTCAAATATTTTTGCCTCCCGCCTGAGATCGGTCCGGAATGGGACAAAGGGCAGAGATCGCTGGAAATCACGGAACTTTTGGCATTGTAATCTGTTTTGTTCCCGCATCCGCCAAACCGACTGGGGTTACCACCAATGACGCAAATACGTGAACCGGAGCGCCGGAGCAGAATCCTGCGCGGCCGTCCCTACAGCCTTGATGAATTCGCCTCCAAATACGGCCTCCGAAACGACCAGGCTGAGAGCCTGTTCACCCGTTTCGGGCCCTCCTCGATCGAGCTCGACCTGCTGATGGCAGCCAAGCGCCGGCCACCGGTCCTGCAGGACAGAATTGCCGAATAACGCTTTTGATGAATGGAATGGATCGATGAGCGACAGACGCCACGAATGGATCAGCAAGAGAGCTTACGCGATTTGGGAAGAACAGGGCCGGCCCGATGGCCGCGATGACGAGCATTGGCGCCAGGCCGTTTCCGAACGCGATGCGCTGGAACGCACGCAAGCCTCTGTCGATGGTCGCGAGGTGCTGGTGAAGTTTCGTCCGAAACCGCAGCGGCCCGAAGTGCCGCGTCAGGACTGGGTCAATCCTTCGACAAAGGTCGGCTAAGCCTTCCCTGCCTCCGGCTCAGCCGAGGCTGAGCCGGAAGCGCGCCTGAAAATCTCCCTGCCACCACATCGGGAAATTCGCTCCCCACTTATTGGGGTTGCCCGTCTCGATCGCCTGCGGAATGAAGCGCTCGTGATATTGCCGCGGACTTTCTCGGCATGGTCGGTAAAGCCGATATCGAGATGGGTCTTGAAGACCAGATGCACACGCTTTTCAGTCATTCCATTCCATACATCGGTGATGATATCCGAAATTCTGCCGGCGCTACAAAGGCGCGACGGAATGTAACCGTTTCCACAAGCACCATTGCTCCTGCTGCAAACGCTTCGCCAACCGTTTTGGAACAAATCGATGAAATCGATACGGATTTCTTAACCATAGATCCAGAACGCTACGTCCCGATCCTTTCGCCGCGAAATCGAATCACGACATGAATGAAGACGTCTTCATCGGCAATCTGGTAGATGGCGGTGGGATTTTCCTGCCGACTGGCATCATTGCCCTGTCTAAATTGCGGAGAAAAGCCTGAGCCCCTCGGGAAGGCGATCGTCAGAAAGCGTTGCTTTCCTGGCAGAGCGCCCGGTGGACCTCGGTCCAGAACAGCGCCAGCGGCGTGTCGCCGTTGCGTTCGGCAACGAGGGCGCGGATCAGCGCTTCGGAGCCTGCCATGTCCTGCCAGCTGGATTTCAGGCCCTTGGCGGCCTGTTGGCATTCGGCAATCGCGAATGGTCTCTTGCTGTCCATATGAGGTCTCCTCATGACAGGCGCTAGCAGATGGGGCCCGGATTGTCATTCCCCGCATATGTGGGGATGCCTTGTATTTATGGCGGTCCTCACGGTAGGATTGAGGGAATTGGGGCAGTGGAAATGATTGAGAATACCTACAGCGAAAAGTTCGAGCCCGCTTTCGAACAGATCAAGGCTGCGGCCAATGTGGATGCCGGCATCCGCATTCTCCAGGCAGAATATGCCCTTGATTTCGTGACTTACCATCTCGCCCAGACGATCGCGGCCAAGATCGATTCGCCCTTCGTACGCACCACCTATCCGGATGCCTGGGTCTCCCGCTATCTCCTGAATAGCTATGTGAAGGTCGATCCCATCGTCAAACAGGGCTTCGAACGCCAGCTGCCCTTCGATTGGAGTGAGGTCGAGCCGACGCCCGAGGCTTATGCCATGCTGGTCGATGCGCAGAAGCACGGCATCGGCGGCAACGGCTACTCCATTCCCGTCGCCGACAAAGCGCAACGTCGTGCGCTCTTGTCGCTGAATGCCCGCATACCGGCCGAGGAATGGGCCGAGCTCGTCCGCCGCTGCCGCAATGAATGGATCGAGATCGCCCACCTGATCCACCGCAAGGCCGTCTACGAGCTGCATGGCGAAAACGATCCGGTGCCGGCATTGTCGCCGCGTGAGATCGAATGTCTGCACTGGACGGCGCTGGGCAAGGATTACAAGGATATTTCGGTCATCCTCGGCATATCCGAGCATACCACCCGCGATTATCTGAAGACCGCCCGCTTCAAGCTCGGCTGCGCCACGATCTCGGCCGCCGCCTCGCGGGCCGTGCAGCTACGCATCATCAATCCCTGATCCCCTCATCTGAGGGGGCCCATCTGAGGGAATTTCCGATCCGGCCCGCCTGAACCATTCTGCCTTCCACGAACTTGAAAACGCTGGAGGGCAAAATGTTCGTTATCGTTCAGGCACATGAGTATCAGAAATACGCTGCCGTACTCGACCAGATGTTTCGCCTGCGCAAGAAGGTCTTCGCCGATACGCTCGGCTGGGACGTTCCCGTCATCGGCCCCTACGAACGCGACAGCTACGATTCGCTCGCCCCCGCCTATCTCGTCTGGTGCAACGACAGCCGCACCCGGCTCTATGGCGGCATGCGTCTGATGCCGACGACAGGCCCGACCCTTCTCTACGACGTCTTCCGCGAGACGTTTCCCGATGCCGCCAATCTTATCGCCCCCGGCATCTGGGAAGGCACGCGCATGTGCATCGACGAGGAGGCGATCGCCAAGGATTTCTCCAATGTCGACGCCGGCCGCGCCTTTTCCATGATGCTGCTTGCGCTTTGCGAATGCGCGCTCGATCACGGCATCCATACGATGATTTCCAACTACGAGCCCTACCTCAAGCGCGTCTACAAGCGCGCCGGCGCCGAAGTGGAAGAACTCGGCCGTGCAGACGGCTACGGCAAATATCCCGTCTGCTGCGGCGCCTTCGAAGTATCGAACCGGGTGCTGCGCAAGATGCGCGCCGCCCTCGGCCTCACCCTACCCCTTTATGTCAGGCACGTGCCGGCCCGCTCGGTCGTGACCCAATTCCTGGAGATGGCAGCATGAACCGCCTCGCTGAAACCGCCACACAGACCGCAATGCAGAAGGATATCGGCGCGCTGGAGCGCCATGTTCTTGCATCCCGCGAGATCGCCACGCAGATAGGGGATCCCTTCCTCTCCTATCTCCTCTCGATGGCGCTGTTCACGATCTACGAGAAGAAGGCCCATCATGAGAACGAGGCGCTGAGGAGCAGCTTCAGCTGAGGGTGTGGTCCCCTCCGCCCTGCCTGAAGACGAGCATGTCTCCCGGCGCCTCGCGCGCAGCCGCAAAAACAGTCCCCGTTTTGCGGCTGCGCGGCGTGCTTACGTCATCAGGGCATCGATCGTTGAAATCAGCGTGTCGTGCATGTAGGGCTTCGGCAGGAAGGCGGTATTGGCGGGCAGCGCCATCGGATCGAGCCTCACCATGCCCGAGGTGATGATGATGCCGATATTCGGACGCATCGCCCTCACCCGATTGGCAAGCTGCAGGCCGTCCATCGAACCGGCCATGTTGACGTCGGTGAAGAGGATATCGACATCCTGCCTGCCTTTCAGCACCACCAGAGCCTCGTCGGCATTCGCCGCCTCCAGCGCTACATGGCCGACCTCCTCCAGCACATCGAGGATATTGAACCGGATCAGCGGCTCGTCCTCCACGATGAGCACCACGGCGCTGTTCAAAGCCACCATCTGCGATCACCCTCTTCATGCGGAATGTGACTTGAATAAGTGTCGCCCGCGCGAGAAGGTTCCAGGGCTGCCCGCGAAATATGCATCATCCACAGATGCATGCGCTCCCCGCTTGTGGCTCCTCCAGATTTGCGTTAGAGCGGAAACCGTGCTGCGGGAACCATTGCCCCGGCATCCAAGCGCCGGACACGGCGCCAAGGGCCTGTAGCTCAATGGTTAGAGCCGGCGGCTCATAACCGCTTGGTTGGGGGTTCGAGTCCCTCCGGGCCCACCATTCCTCTTGTATCAATCCAGCCGGTGTAGCCGGCGCAAATCCCGGAATTTTGATACCAGGTTTCGGAATTTTCCGTTTCAAAAAAGCATTCGAATGTCTTGTCCTGAGCCGCACAAACCGCCCTTCGCCGGGCGTACTCATTTCTCGTGAAGATCTGGGTGCGTCGATCCCGGCACGCTCGTTCGCAAGGAATGCTGCAGAAACCCACAGGTCTTCTCAAACTTTCCCCGATGGTCGAAAGGATTGTCGGATGCACGCCATCCGCTTCCAGACGTCACCTCCGAGTTCGGTGACCGATTCCACAGGCGCATTAGGCCTTCGGCGCCCGGCCCGGTAATCGCGAAGTCGATATATTTAAGTTTGTCGATCAACTTCGTCACATCGGGATGGTCAAATGAATGTATCTCGAGCTTATGGGCAAATTTGTTCTGGATCTCAGCTATTACCTTCAAGGCTTTGCGGGCGCCTGATCCGACTATGCCCAACGCAAAAGCGATATCCACTCTTGTGCCGGCCGCCTCAGTTCCTTTGCTAAAGGCTACCACCTCGGCGAATTCGTCGTCGACCGGGCTTGACCTTCGCTCTCTCCTACTACTCCAGATCGGCAATCGACCGGGTGAATGGGACTCCTTCGACAGGCTGCGGCTCCCCATATAGTTGTTGTCCAATCAAACGACATCTGTAGGCGTGGCCGAGGCAACCTTGATCCGCATCTTTCGGCACGGCGTGTCAGAAGGGAGAGCGGAGCCGCCGGCTGTGAGCAGTCGGCCGCAATCGCCAACTGCAATCTCCGCTCGCTCGGTCTATGGAAGGCCAGTCATTGATTGGGCCATAGGGGCGATATGGGGCGAAACATCGGCTGCCGCCATCACAGCATCTAATGAAGGGGGTCGTGGGCACGGGGCACACGAAAGGGCGCTTTATAGATCCCCGCGGATGGAAAAAACGTAGTTGTAAGGCGTTTCGGAAGAGCTCTTCCGGACCTCGTCGATCGACAGGGAACGAAATTTTCGGTCTTTCAGGCAATAGGCAGAATATCCAAACGGCTTAAGATAGTCGATCACACTGGCGACGGCGTTGGGTCGATGCCGGTCTTCCGCTTCGATGAGCAGGTTTGGGTGATCCCGGTGCAATATAGCCTCCGCGCCTTCGAGCACTTTCAGTTCGTGCCCTTCAACGTCGATCTTGATGAAGCCTACAGTGCCGAACCGATAGCTATCCAGGCGCCGGGTTGGAACGGAAATTTCTTCGACACTTTGCGTCGAAAGCGTATTCTGCTCCTCAATCGTGGCGCAGCCATCCATGAGCTGATCACTAGGGATCCGCATCGTTGCAACGCCAGCGCTGTCGGACAGTGCGACCTGCTCGACCCGAACCGACGAACCAAGCGCAGCCTTCAGAAAAGCGACCATGTTAGGCTGGGGTTCGAAGGCGACGACATCGCGCGCATACTTGGACAGGAACCAAGAATAGACACCGTAGTTCGCACCTATATCGATTGCAGTCTGGCCCCGACGGCATAATCTATCGAGGATCCGAAGCTCGGGCTCACCATGGCGCCATTCTCGTGAAGCGCGCGTCCATAGCCTGAACCGAGGTGGAGCAATATTGGCGATATGAAGCATGTAGGCTCCCGGTAACTCGAACGCATGCGCTATCCGCTCGTCGAGCGGCGTGACCCTATTTTTCCATCTTCGGTGAATTGGCAACCAGTGGCTAGATCATCGATAGTTGATGCCTTGCGCGGCCATTTCGCCACGCCTAGTTCTTTAGGTGAAGCCGACTTAGCCGTGGATCCCTTCTGTAGGCGTTGCCATGCAACCATGATCGTGGCGGCGAGCGCTGGTGAAGGGGTTTTCCGCCATAACAAAATCTTGATCGACAACGACAGTGATCAGGACGTCCCATGGCCCTATTTGCCAGGATTATACGGACACCTTGGATAGTGAGGGGTGAGGAGATGCTTCAAACTCGCAAACTATTGGAGGCCATGACCGCCGTCTTCGTCATTGCCATGTCGGCATCGGCCTGCAGCACCAGCCCAAACGACTCGATGCAAACGGGCTCGATCGGCTATACCGCTCATAGTGCTGACTTTGCCCTTCGGCCCGCCTGCCGCGATGGATTCGGCAATGATCGCCCATGCAGCTACTAGCGCTGGGAAATTAGAAGTCTGATTGAATCACCCTGCTTCGTCCGGCGGCATCATCCCCGATCGGCGCAGATTTCTAATAGCTACAAGAGCGGCCATCACTCGGCCTGAACCCACCCCCACAGGCCGGGTTGAGCGGCTGACTCTCATAGTAACCGCCGCCGATCGACGAAGTCTGGTCGAGGCTTCCGGACGAAGTGCAAGCCGAAATGATCGTGGCAAGACTGATCAGCGTTCCGGTCGCGATAAATGCGAAAAATCGGTTCATCTGAGCTTCTCCTTCGGAAGGGGCCTAGTTTTACCCCAAGCGGGCAATCTACCACGCCAGGGCGAATACAGACGAGGATTTATAGCGCCCGACGCTCTCGGCGGCCCCTTCTAACGCCAATGTGATCACCTTTTAGGCCAGCCCCGCCCGAGCCATGCACCGTCACATAACTGTCATGCAAAATTGCCCATTGTTATGGCAGCCTGGGCAAAATATATGCTGCCGGCTAACAAAAAAAAGAATGAGTAAACTGCCATGAGTGCCATACAGAAACTTTTCAACCGCAATCTCCTCACCCGTTTCGTCGCCGGTCTCGGTGCTGTTCCCCAGCGTATTCGGAGCGCCCGCGAAGAGCGCAAGCCCGCCATCCATCCATCTTTCATGGACGATTTCGGCGCCTAGTCGGACGATTGGCGATCAGCTGACCCGCGTCCCGCGATAGCGATCTCACATGTCACCCCAAATGACATCAGATGTTGAAGCCGTCTGCGGCTCCTGATCAGTCCGCGGCGGAATATTCCTTCCGGAACCAAATCCGGTCAACGGGCCGGCCTCCCGCATGCCCGCTGACCCTGCCGAATTCGACATATCCGAGCTTCGGATAAAGTCCGGGGCCTGGGTCGAGAGCGTGTAGACGCAAGCCATGACGGCGGCGCGGCGGCGGCCCTCTTCTTCCGCCGCCGCCATCAGCTTCCTGCCGATGCCGCTCAGGCGCAGCGATTTTGCGACCCAAAAGAACCGAGATGGAAACAGCCGCGTTATCCCGCCGGCAAGCTCTCCACTCTCCCGCCAGACGATGGTGAAGGCCCCGCGTCTGATCTCAGCGCTCTCGTTGAAGGCACTTATGCCGTCGGAAATCGCGGTGGCGATCTCGGCCGGGACGGGATCGAGTGTCGAACAGTGCCTCCTCGTCGTCGATGGTCGCCATATGATAGCGAGCCGTCGGTTCCGGTCCAGCCGTTTCGGCTCGGCGGACGTCCTTGGGGCTTAGGCTCCAACGCAGGCATCCCACACATTTTTCTCTCGCTACGCATGCGCCTGTCTTTTCCGCCGCAATAGCTTCACAATCAACCGACAGAAAGCTGTTCAGGGAAACGACAACCAAGGAATGAAAACATGGCGCCGAACTATACCAGAACTGTCCTGATGACCGCCCTTTTGGCGCTGCCGCCCGCCGCCGCAGCGCCCGCATTCGCGCAGGAGGCAAAACCGCGCGAGCCGGTAATTTCGGTGACCGGCGACGGCGAATCATCCATCGCTCCCGATATGGCCGTCGTCAATCTCGCCGTCGTCAAACAGGCGAAAACCGCCCGCGAAGCGCTCGATGAAAACAACAAGGCGATGAACGACGTGCTTGCCGCGCTGAAGAGCGGCGGCATCGCCGAGCGCGACCTGCAGACCTCGGGCTTTTCCATCCAGCCGCAATACAACTATCCGCAGCCGGTCGACGGCCAACAGCAGCAGCCGCAGCTGATCGGCTACCAGACTATCAATTCGATCACCATCCGCCTGCGCGACCTCGCCAAGCTCGGCGCGGTGATCGACCAGTCCGTCAGCCTCGGCATCAACCAGGGCGGCGATATCCAGTTTACCAACGACAAGCCGGACGCCGTGATCGACGAGGCACGCAAGGATGCTGTCGCCAGTGCCGTCAAGAAGGCGAAGACGCTGAGTGAAGCCGCCGGCGTCAAGCTCGGCCGCATTCTCGAGATCAACGAGAATGTGCCGCGCGCGATGCCGCAGCCGGTCTATCGCGCCACGATGATGAAGGAGGCCTCCGACGCTGCCGTTCCCGTCCAGGGCGGCGAGAACAATTACAATGTCAGCGTCACCGTGACCTTCGCCATCGAGCAATAATCATTACAACGCCGCGTGTCTTTTCAGATCCGCGGCGCTCGAACTGCTGACAGTGTCTACCGGCTTCCTGTGGATTGAGACACAAACAGAGTTCAGTGTCGCGAGATCTTGCCTCTGGAAATCGGCGAGACCAGCCCCTTGTATCTGCATGTTAGATTTTATGTGCGATGGAAGCGATTGAGCCTCTGGCTGGGTGGCCACCCAGCCAGAGGCGTGACGAAGTCGCCCGTTTCCCCCTCCGGTTACAACCGTGGATGAGC